>JAWCEH010000134.1:0-7674 GCA_038859955.1 Bathyarchaeia archaeon | reverse complement strand
TATCTCACCAAGAAATCTAATAGTTACATGAATGTTTCTCGGCTCAACAACCTTGAGGTCTGCCCCAGTCTCGAGAAGAATCGATTGAACCCTAGTAAGCTCCCTAATAACACCCTCATCCTCAACATCGAAAGATATAAAGCTGCGGACCAACTCCAAACTAACGTCCTCCGCCAAACACGCTATTAAATGTCAATGGCAAAGATAAATGCTTATGCCAAATAAATCCTTAAGAAAGAAAATTAGTTAACACGGTAAGCTTCGCCTGATGAGAATGAGCCTGCTTCGCTTGTTCCATGCACCGCTCAATAATGGACTTAAATTGAATGGTGGACAAGTCAAATACCACCATGAAATATGACCGCTGGGTAGAGATTTAGTGTAGCATATATGCGCGCCTGTGCAATCTTAAGAATAGTCAAGTCTAAATAGTAAAGGAAGCGTATAAAACGGTTTATATACCAATCCATCAAACTTGAAGCCTCACTAGGAGGGAAGCATAGAGTCAACTTCAGCCTCTCTCTTAGCCGCTAATGCTTCGGCAATCTCAAGCCCAGCATCAGTTAGCCTATAGTACTCTGCATCTACTCTCTCAACAGATATTAAGCCCTTACCTAGAGGACTAGCGACTCCTTTATGGATGGCAAAATATATTCTACCCGAGGACTCAACAAGCTTATACTTAATCAGTGGACTAAGCGTGAATACACACAATATTATGCCAAAACTCTAAGAGTTAAGACAGCACATTATTCTTCTTCACTTAGTCTCGGGTTGAATAACTCTTTAATCCCTGCGAGTAATACGAGGGATACGGTTAGGAGAATTATAGCGGTTATTGGAGCCAGTAAGAAAACTATGTGCATAGGATTCTTGATCATGATTATTCCTTGCGAGATAGCTTGGTTTAACATCATTCCCCAATTTGTCACTCCAATATCGGGGGTTGTTAGCCCCAGATAGAAAAGCCCAACCGACATATATATGCAATATATTACCGCGAATAAGAAGTTTGTGCCTATATAAGGCAAGAGATTGGGCATTATCTCTCGGAAAATTATGTGAAATGCGCTTAGCCCAATAGCTTTGGCTGCTTCTATAAATTCCTGTTGCTTAAGCGAGAGAGTTTGGGATCTAAGCGCCCTAGCTAATCCACCCCAAGCTGTAATACTTAACAGAAACGAGAAAGTAATATTATCAGTTCTTCTAAAGAAGGAAGCTAAAACGATAAATAGCACTATTCCAGGTAATGTTAAAGCTATATCCGTGATAACCCCTAGGATTTTATCAATTTTTCCTCCAAGATAGCCGGCAGCAATACCAATTGTCGAACCAATTAATACTGTGAAAGAAGCTCCTAGAAAAGATATAAACATGACACTTCGTGAGCCGTATATTATAAGGGCAAAAATATCGCGTCCAGACCAATCTGTACCCAAAGGATGTTCCCATGAGGGAGGCAATGAAGCTATTGAAGGATTTCTGTAAAGGGCTTCTTTTGGTATCATCTCCACTCCAATAGTCGCCATAATTGTGAATATAGACAAAATTGTTAGACTAAATATGCCTGATTTTTTCTTGATTAGAATGCGTATAGGTCTAGGAATCTTAAGTTTGGAAGCCTCAGGCTTAGGTAACATATGTCTTCACTCTCTACGTATACGTGGATCTAGCTTTCCATAGCTGAGATCAGCAATAAAATTTGCTAGAACTACAGTGAAAGTAGTTACGTTAAAGATTCCTTGCATTAAAGTATAATCTCGAGCATTTAAAGCGGTTATCATCATATAACCCATGCCTTTATATGCAAATACATTTTCTATAAAAACGGACCCCCCAAAAATGTATCCCATAGATATTAGTAGAGATGTAAATAGGGGCAGCATTGCATTTCTCATAACATATGACCACATTATTTTACGCTTTTTTAAACCCCTAGCCTCGGCGGCTGCAACATAATCAGCACCAAGAACAGATATTACACTACCCTTCATCAAAAGCGCCCAGCTACCAGCGGTCACCATCACGTATGTAATTATTGGAAGAGTGGCATGCCAAAGTACATCTGAGATGAACTCTAGCGTGAATCCTGGTGTAATCCCAAGAGTATAAAGTCCTCCAGCTGGAAATATGTTTAGCTGAAAATGAAGGATATAGATCAGCAGTATAGCTATAATATATGATGGGGTGCTTGAAATAATAGTGCAAAAGGCCGACGATACATGGTCAAACAATCCCCCTTTATAAGCCATTAACCCACCCCACAATATGCCTAAAACGAAACTTATACATATCCCCAAGGAAAGAATAAATACTGTCCAAGGAAGTGCATACGCTATCATTTCAGCAACCGGGTTTCCTCTAGTAATAGACCTGCCTAGATCACCCCTTATAAGATGTGAGAAGTAATCTATATACTGCACATATAATGGATCATCCAAATTCATGTTATATAGCCTAGCAATCAACGCTTTTGCTCTCTCCGGCTCCATCTGTTGCTGGACTACGTACTGAATATATAACGCTAACATTGGGTTACCAGGCATTAGACGTACAAGGACAAATGTAATTGTAATAACAATCCACATGGTTAATATAGCCTTTGCAATTCTCTTTGCAATCCACCACATGATTAGTTTCCCCAAATATTTTCTTTTGGTCTGGACTAAGTAGCGTAATTCATAAAGTATTTTTGAATCCTAGATATTTAAGGTTTTTGAATTTTCAGATTCCCAAAAAAATAAAGAAGAGGTTTATGGTAGTCAGACTATGCCTTCTTAAAACCTTTAACTGCGACTACTAGCACAATTATTAGCACAATCACTTGTACAGCTAATATACCGTAAAGTAACGATGTTATACTGCCGACAATGCTGCTGACAGTTATATCTAAGTTTTTGCTTAGGGCGTTTACAGTTTCCTTAAGTTCGGAAAGTTTCGCCTCAAGCCTATAAATAGCTTCCATAAGTTCTGTCGGCGCTGGAGGAGAGTATGATGCTAATCCTTGTTCAACCAATCTCTTGGCATCATTTGTAGGTATACTTGCAGCATCTCCAGATTTGAACGGGCCATATACGTTTCCATCTTCGCCTATAAACTGGGCTACGTCGCTTATAAAGTAGACAATGGTGTATCCTCCGGTGTATGGGACTTTAGGTTTAAACCATATTCCCAGATTTAAACCTACCAACCAAGACCAACAGTCGCCATATGGCATATTTAGCCCTAGTATTTCTTCCGGAAACGGGGTCTGGAATATTTCCCTATTAGCCACGAATGTTCGAGCATTATGTGACACAGGCATATGATATAGGTTTTCGTTAAAGTGCCAGGTTAGAATCTTCACTATATCTCTCTGCTTTTCAAAGTCATTTTCTAGAACTGCCCTGGCAAAGTCAACCAGCGCGAGTTCCGTGATATTAACTGTTCCATATCCTGGTGCCACCCAATCTGGTACTGTAACTATCTCAGGATAGTGTGTAGCATGCCTGTATAGATTAAATTCCAAGTCTATTGTTGTCCATACCCCCCATGCTCCAGCTCTCTCCCAGAAATCAAAGTAAATAGGATAACCATTTGTCTCCGTCATTAGTTGCCAGAATTGCATGTAATCATAGGGCACAGGATTAAGCTTTATTCCTATTTTCCCGAACCAATCATTTACAAACCAATCCAATTCTTCTGCAGCCCAATAGTAGCACCAAGGTAGGTCGAACTCCAACCTTGTACCATTATCTGTCACCCATATTCCATCAGGACCTTTTGTCCAGCCAAGGGATGTAAAGATTTCCTCCGTTTTTGATGGATCATATGGATATCTATTTAACCGCCCAAGAAAATCTTCCCCTATATTGTAGGTTTCATATACAGAATCTACAAACATTATTCCTTTTTGATCGTCTCGCATAGGTACGAGAGTCCCACCACGCGCCCATGGAGAAATCACATTGAAATCATGGTGGTTAAGGGCATAGTATATGGCTTGTCTAACCTCCTTTATGTTGAATGGATACCACTCGCAATTGATGAAAGGCCCCCATGTACCGTGCGGAACTGGAACCAAGTAGTATTTTTCTGGATGCGCTAAAATAACCTGCCAGAATTCTTCTGTAAAGGAATCAGTCCGCCATACCCAATATAGCTCGCCTGCAAGGAACTTTGATTGAACTAGCTCCGTTCTTTCTGGGCCGCCATTAATTAAGTTGAGTTCATCCCAAGGTATTCTATCCGCATCTCCCCACCAACCACCCCATTTCTCGAAGATCACACCCTCAGCACTAATGGCCTTCAGCTTCCATGGACTCGTACCGATAGGAGTTTCGGGTCTGAACTCTTCTAGAAGGTCTAAAACTTCTTCTATCCTCGTCATATTTGGTGCTGGCTTCTTAAGTTCGGCTTCTATCATGTCAGCATATTGCCCGTAAACGCTGTACGGGTAAACAAAGATAGTCAATAGCGATATAAGAGTCCAAGGATCTATTTTATCTTTGTCAAGATAGTATATAACAGTATAGTCATCAGGCGCTTCCACTCTTAACAACGCTTTAGGCCAACTTCCATAAGTCAAGTACCAGTACGTTAATACATCTCGGCTAGTAAACCGACTATAATCTTGAAACATTACTCCCCTACGAAGGTGAACCTCGACGACCCCTGCTTCATAATCCACATTCCAATCTGTAGCAAGCCATGGAATAAACGAGCCGTTACCCATTACATAGACAGCTAAAGGTTCATGTACAACATTTTGAACAGCCCAAACATAGCCCGAAACGAAAAAGTTATAGTGAGATAGCGGTGGAGGCTCCAGTCCATAATGACACAAGCTGTAAAAGACCCTCTTCTCCTGTGCGCGTACAGGTGAAGACACCAGCAGCATTGAAGAAGATAACAACAGTAAACTAGCTGCTGCCAACAATAGTGCGCTTTGCCTTCTCATTTCAAAACCCCTTTAAACTTTAGGGAGGAACCTATTTATAAATTTTGTGCAACAGAAAATAAGTAGGTAGGCTAATATGAAAACCCAAAAATTTAAATTAAGACCTTTTTACTTAGTTATACTGAGACGTGAGACTAAATGAATTCAGCGTCTCAAAGCATTAAGCCGCTTCTAAGTGTAAGAGGTCTTACGGTTGAATTCAAGTTATCTAGAGGTATCTTAAGGGCTGTTGACAATGTGGACTTGGATATCTATGAAGGTGAAGTATTCGCTCTTGTTGGAGAAAGTGGTTGTGGTAAATCCGTCTTAGCACACGCTTTGATAAAGCAAGTAGATCCGAATGGATACATTACAGGTGGCAACGTTTTCTTTGAAGGAAAGGATGTGTTATCTCTCTCAGAGGAGGAATTGAGGCGATTCCGATGGACTAAGATAGCTATAATTTTTCAAGGCGCTTTAAACTCCCTAAACCCCGTTATGCGAGTAGGAGAGCATTTTATAGACACTATTCAAGCGCATGAAGAAGTCTTGTTGGAAGACGTCCATAATAGGCCTATGAAACTACTCAAGATGGTTCGTTTGGATGCAGATCGTATAATACGTCTATATCCACATGAAATAAGCGGAGGAATGAAGCAGAGAATTATAGCGGCTTTAGCTCTCCTCTTAAAACCTAGATTGTTAATTTTAGATGAACCCACATCTTCCTTAGATGTATTAACCCAAAGATATTTTCTTGATGTGATAAAGGATCTGCATGAAAGAGAAAAGATAACAATGCTTTATATAACTCATGATATTGCGACGGTGGCAGACATAGCTGATAGAATGGCAGTAATGTATCTCGGTAACATTGTTGAGATTGGGAATGTTGACAGCATATTTTATGAACCTAAACATCCGTATACATATGCATTACTAAACGCTATTCCTTCCATTACCAGCAATATAAGCAATCTTAAGCCATTACCAGGTCCTTTCCCAGATCCAATAAACCCCCCATCAGGCTGTAAATTCCATCCAAGGTGTCCGCAAACCTTTGACCTATGCAAGAAGGAAAGACCACGACTTATGCATATTGGTCAAGGGCGATTTGTGGCTTGTCACCTTTATAAGGATCTGTGTAAGGAGGAAAATAAATAATGGATAACCCTCTAATAGAATGTAAGAGTCTGACAAAAATATTTGAAGTGAGTCAAGGGTTATTTGGTAAGAAAGTATACATCAGAGCTGTTGATAATGTTTCTTTTGAAATAAATAAAGGTGACTCTATTTCACTTGTTGGAGAGAGTGGTTGTGGAAAGAGCACCCTTGGTAAATTAGTATTAGCTCTCTTAAAACCAACTTCAGGGCACATCCTTTTTGAGGGAAAAGATGTGTGGAAAATGAATAAGAAGGAATTTATGGAATACCGCCGCAACGCACAGATAGTTCATCAAAATCCCTATAACGCCTTAAATCCTGTAAGAACTATATATCAAACCTTAGCCCCGCCGCTTCTGCGCTACAAGATCGTTCGTAACAAAAGAGAAGCGCAGGATAAGGTCAAGGAACTCCTTAGGCTGGTAGGACTTGAACCACCAAGCGACTTTATGACCAGATATCCATCTAGACTCAGCGGAGGACAGATGCAGAGGGTCGCTATTGCAAGGGCATTAACGACGAATCCAAAGTTCTTAGTTGCCGATGAAGCCGTCTCAATGCTTGATGCGTCACTTAGAATAGAGGTGTTAAATTTACTTCTTGATCTGAAGAAAAAGTTTGATTTGACATGCCTTTTTATAACCCACGATTTAGCTGTTGCTAGATATTTTTCAATGCGTGGAAAGGTAATGGTAATGTATCTCGGCAATATTGTGGAATTTGGAAATACAGAAGAAGTAATACAGAACCCCCTACACCCATATACCAAGGCGTTGATCTCAGCAGTACCCATACCCGACCCCAAGATACAACGTGAAAGAAAAACTCTTCCAGTGAAGGACGTGGAATTACCGAGTGTAACGGAAATGCCTTCTGGTTGTAAATTCCATTCGAGATGCCCATACGCAGAGGAAGACTGCGCTAAGAAGATCCCTGAACTCGTAGAGATTAAAGAAGGGCGCTTAGTAGCTTGCCATCAGTATTTATAGAGATTAAAGCCCTATAATCTGGCAATCTTTAAAAGATTAGGAGAAATTAAATGGATCCCCAGGCGGGTAGAATTGCATTCAATTTAGCGATACTGCTTTTAGTATTGGCCATCATACCATTACCAATTTTACGAAAGGATTCAGCAGAATTTGTTGTCGACCTCATAGCCTTAATAGTCAGTTTAACCTTTCTTCTACTGGTAATCTGGGAAATAAGAAAACAGATAGGGGTTGTAAAAGATAAGAGAAGCGAGAAGCTTGGAAAATCTATACGTTTCTCCACACCATCTGATTTTCTTCGCCCTTTTTAGAAAGCTGAAGATAAGGGTTTTGTAGCACTTACATGGTAATATTGTTTCACACTTCTTGAATCCTTAGCCGCGGCATATAAGTTCAAAAGATCCTCCAAATGCTGTGCAATAATAACTAGTCCTAATAATAGACCGGTTCATATAGGCTCTTAGAGTCTTGTTTTAATGTTAGACGCAAGCTTTTTAAAAATTTTGTTCTTAAATTTAAGGGGGTGGTGATGTCGATGAGTGTTCTCGAAAGAGAGGAGGGAGTATCTTACAGGTACTATTATAGGTATCCTTTCCCCCCAGA
>JAWCEH010000133.1:0-7753 GCA_038859955.1 Bathyarchaeia archaeon | reverse complement strand
TAACAATAATCCTATCGTCGATCCTAGGCCTACCAATCCCAGCCCTAGGAGGAAGCAAAGACCCAATAATCTCCCTAAACTCCATAACAAAACCTTGCTCAGAAACATTTAAATAATTTTCAGATGAATTCAAATAAAAATTTATAAACAAAAGACGGAAAAAATATCTATGTAAACCTTAGGAGACTGTTATTAATGGAAATGGATTTAAGTTTCTCGAAAGCAGCTATTACGAGACTACAAGCAATAATTATAGCAATAATAGTTGTTGTTGCAGTTATAGGAGCTGTTGTATATTTTCTGTTACTCCCACCGCCTACTCAAACTGTTGAAGAACTCACGGAGCTAAGACTTGGCGCAGTTCTCCCATTAAGTGGAACGCAGGCTTTGCCAGGTACCCGTGGTTTAATAGGCATGCAAATAGCCGTAGATTGGTTGAACGCTAAGGGTGGAATAAACTGGCATGGCCGAAAGATACCAGTAAGACTAATATATTATGACGACGAAGGAAAAGACGAGTACACTTCAAAACTTACTGAAAAACTAATCCTCGAAGATAAGGTGTACGCACTCTGCGCGCATGGCATGAATAGTAGGGTTATTGTTCCAATAACTGAAAAGTATAGGATTGTTGCGGCGGGCGGTACTTCAGGTCCCTGGGAGGCTTATCAAGGCTATAAATATTACTTCATTGCCTGTGGCCAAGGCGACCCATTTATTAACACCTTACAGCTTATCCGTAAAAAGGATCCTACAGTTAAAACAATTGCATGGGTGATAGGAGCTGGCATGGATCCGGCAGGAATATATTCGAAGCAACTTGAGGAGTTCACAAAGCAGTATGGATATGAGTTGGTTTGCTATTTAGAGGTTCCAATGGACATTACCGATGCTGCACCCTTGCTTGCACAGATGGCGGCTTATAAGCCAGACATAATGGCCTTCTATGTAGGGCCACCTATTGGTTTCCTAGCTTCAGGTCAGCTCAGAGATACAAGAGTATGGGCTAAATATATACTTGTTCTTGGTGGTGCAAGCGACCCATTCTTTGGACAAAACTTTAATAAGTGGGCTGTTGGCATAGTATCTCAAGTGCCATATGATGATAATCTTAAGTTTGAGGTAATTGCAGCAAGTGAAGGAAAAGAGTTTGTGGGTCCAACAACAAAGGAGATTAATGAAGCTTGGAAGGCAAAGAAGGACCCGAAGGACCCTGAAAGAACACCGGAAGACGTTGGGCGTCCAGCTATGGTTCCAATAATAGTGGCAGAGTTAATTGAAAGAACTCAGAGCTTAGATCCAGATAAAATTGCAGAAGTTGCTAAAACAGTTGACTTTTACACATCATGCGGAAGATATAAGCTTGACCCAAATAACTTCTATATAAATGTGGGGCAACCTTACTGGCCTGCAATAATACAGTGGCAGAAAAAAGATAATATGTTGAGATTAGAGCTGGTTGGTCCAGAAGAATTTGCTACATCTACTCTGATTCAGATGCCAACGTGGGAGGAGAAAGAGAAGTGGCCAGAGCTGATATTTGTTCCCTAAACTTCTCTTCTCTTTTTTATTATAAAATTATAAAGGATATGGAGGTAAATCCTTGTACGAAATGCTTCTTCAGCAGTTAATTTTTGGGATTATGATAGCTGCCCTTTATGGTCTAGCCAGCATGGGCTTTAGTTTAGTGGTTGGTATTATGCGTATTATAAATTTTGCTCACCCCGATTTATTGACGTTAGGGGCGTACGTTGCTTACTGGCTTTGGGTATTTATAGGTTTTAATCCAATTATGAGTCTCCCTGCTTCTATGGCGCTTGGCTTTATTGTTGGTTTACTATTATTTAATCTAATTAAGAAATGCATTTCACCTGATGTAGTTTTGCTTTTAACCTTTAGTGTTGGGATAATTCTTGAAGAAGGCATGAAAGCCGTTTGGAGCGCGAATTATCGCGGTGTTTCATGGTCTCTTGGAGTTATTACTTTATTTTCAGTAAATGTCCCGGTTACTTATCTAATTGGGTTTATAGTAAACATAGTTATCATTGGTGCTCTATATTTCATACTTTATAAAACCTATTTTGGAAAAGCTCTTAGAGCGGTCTCAATAGACCCTGAAGCATCTGCTTTTTGTGGTGTGGATGTTAATTCCATACGGCGTCACGGTTTTGCATTAAGCAGCCTTTTAGCGTTTATCGGCGGTTCCCTTCTACTAATATATTCACCAGTTGGGGTAAACCCATATTATGGTCAATCCTTCCTACCTAAAAGCATAATTATAATTACCTTAGGTGGCATTGAAAATCCTTGGGGTGCGCTTATCGGCGGCATGATCGTAGGAATTTTTGATCAAATGGTACCCCTTATCTTAAGGGGAGTACCTTTTGTCAAAGAGCCCTTTAGCTTTGCCCCATTTCTATATTTTGCTATCTTTCTGTGTATTTTAGCCATAAAGCCTAAAGGAATATTGGGGAGACGATAAAAGTATGAGCATGAGAATAAATCCATTACTTTGCATATTGCTCTGTATCTATGCTGCACTATTCATTTATTCTTTAACTTCAGGGGTTGCTAAAGAGTTAACCTACAGTATTTTATTAACACTAATAAATGCGCAGGCATTTAATTTGGCTTTAGGCTATTCTGGGCTAGTAAATCTAGGACAAGCAGGTTTTCTTGGTATAGGAACATATGCCTTCTACGCTGTTACAAGTTTTCTGTATATAAATCCTTTTATAGCAGTGATATTAGGCGGTTTTATTACGATGGCAATAGCTATTTCAATAGGATATTTCACGGCAAGATTTCGCGGCTTTCTATTCGTTTTCGGTACAATGATACTCGCCGCAGGTGTGCCATATCTCATAATGGGGCTGGACATAATGGGAGGGGCTGAGGGAATATTAACATACAAAGATTTGAGCCCATTCTATAACTTTGATATTATATTGACCATCCTATTCTTAACATCTCTCTTAACAACGATCTTAACGTTCATAATCGTAAACTCAAGAATAGGTTACTCACTAAAAGCAATACGTGATGATGAAGATGCTGCAGCCACTAGCGGCGTTAATGTACTTGGATCTAAATTAATAGTTTTCGCTATAAGCGCGTTTATTTTAGGAATCGCAGGAGGCCTTAGGCTTTTCAAAGTAAATTACCTGTCACCATCAACCGCCTTCTCTATGGCGTTCACAATTGAGGCGATGGTCGTAACATTGACTGGTGGACCTGGAACATTAATTGGCCCCTTCCTTGGCACACTTATATATCAAATTCTTAAAGATTTGCTAATGAGGACGATACCTGGCTTACAGCTATTTATATTTGGAGTGCTAGTCGTTATAATGGGATTATGTGCTCCAGAAGGCTTTGCAGGAATATTAAAGAAAAAAATTAGAGGTCTACAGAAAGTGGAAATTTGAGGCGAGAATTATGACCTTACTTACAGTAGAGAACATAACTAAGAGATTTGGCGGTATAACAGCTTTAAATAACGTTTCGTTACATGTAGGCAAGAAAGAGATATTAGGTTTAATTGGGCCTAATGGTTCGGGAAAAACAACTCTTATTAACATAATTAGTGGGTTATATAAGCCTGATTCTGGGAAAGTCATTTTTAAAGGAGTGGATATTAGTAAAACCCCGGCTCATTTAAGATGTCGCATGGGAATTTCAAGAACTTATCAAATAACCCGTCTCTTTGGCAAGATGACGGCGCTTGAAAATGTTATGGTAAGTATACTTAATAGCGAACGCTACGGCAAGATCTCGGTTGCGCAAGCGAGGAGTATAGCTAACGACATACTTATGACCCTTGGATTGGAAAAAAAGGATATTTATGCAAAGTTATTAACTGCCCCGCAAAGAAGATTACTGGAAATTGCTAGGGCACTAGGCGGAAACCCGGAGCTTTTACTACTTGATGAATGCGTTACAGGGCTAACCCTTTCAGAGACTCAAGAGATTCTTGATGCTATTAAAAAAATTAGTCAGGAAAAAGAAATTTCCATAATTATGGTTGAGCATATAATGCATGCTGTAATGAGCGTATCCGATAGAGTGGTTGTCCTTCATGAAGGGAAAAAGATAGCTGAGGGTCCGCCGAAGAAAGTAGCAGAGAATGAAAAGGTTGCTGAGGTATATTTTGGGGATCGTGAAATAGCGTTAGGCTTCCTAAGGGAGGTGTAAGATTTTGCTAGAAACCAGGGGAGTAGAGGGAGGCTACGGAGATTTTAAAGTTCTTCATAACATTAGCTTTAGTGTCAAAAAAGGAAGTATAACATGTATCCTCGGTCCAAATGGTTCTGGAAAATCAACTATGTTAAAAACAATAATAGGGGCATTAAACCCATGGAATGGAATAATTCTATTTGAGAACATTGATATAACTAATTTGCCAGTTCATAAAAGGGTAAGGCTAGGCATAACGTTAATTCCGGAAGGAAGAAGAATTTTCGGCGATATGACAGTAATCGAAAATTTGGAGATGGGCGCTTACTTAAAAGAATCTCGAACAAAGTTTAATGATATGTTAGAACATGTTTTTTCTCTCTTTCCAGTTTTAAAGGAAAGAAGAAATCAGAGAGCGTCAAGCCTTAGTGGTGGTGAGCAGCAGATGCTGGCCATTGCAAGAGGTTTACTAACCAATCCCAAGCTACTAATCATTGATGAACCAAGCTTAGGATTAGCCCCTAAACTAGCGCAAAGCCTTATGAAGATGCTCGGTAAACTTCGGGATGAGGAGGGGCTAACGATTCTTTTAGCTGAACAAAACATTTCCCTGACGAAGGGAATAATGGATTATGGATATGTTCTCAGTAGGGGTTTCATAATTACAGAGGGTCAATTTAAAGATCTAATGAGTAAACGAGAGGTTAAAAAGGCTTATTTAGGGGTGTGAAACAGCTAAATTAGGGCATAAATACCTGCCCCCTTTATTGCCATAGGAAACAGCAATGTTATATGTTGATTTAGGTGGCCCGTAATCTCCCGGAGACTCAGCCTGCGGCAGTATAAGTCTAGTGCTGTCGCAATTATGTTGTGGTTGTACCTGCTTCACTCAAAAACTAGTTGGATCTCTAAACGATTTTTACATAACTTGCAGTAAAACGTTGTACTGCTTTTATTATACCTATACCCCCATCCTCACAATTTGATTAGAACCGCAATCGGGCAGATGCTTCCTGCGCTTCTCCGCCGCGGTTTATGCCTAACATTGGATCTTTAAGTATTAGATAATACGTTATGCTACACGCTGATGAGGAAGCCTTAGAAGCGGCAAGGTGATTAGAGATAAATATATAGGGTTTTAGTTCCGTTATTGGATATTCTCAATATATAATTAGTTAGATCATGTTTGTTATAGAGAGCGTCATAAGTTTTGGTAATATAAAATTGTGAAATGTTGCTATGTAGTGTCATTGCAACTTTTAGTTCTCTTGGCAAGAGCTATAGATGTCGAGTTTTGCTTCCTTCTCAAACTTAATTATTCCCGAAGAACTTAACCTTACTCAGTAATGGCATAACCATCAAAAGTTCAATTAAAATGGTATTAAAAGTACAACTATATTGAGTTTAAGATCCCATAAAAGCCCCCAAAGTAAAGAAAAAATTCTGGCTACTGAAATGATGATGCCATCTAATCCATAGAGTTGGTATATACTATTTACCGGTACACTTTCCCACCACATTGTAAAAAGTGGAACCATAGCAGCCCCTCCAGCACCTCCTCCAAAAGCACCCATTCCACAAAGAGCAGCTAAAAGTAAATATTCATTAGGTGCAAAAATTGAAAGAAGGATACCAACGCAGTAAAAGATATCTAGAATGTAGAAAACTCTTTTCCTACCATAAATATCTGTCAGCTTGCCTGCGGGAATTTGACATATTAATGATGTAAATGTGGAAATTACAATTAAGACCCCCAATTGAGAGCCTGTGACGCCCCTAAATTTGACAAGCCAGAGAGGCATAAATGTCATTAATAATTGAAGGGCGCACTCTCTCATTAACCTAACAATTATTATAAAACGAGCATCTTGGCTCTTGAACATGTTTATGTAGCCCTGAAGAAAATGCATTTTAGGCGCATTTTTTTCTTCCATTTCTACGTTATGCATGATTATATCTTCAAACCATAATAACATTATGATAAATATCATAATGAGAGGAAGCAAGGAGATGGAGAATAGTATGCGTATAGATTGAGCATTTACCTGATAAAGTGAGAAAATTGTTGCTGCTACCATAGATGAGATGAAGAGACATATATTATTTAGAAAACGTGATAAACCAAATATTGTTCCTCTCTCTTTAAAAGCTGTGAACCTTGTAATTATTGCATCAGTGAGGGGCGGCATTCTAATCATTTGAAGGAGAATGAAAGGTATGAAAAGAAAATGCCACGCTTCGATAGAGATAAAGAGAAGAATTGCTGCAACATCTATAATAACGCCAAGAAGTATCACTTTTTTCAAGGAATATCTCCTAATGATCTCCACCGTATATAATGAGATGGCGCCTTGAGAGAGAGCGCTAATAAATAGCAATAATCCTATAAAGAGACCGCTGGCTCCCAAGAATTGCGCATAAAGAATACTATATGAAGATAAAAATTGAAAAGAAAACATGAAAATACTTTGACCAATAAGTGCAACTTTAACATTTCGATTTACTTTCATTAGCAGATTTCCCGCTGATTAACACTAATTTAGTTGATACTTCAGTGAAATTACATATAGTAGCAAATTCATTGGTCTGGTGCGAGCAATACCTTAACTGCCTTCTTTTCGCGAAGTATCTCAAATCCCTTTATTGCTTCATCAAGCGGGAGAATACTTGTTATTATCGGTTTTACATTCACAACGCGGTTAGCTATTAGTGAGAGAGCTCGTTGCCATGTTTGGTATGGATGTGTAAAACTTGCCTTTATGCTAATCTCACGATCTATAAGTGATGTAAAGTTGAAGACGCTAGCGCTTGAGTACACGCCAACTAAAATAACTTCGCCCCCACTTTTGACCATCTCAACAGCTTTTGAAATTACTGTATGATCCCCAGACACCTCAAAAACAGCGTCTACGCGCTCACCAATTTCCTTTAGCGCTCTCTTAAAGTTCTCATCTTCAGGATGAAATACATTTAACCCTAAACTTCTTGCGAGATTTAACCTATACTGCGAACGTTGAAGACCTATTGTTGTGACTCCCGAAGCCTTTAATATCTGCATTAAGAGGATGCCTATTGGACCAGCGCCAATGACTATAGCTGAATCACCGGGTTTTATTTGCGAGATCTCTATTGCGTGAAGAGCTACCCCTAGGGGTTCGCAGAGCGCCGCCTCCTCGAAGGTGACGCTTTCAGGAACCCTAAATATTCCTCCGACGTTTTCAGGGATTAGAACGTATTCTGCGAATCCACCATTCATATGAAGACCCATATGTTTAGCGTTCTCGCATAAATGCAGCTTACCCGTTTTACATGGGACACATTTTCCACAAATAACGTAGGGTGTGCAAATTATTCGATCCCCCTTTTGAAAATCTTTAACCTCTTTTCCACATTCTGCAATAATTCCTGTGAACTCATGGCCTAGAACTAATGGTAGTGGAAGACCCCAATCGCGCGTCCACTCATATATGTGCACGTCAGTGCCACAGATGCCGGCCGCCTTAACCTTTAAAAGTATTTGTTTTGGACCGGGTGAAGGGGGCTCTATATCCATCAATTCTATTCCTGGCTCTTTCTT
>JAWCEH010000132.1:0-7782 GCA_038859955.1 Bathyarchaeia archaeon | reverse complement strand
CTAGCAAATCCCATCCAACCTAAGAAGCCCAATAAGAGGATCAAATTGTTTAAAGAACGCCCTAAAACCGCAACAAGGACTATTAGTAAAGGCAACGTTGGGATTACCAAGAGCATATCAGTAAATCTCATAAGGATTTCATCAACAACTTTGCCCAGATACCCGGCAGCCAAACCAACAATCAAACCAATGGCAACACCTAAAATAGAAGCAAGCAATCCAACCCACAGGGAAATCCTCGAGCCATAAATGAGTTGAGCAAAGAGATCACGGCCATAATGGTCTGTGCCAAGCAAACCCCAAGCATTTCCAAAGGTTTTAAACTGAAAGTCATCAAGATAGACGGTAACGTGAACATTTTCAGATTTTCCACTGTCAAAAAACAACACCTCAACCCCTATGGTAAAATTATGAGGACCGCCACCAAAAATATCCCGCTCCGGAGAAACGGGATAGTAGTGCCAATAAGGCTTAGTTTTAGCTTCGTCCAAGTATCCGTAAAGAGTTAATTTCAAGTCTTGAGATCTGCTGTCTATTGCGCTGATAGTCCCAGAAGCTGTTGAAATCCAATCCATTGGTGCAGTACTCAAAGGAACATCAGAACTACGCCACAAATACGTCACCTTTTGAGACTGATTTCTAATTACGAAACTCCTATTTTCACCTTCCATAACTATGAAAAAGTTTACTTGTACTTGGACCTCCGACAAGCATCCCTCAACGAAAAATGCGATGTTTCCGGTAAACCTTTCAGGAGGTACCGTGTATGGATAGATAAGCTTCTTCGAAACTTTTACGGAAACATTCTCGGCTTTCCGAAGTCTCTCACCTCTAACATATGTTATAAATAGACTTCCAGGCCCGCTGCCTCCTGTTGCCAAATAACCAACAGAAGAAGAATAACCGTAATGGACACGTGACACATCGGAACTCTCTAACGATAGTTCTGCTAGCGAGTTAGCGTCATTGAAGCCCGGCTTATCGATAAGGATAACATTTTCACAGTAACCTTCTGAAGAGAAATATTTAATCCAACTTGGAGCTGCCATAGAACCGCTAAGCCCTGTATCTTTTATTGGGTCGTACTGAGTAAAAGCCCAAGGAAAAACGGCAAATAGTATGAAAATAGAAAGAATCCCTAAACCTAATGCTCCCTTCCTATTTTTGACAATGGCTCTGATAAAACCAGCTAGACGTCCCAAATTGAACTTCAAACGTTTCATCCGTGAAACAGACACGTTCATACTCACCCGCTCATTCGTATTTAATCCTAGGATCGACTACACCGTAAGCTAGATCTGCGATAAAGTTGGCTATAATGACACATAAAGCAATTATGAAGAAAACGGCTTGCAACACGGGGTAATCCAACTGAGCGATAGCTGTCCAAATAAATGTGCCCATGCCCGGCCACGTGTATACTGTCTCGGTAATTATAGCTCCTGTGAACATAAAGCCAAACGATAGAGCGGCATTTGTGATTAAAGGTAGAGAAGCATTTTTAAGTGCGTGTTTAAGAAGCAGGTTTCTTGTCTTAACACCTTTTGCCTTTGCGGTTAAAATATAATCTTCAGTTAGTGCTTCAATCATTGTTGCCCTAGTAAGCAATAACCATCCCCCGTACTGAAATAGAGTTAAAGTAAAAATCGGAAGGAAAGCATGCCTAATTCTCTCAAAAATCTCCGTCCACGAAGGAATAGAGATATTGATACCCAAAAAGTTAAAAGTAGCCAAGGGTGGAGGCCATTTACCTGGTAAAAGCCATTCTCTTGGAAAAGCTCCAGCAAGAGGGAACCAATGAAGATAACTGGCAAAGATTATAAGGAAAACTAGACCCATCCAGAAGACGGGTAAGGAATAAACCGTTAATGCAAAAGATACATTTAATGTATCGATCCATGTTCCCCTTTTATAAGCGACAATAACACCTATTAAAATCCCAATTATCATGGATAATACTGTTGAACCGCCAATTAAAAGAATAGTGTATGGAAGTCGCCACGAAATCTCGTCATAAATCGAAAGACCAGTATGAATAGAATGGCCAAAATTCCATGTAAGTAGATTCCAAACATACTTTAAATACCTAACATGTAAAGGATCATTTAAACCCCACATGTTTCTAAGAGCTTCAATTTCTTCCTTTTTAAACTTCATTGGATTAACAAATAAGGTTGTAGGATCACCCGGCATAAGCATGAAAATGAAGAAGTTTAATGTTATAACTAAGAACAATAGCACTATCATGTAGCCTATGCGTTTCACTATGTAGGTCTTAAGTCCCATTATCCATCAGCTAAATTAGACATTTTGTAAAATGTTATTTAAGCTTTGGTGTTATTCAGATAACATCGTGATAACGTTTTCTACAAATGTCCAAAATTGGTCCTCAAATTGATCTAGAGCATTATACTCAACTTTTGTCGTGGCTTTAGACACGAAAAAGCCCCCACCAAACAGCGAAGCGAAGTTAGTGAAATATTGTAGCAAATTTCTCCGCCAAACAAACTCAACTTTAAAGCATTCGGGCGAACCGCTGATTGTCACTATAGCTGTATTTTTCAGCCTGAGGAGCTTAACATAAATCCTAAACTTTCCAAAGATTCTACTAAAAGCACAAACACAACCCTCTTTTTCAAAGAAATCTACAATCTTAGTCGCTAAATTTTCCAAATCCAAATTTTTACTTTTCCAGACTTTCCACATAAACATCTAAAATTCTGTGACTGCAAAAACTTATATAAATAGCTTCACTTAGGGTAAATAACATCGATAGGTGAACTAATGTTACTTCAAGTTCAGGACTTAACAACATATTATAAGACAATCAGGGGCTACGTAAAAGCAGTAGAAGATGTGTCTTTTGAAGTTGATAAAGGGGAATCTATTGGACTCGCCGGAGAGTCGGGTTGTGGAAAAACAACAGTTGCACTCTCAATTTTAAAAATTCTCCCGACGAATGCAAGAGTAATTAAGGGGAAAATACTATTTGATGGAATAGACATTCTTTCATTGAAAGAGGATGAATTTAGGGAAAAAATACGCTGGAAGGGCATATCGATTGTTTTCCAAGGTGCAATGAATGCCTTAAATCCTGTTTACAAAATTAAAGATCAAATAGTTGAAGCGATTTTGCTTCATGAAAAAAATACGTCAAAGAAAGAGGCTGAAGAGAGAGCTGCAAAATTGTTTGAACTTGTCGGGATTGAACCTTCAAGAATTGAAAGTTATCCACATGAATTCAGCGGTGGAATGCGACAAAGAGCTATGATAGCTATGAGCCTTGCATGCAACCCAAAATTGGTAATCGCCGATGAACCAGGAACAGCGCTAGATGTAATCGTCGCAGCTCAAGTCTTTAAGCTAATGAAAGAACTACAGCAGAAACTAAATCTGGCAATGATATTGATAACCCATGACCTCTCCATTATAGCAGAGCTTTGCAATAAATGTGCAATAATGTATGCGGGATACGTTGTAGAATATGCGGATGTGCGAAGGATATTTAAAAATCCAATACACCCATACACTCAGGGATTAATAGATGCTTTTCCAAATATAAAGGCTGAAAGGAAGAAAATATCCTCGATTCCGGGTTCTCCACCAAATCTCCTCAACCCTCCCACAGGATGCAGGTTTCATCCAAGATGTAAATACGCTATGGACATTTGTAAGTGTAAAACACCTGAGCTTATAGAAGTGGAACCTAAACATTTTGTTGCATGTCACCTCATGAGCAAAGAATGGTCGGGAAGTCTTTATGGATGTAATAGCTGAAGCTAAAAATTTGAAAAAATGGTTTCCTGTTCGTTTGGGCTTTTTTAAGACCTTGTTCTCAAAACGTAGCTTATTTGTGCGAGCAGTGGATGGTATAAGCTTTTATATCAGGAAGAAAGAAATCTTAGGTTTAGTCGGAGAAAGCGGAAGCGGTAAGACGACTACAGGACGTCTAATGCTGCGGTTATTAGAACCAACCGGAGGGCAAATATTCTTTGAAGGGAGGGATATAACACACTTAAAAGGAGAACAGTTAAGATCACTGCGACAGAAGATGCAAATAGTTTTCCAAGATCCCTATGAATCTCTAAATCCCCGCATGACTATAGGTGACATAGTTGCAGAACCAATAAGGGTTCTTAAATTAGCAAATGATGAAAAAGAAGTTATGGAAAAAGTTTATTCGATACTGGAGGACGTACAGTTAATCCCACCTGAGGAGTTTGTATTCAGGTATCCTCACGAACTAAGTGGTGGACAGAGACAAAGGGTTAATATCGCCAGAGCATTTGTTGTAAACCCAAAGTTTATTGTTGCAGATGAACCCGTATCAATGCTTGATGTATCAACAAGAGCTGAAATTTTGGATTTAATGACAAGTCTGCGTGACAAGTATAGTACCGCATTCCTTTACATCACGCATGATCTAGCTTTAACTAAACATGTATGTGATCGAATAGCAGTTATGTATCTGGGTAAAATTGTAGAGGCTGGGCAGACTGACGATATAATAGATAATCCAATGCATCCATACACGAAGGCGCTGATATCGGCTGTTCCAGTACCTGATCCAGATTCAAGAAGAATAGAAGTTACAATAAAGGGAGAAATACCAAGCCCAATTAATATACCTCCAGGTTGCAGATTTCATACAAGATGCCCATCCGCCATGGGTATTTGTCAGGAAAAGGAACCAGAGTTAATCGAAATAGAGAAAGGGAGGTTTGTTGCATGTCATCTGTGGAAAAAATAGTCAAGATCTTATTACTAACAGTATTTTTACTCAAGTTCCTAAGCGTATTTCCCCTCACAGTAGTTTATGCAGAGTTACCTCTAGTCGGCGATTTGACGTTAACGGGGAACGCTGTAGAGGAAATAGTAAACGTAACACTGACAGTCAATGGAAGCATCATAATAAAGAACAATGCAACGCTTAGAATAATAAACTCGGTTCTAATTTTTGGTAGTCCAAGTTATAACATAACTCTCAAAGAACCCAGCAACGGTAGTCCTAAGTTAATGATCATAAACTCAAACATTTCATGCAGAACGACCAGAGATTACCAAGGATTTTCGATTAACCTCTACGGAAATAGTTCTATTTCAATGAAAAACTCGTACATTGAAAAAGCAATTATCAGCATAAGGGACGTCTCTAAAGTTGACGTCTCTAGAACAATTATGAGCGCGCAAATTAACCTATATAAAACGTCAACACTAAACGCGACTTCTATTAATTTAGTAAATGTTAAGGAACCACACCGTTTTACATCGCGCATAGAATGCTTTGATAATTCCAAAGTTTTTATAAGTAATACAACGGCTGAGACAGCCATTTATGTTCGAATATGGGATTCGTCTACTTTAACTCTGAGAAACTGCGGAACAAACTGGGCAATTCAACTTTATGAAAAAGCCAACCTTTATCTGATTAGAGGGAAGGTTGAGGGCCGCATCGAGATTAATGATGAATCTTATGCAGAGATTGTTAATCCATCTTTAATTAAAACTTTAAATGCAAGCGGTTATGCGAGTGCAAGGATTTATAATACAACAATTCTCTTTAGCGCTACAGAAAAAACCGTGCTAAGCGGCTTTTCAACTATATATATCGAGAACGTAAAAGTCCGACAACGATTATTGCTGCTGGACAAGTCAAGGCTCTACGCAATAAATTCGCAATTACGACAAGCAGAGATATATGATGGAACCGTACTAACTGTAATAGACACTCAACTTGAAAATTTAGTAGCTCGTGGATCTTCAACACTTTTTATTAAGGGAAAATCTCAAGTAAACTGTACATTACGTGAGTATGCTTCAGCATTCATTACGAATGCTTACTTGATAGATTCTTTTATCTCAGCTTCAGACAACACTAACATTATAGTATTACAAAGTACGTTGATAGGGAAAATTAATCTTGACAAAAAAGCGACGTTCCAAATCGTGGACTCCAAAATCCAGTGGCTTGGATTAAAGGATAATGTTGTAGCTAGGATAACAAAAGTTACAATAAGTTCGTATCTTGGCATATCTGGCAACGTAAAAATTTCGGCTATCGGTACAACAATCAACGTTATGACGATGGATAAAACATCTGAAGCTATGATAGAAAGGTCGAATATAACAGTAATAAATGCATTTGATTCACCTAGAATTAACATTAAGTTGTCCTCTGTGGGTGAAATAACAATTTACTTGAAATCAGCTAGATGTATATTTGAGGGTTTGGGTTCTATGCCTAGAACAAATTATACAGTACCGAATAACGTGGAAGGTTGCGTTCCGATTATAACTTTAAGTGAAACCAAAGTTAGAAGTTGGAACATTTTTGTCATTGGAGAATCAAACGTAAAGTTTAAGGATTGTCGCCTAAACATTATGGGAATTTCCGGGAATTCAACGGTAACGTTTTACAATACCACGGCTTCTCACGTTTATGTGAATGACCACTCTTGTTTGCATGCATATTGGTACTTAGACGTAATAGCTTATAACGGAACAGAAGTCTTTGTGAAGGATTATAAGGGGGACGTTATATTTCAGACACGTGTCGAAGATAAGATCAGGATAATCCTTCTTGAAAAAATCGTTAATGCTTCGACAGCCATTATAAATAACAAATATTCTGTCCTACTGAATAGAGACGGACAACAGCACCAGTACGATATCGAATTAACTTCAAATGTGGTCATTGACTTAACGATGACGAAAAGTCCAGAATGGACAATTTTAGGCCTCATAATAATAACGGTTATAGTAGTACTTTCAGTCATACTATGGATTAGATTTCATGGAGTCTCGAAAGTTTTTAAAAGAAAAGCTTAAAGTCAATAGGTTAGGTGTTTTCAAGTTTATGCAAAAAATTAAGGAAATAATCGAAGATTTGATAGAAGCGCTTTCAATAATTCGAGCATGTATCTCAACTTTTTGGTTCTGGGCTCCCGTAATCTACTTTCTTTTGTCTATATTGCATATTTATCTAATGTTTTATGTACACCCACTCACGATATTCATTTTGCCAATTATTTTGACATTCTATTCCGTGTATGTAAAGAGGAAGAAAAGAAGCTCAGAAACGCATCAGTCATAAAATATTCTCTTTGTTAAAGTTAAAAATGATCTCCTCTTAAATGATAGTGTACAGAATTTTAAAGGTTTGCCTAAAATTGAAAGTTTTATGGAAACTTACACTTTTCCAATTAGTTTCTTTGAAACTAACCTTTATAAACATGAGAAAAACTTTTTGACATACGGAGGGGGATAACGGTGTCCACGGAATTGTATCATGCAACTTATCTTCCAAGAAAACCGCTGAGTCTTAGACTGAAAGACTTATATAACTCAAAACACATTATGGAAAAGGATGCATATTATTGCCTTAATGGAACAAATCCTTCACATAATGGTAATTCCATGAGTGTGAAAAGTAGAGTGCCATTATCCATTATAACCAAAAACATCCGAATCATTTTACTGATTATGTTATGGATCATTCCATCAGTTGCACTAGCATACGCACTCATGACGAGGATGACCCAAGTTCTGGTATCTCCGGATAAACCTGCTGCAGATTTTAATACAACACCAAATCCGCAACCTAACCTAGGATGGGAAGTAGAGGGAGCAAAGATAATAGCAGGTGAGACCGTAGTTATATTTAACGCTTCAAGCTCTTATGATCCCGATGGAACAATTACGGAGTATATCTGGGATTTTGGTGATGGAGAAAAAGGAAACGGAATGATTGTAACGCATGTATATAACAAACCGGGGCGCTAT
>JAWCEH010000131.1:0-7783 GCA_038859955.1 Bathyarchaeia archaeon | reverse complement strand
CTACGCATTTTAGGAGGTTATCTAAAAATATTAATCATTTTTATCTTCTGGCTTTAAATATAAATAATTGGGAGTTAAAGCCCACCAACATTTTTCTTAAGTTTAGCGACGTCTCCAAGGGGTTAAATCGTTAGGTTACTTGAAGTGCTCAGCCATCTCCTTATTCTCCGGGAGCGAAAGTAAATCATCTATCACCGCTTCAACCTGCTTTGTGTTTTTCGTTCGCGGATCAACTATTAGCCAATCAAAGAGCAAGTCTCTGCCACCTTCCAAGAAGGCTTCTAACGCCCACTCCATTCTTATCATTCGCGGATACATCACATACTTCATTATATTTTTCGGTAAGCTGGTTACCTGTATCCTATGCACTCCTTTACCGTCCACTTTAGCCGGAATCTCAACCGCCACATCATCAGGGATCCCGTTAATCACCCCTTTATTAAGTACATTCACCTGATATAGGCCCTCTTCATCATTTGCTATTGAGTTAATGATTGGAACAACTGATTCTTGACTCATTTTTGGAGGCAGAAATTCTGTTAATGGAGTTTTAGCGTCTTGTAAGGCTTCGATGGCTCGGTTAAGCCATTTTTCATGGTTCTCTAAATACATCTTCCAGCCAATTTCCGAGTCTGGGCCGCCAATTGGACCAAACCACTTCTTCTTAGTCCTTAAATTCCAATGATATTTCCACGTTCCTTCTCTTACTGTATCTCCTATGGGAAATAGGCCGTGTCTTTTATACATATCCACAGCTGCTGGAGACATTTGGATGTCGAATGGATTCTTCTGTTTTCTCCGCCATCTCCTCCAATATTTTTCAGCCTTTCCCTTAATCCATTCATCTAAAAGCGGATAAGCATCTTTGTCTTTATAGAGGAACTTAGTCATCCAGATTACGTGATTGAACCCTATAGATTCAAAGTTTACATCTTTTAAGTCTAACCCCAAAGTTTCCGCCACCTCTTGATACCCCAGATGCCCATGGCAGAGCCCTATCACTTTAACTTTCGTTTCTCTGGAAAGGAGAGTTGTGCCTTCAAAGACTGGGTTTGCAAGCAGAAGCAACCACGCGTTAGGGCTGAGCTCCTCAATAACTCTTGCGATGTTCATCATTAGATTAAATTGATAATAGCCCCATATTGTGTGATAGTCTGAAACCATATTCCATTCAACGCTATTAATTCCCCTGTAATATCCATGTTTCTCGGAAATGGCTCTCATTTTCTCATAGTAATAATGTCCACCAGCCATAGCGGTGTTAATTATGAAATCAGCGTCTTTTACTGTTTCTCGCAAGTCCGTTGTCCTTTCAATCTTGAGATCGGCCCCAACCTCAGAAATATACCTTTTAGCAAATCTCTGAATTAGTTCTAAACGTTCTTTATTTATGTCCATCAACGTAACAGTACTTCCCCATAAACCTTTCATTAGGGAGAGATCGCGTATCAGCGTAGCGGACCAAGCGATGCTTCCGGCGCCGATTACACCTATCTTAACTTTAACCAAGATTCTTCCTCCCCTAATTATTTCCTCAATTTAGTTTAAACCTACTTTTATGTTTTATTTTATTTAGTCCAAAAGCTAGTGCTTGCTAGCTGATGCGCAAAAAGATTTGAAATGAATCTTCAATACTATTTAATTAAAGGTAGTATATCCTCCATTACATAACTTATAAATTCATCTATTGAACTTTTGCTAAAAAGTGTTACTACGCTGTTTCTCGTAACCCCTACCACTATACCTCTCTTCTGAACCTCAAAGACCACATACCATATTTTTCCATGCTTGAGATATTCCTGGTAAAGGCTCGTGTCCGCAAGGTCTGACCCCGCCAGGCATAGCTTCTCGACCCCGGGTATATCAACGCTATCAAACCATATCAGTTTGGTTGCCTGAGGATTTGATTCATGAAGTGCTTTAAGCCTCTCGTGCGGGATCTCAACCTCAAGTATCACGTTAGGCTTTATGAAGAGAATTCTACTGAGTTTGTTTGCAACGTAATTTGTAAGCAGCTTTTTTAGACCACGTGCGGTTGAAGGCGCCAAAACTATTAGGAAAAACCTGTTATCAAATCTTTTGATCCAGAAGGGGGATTCCTCGGTGGTGGGTGTTTCAACAATTTTGCGCCTATAGGTTCTGCCGCGAACGAAGTCCCTGCTAAATATTCCGGAGATTGAATCCCCACTTACCTTTAAATCCAGTATCTCAGAGACTAAGTTTAATGTTTCGCCGTTAACAGTTGTATAGGGCTCCTCCTCATGGAAATATCTAAGTTTTTGTGCTGCAAAAAATAAATTTACATCCTCCTTAATTTCAAACACCTTTGCAGGTAAAACCAAATCTAACACCTAAGGAAATTTTATTGTTAGGCTGATTTTAAATAATTTTTCTTTTGAGTGGAGTAAAGGCTTATTAAACTTGATCTTTATAGACGCTGGTTGGAGAGTGCGATTTATGGCTGAGGTAAAGAAGGTACTAGGTCGAGGTAAATTTCTTTCAAATGCTGTGATTTTCGAAAACCTAATATTTGTTTCAGGCATAGGTCCCCGAGACCCAGAAACTGGAAAAATTGTTGAGGGTGGAATAAGAGAGCAAACCCGGAGAGTTATGGAGAACATTAAGGCCATACTTGAGGAGGCTGATAGCAGTCTAGAAAACGTCCTAAAATGTACGGTTTACTTAACAGACCTAAATCATTATGAGGAAATGAACGAAGTCTATAGCTCATATTTCAATATACCGCCAGCTAGAACATGCGTTCAAGTCTCAAAACTTCCCAGACCTGAAGAGAATGTTTTAGTGGAGATAGATGCCATAGCCTATAAGCCATAACTCACCCCCCTCAGCTTTTAGAGGATATGAACTTATGAGCGTTTACAACGAGTTGGGAGTAAAGCGGGTTATTAACGCTATGGGAACGTACACTTTTCTCGGCGGCTCGATAATGCTGCCTGAGGTTGTCAAAGCAATGAGTGAGGCTGCGAAGGCCTTTGTTAATATGGAAGAACTTCAGAAAAGAGCTGGTGAAATAATAGCCGAGATAACTGGTGCGGAGGCTGCTTGCGTAACCTCTGGAGCTGCAGCGGGTCTGGTTTTAGCGGTTGCAGCGTGCATAACTGGTAATGACGCGGAGAAAATGGCTAGGATACCGTATGTAGAGGGGTTTAAGAATGAAGTCATCTTGCCAGCCATGCAAGATAATCCATACGTTAGGAATCTAGCGATTCCATGTGCCAAGATAATTAAGGTTGGAACGGAGCACAGTTATACCCCGGAAGACATAGAACATGCTATTAACGAAAAAACTTTAGCCATAGCTTTTATGTTCTTCACGTCCAAAAAGGGGTGCGACCTAGAGGCTTTAAAAGAAGTGGTGAGGATTGGGAAGAAAAATAACATACCTGTAATCGTTGATGCTGCAGCGGAGCTTCCTCCGGTCGAAAATTTGAGGAATATAGTAGCGACTGGTGCTGATCTCGTAATATTCAGCGGCGGAAAAGATTTACGCGGACCAAACGATACTGGATTCGTCATAGGAAGAGCGGATTTGATAAAAGCTATTGTTGCCCATAGCTGCCCGCATCACTATATGGGTAGACCGATGAAGGTTAGTAAAGAAGATATTGTCGGGCTTATTGTCGCCTTAAAACATTACACACCTGAAGCTGTTGAGGAGAGAAGGAAAAGATGGGAGGAGGTTGTTCAATATTTAATTAAAGAACTCTCCAGCGAATATGTTAGTGTTGAGAGAGTTATGCCGGATGCATCTAAATACGAGTACTCGGCTCAGGGCTGGCCTAGAGCGAAACTAATTTTTAATGAGAAAAACTTGAATATAACAGCAGCTGAGACCCGCGCTCTTCTTCTTGAGGGTGATCCACCAGTATATGTTCACCAAACAGAAAATTATATAATTATCAATCCGCAATGTCTCCAAGAGGGTGAAGAGAGAATAATAACGCAAAGAATAAAGGAGATTCTGATGAAATTTAGTTAAATTGGT
Organism: Bathyarchaeia archaeon; assembly: GCA_038859955.1. Taxonomy (GTDB): domain Archaea; phylum Thermoproteota; class Bathyarchaeia; order Bathyarchaeales; family DTEX01; genus DTEX01. The sequence continues at coordinate 3,777 of JAWCEH010000131.1, read as the reverse complement.
TTTTAACCTTTATTATTTAGGGGATTGAGATCCCTGTATGATATTGTCGTGAAAAATGGTTTGGTAATAGATCCCTCCCAAGGAATTAATGAGGTAATGGATGTAGCCGTCTCTGATGGAACAATCGCTGACTTACGCAGGGGTCTAAATGCCACTGATGCACAATATGTCGTTGATGCATCTGGAATGATAGTTACTCCGGGATTAATCGATTTGCATGTACATTGCTGCTATGGGATCGCCCATTTAGCTGTCAACCCTGATTTAGCATGCTTGGCTAAGGGAAGCACAACAGTATTGGATGCCGGCTCAACTGGAGAACTAAACTTTATGGGTTTTAAGAAGTACGTGATGAAGAGCGCTAAAACGAGAATTTACGCCCTAATTAATATTGAATCTCAGGGAATGATCGAGTTTTCCCGTCCGAACCAGAAATGGCCCAACTTAATCACAGGCCGTGATGAGATGTTTATAAATATTGAAGGAGTTGTTAATGAAATTAAACATAATCGTGACGTTATTTTAGGTATAAAGTGGGCTCATCACGGCATTGAAGGAGTTAAATTATCTCGAGAGGCAGCGGATAAAGCCGGTTGCTTCTTAATGGCTGAGAATCACCTCCAACCTGAAACCTTGAAGTATATGAGAAAAGGCGATATAATTACTCACCTTTATCATGGATTAAGAATGAAGCAACATGACGGTCTATTAGATGCCGATGGAAATGTTCAACTAGAGTTCTTTGAGGCTGTGAGGCGCGGTGTCGTTCTTGATGTAGGTCATGGTGCAGCTAGCTTCAAGTGGTCTGTTGCCAAGAGAGGAATTGAACAGGGGATCAAACCTGATACAATAAGCACAGATCTTCATAGGGGAAGCTATAATGGTCCAGCTTACGATTTACCTACAACCATGTCGAAGTTCCTTCACTTAGGTTTGTCACTTGAGGATGTAGTAAAGGCCACCACAGTTAGACCAGCTGAAGTTCTAGGTAAGGAAAACACTATGGGCACTCTAAGGCCTGGAGCATGCGGCGACATCACAATTCTAAAGATTGAAGAAGGAAGGTTTCCGCTTGAAGATGCGGCTGGTGAATGGGAAGTGTGCAGGCGAAAATTGAGAACTATAAAAGTGATCAAAGATGGAGAAATAGTCTTCTAGATCATTCTCTGGCCTGAGTGAATAATAACCACCAGCAATTGGGGGTAGAAACGTCACTAAGTCCCCATCCCTGAGCTGAGTTTTAACTCCCTCAAGAAGACTAATGTTAATTCCATTCAGAAGTATAACTAAGCCGAAGTCAGTTACTCCTTGGCGATTGGAGAAGGAGGCAATCTTTTCCCCAAACCCATTTACTCTCTCAGATATCTTTGCAATTAAGTCAGCGATTCTAGCATCTTCACTAAGCTCAACGTTTAGCTCGTTACCTAGTAGTGTCGCTAAATCGCCAAAACCCCTAACTTTCACAATCATTTTTTATTCTACCTTTTAATAAAGAAATGAGGGGAGAATGGATATAAAACATGGTTTCATCTTTTCTCTCTCACTTTCTCCAAGATCTTATCAACATCTTCGAGCCCGTGTTCTTTAAGAACCGAGGATTTTGGTATGCCTCTCTCATCCCAGCCTATAGCGTCATAATACTGCTTTCTCATCTCCTCAAATGCCTTTCTATCAGTTGTCTTCCCTTTATATGGTCCGGATGGAAGCGGCTCATAAAATCTCGGCGGGTTATCGTCGTGTATCTCAGGTTTCCAGAATATATCGGGGCCTCCTAAGAGAAGGGCGGCTCTTTGAATATGCAGTATTTTTCGTCCGAGAGAGCGGCTCCACTCCTCTCTCGTCAGATCCCATCCAGTAACTGCTCTATAGAAATCCCATATCAGGTCAGTTGAGCACATACTGCATACGACGGCTGAGTCAAGAAATACTATTATAGTGTCATTATATGCGTCGTACACTCCCGACGTGTGGTCCCCACACTGCGGTGAACATGCGTATCCAATTGGGTTAAAGTCTAGTCCGCTTCTTGTTCCATGGGCGCCCACCTCAACGCCCTTAACGTGTACGGCATACTTTGTAGCATCGACGCCCTTCATCTCGCTTATTTTTAGAGCAGCTCTATAAGTTCCCTCAGCAAGTATGCCGCCTATGCCCTCTCGCTTAGCGATCATTCTCGCCAGTCTCTCAAACGCTTCAGCATCACCCCACTTAAGCTCGAACCCTAAATCCTCTTTTGTAAGGACACCTTTTTCATAAAGTTCGGCTGTAAAAGCAAGCGTATTGCCACCATTTATGCCAGAGAACCCTAGGTAGTCTAAAAGCGCTGATAGGTAAATGCATTTATCCGGGTCAAAAATTCCAAGGTTAGGTCCAAGATAAGCTTGCATTTCATAATCCGGATCATCAGTTATGGCGCCCTTAAATGGGCCTGCTTTAACAACAGATAACTTCATGCATGCAACAGGACAATTATGGTCACTCCAATATCGCTTAACCCAGTATCTGAAGTCGAATTTTGGACCACCGAATCTTTTTTCATCATGCCATTCTTCTTGCCAATTTCTAACGGGTTCCGAGCTCAACCTAGCCCCCACTTCATACCCACCATAACCAGTCCCCCAACGTCTCAAGCGGTCTCTTTCAATAAGCCGCTTCTCAACTTCGCGTAGAAGTATCTTTACAGTCTCTGGACTGGCCACGCTAGGCAGAGTTTTCCTTCCCTTGACTACAATGGCCTTAAGGTTCTTTGAACCCATAACCGCACCATAACCTCCGTAGCCAGCCGCATGGGTGATTTTCTGCATCACAGCCGCTGTTCTAACTTTGTTTTCGCCGGCCGGCCCACAATATATTATAGCTGGCTCCTTAATCTCGCCAATGTTAGGCTTTCGCTTCCTAAGCAATTCGCGTGCTTCTCTGTTTAAAATCCTAATTGTTTCCGGCGCCTCTTTACCCCAAATATGCTCAGCGCTTTTAATCTCAGCATTATCGTCTGTTACGAATATGTACGCTGGTTTCTCAGCTTTGCCTGTAACTATGACGCCATCGTATCCGGCACATTTAAGTTCCGTCCCAAATTCTCCGCTTAATGTTGATCCTATTATTCCATTAGATTGAGGGGATTTACCCGATATGCATGTTCGGGAGCCCGGATATATGCCAGTTAATGGCCCGGTTAGCGCCAGAAAAATATTTTCCGGCCCGAGTGGGTCAACTTCATCCCATTTATAACCGAGCCTGTCCCAAAGTATCTTTGCTGCTAAACCTCTTCCGCCAACGAAATTTCTGAGGATCTCATCGCTAAAGATTTTATCCTTCATATCTCCAGAGGATAAATCAACCTCGAGAAACTTACCCGCATAACCTCTTGACATCTAAATCCACTCCTCGCTTTTTTCACCATAAAGGTTTATAGCAACATCTTTGGTGAGTTCCTCAGGCATCTGGGCGAATAATTTCCTGTTAAAGCTTCCCCATCCTATCTTTTCTTCCTTAACAACCCAGAGAGCATCAAACTTGGCCTCTTGACATACCCTAACGCACTGCGGGTCACCACCACATAGGTCACATATTACAGCCTTTCCATCACTAGGATGGAGGAACGGAATTCTCCCGGGGCATTCGCGTATACACGCACCACACCCAGTGCATTTATCTCTATCCACTATGACAGCTCCAGTCTCCTTGCTTGTAGATAAAGCGCCTGTTGGGCATGCTTCGACGCATGGGTAGTCGTGGCATTGGGCGCACAAGTGCGGTATTTCTATACCTGGAACC
>JAWCEH010000130.1:0-7914 GCA_038859955.1 Bathyarchaeia archaeon | reverse complement strand
TAAGATAAACAATCAGCTTAACCAAAGTTACAAGATAAGTATGGTCAATAAAAGCGGCGACTTCAGGTGTATTCCCATAAACAATCTCCATGTTCTTAGCCCACAAATCCAACTTCAAAGCAACATCCTTCTCATCCTTAACCTCATCCCACAAAGCAGCAAGCCCATCAACTGTAACCCAATAGGTCGGGCTTTCTGGACCAAAACGCCACCGCAAGTCCATAGCAGACGGCCTAATCCTAGGCTTAGAAAACACAAAAGCATCAAGCCACAAAACACTCTCAGACGCAGAAGCCTCAGCAATATTAATAGAACCAATTCTATTCAACTTGACAACCTTTCCACCCTTAATCACAGGCGTATAAGCAACGAACTCAACAACATCCGTCGCAATCCCCACATGCCGCCTATCAGGCTCTTTTTCATACAAAACCTGAAAATACTTCATCAACTGCTGCTCAGCATCATCCAACTCATTCCTTAAACTAACTTTAATCTCAAAAACCACATTCGAAAAAATCAAATCAGCACTACCACGAAGCCCCCATAACTTACTCCCAAGCTTAGATTCAACACCAGGAATCAGCTCCTCAAGCCTAACACCGAAAAGCTCCCTCAACAGATCCGACAAAACCAAAAGCTTAGCAGGATGCGTATTCGCAGAACGAGCCCTAGCAACATGATCCTTAATAACAGCTGAAAACATTTCACCACTCAAAATCAACCACCACCTAACAAATCCCTAATAATCTGAAAATCTTTTTCTGAAATCCTAAACATAGCCCGCCGCAACATAACACTCCATCGCCTACGCCCCTTCGTAAAACTTAACTTCCCAACAAGTTTATCAAAAGGTATCGGCTCCCTGGCAACAATACTCGGCTCAAGCCTAACCCTATATGGAAAAATCTCCTCTCTCCCAAAATCCGCCCAACTAAAAATCTTCTCCCTACTCTCAAAGGGCTCAGAAACAACCCGAAAAACGCCACAAACCCTTTTTGGAGTAACATAAAAAACAAGATAATCACCTGGCCTAACACCCTCAATTTGACGCCTACCCCGCCTCTCAGGAACACCCCAAATCCTCCGCTCCTTAATAACATTCCAATTATCCTCATTAGTGACACAAAGCCAATAATTCACCAACAAAGCCCACCTAACAGCAATAATAAACAATTTAGCTTTAAAATTTTATGAAAAACTTGTACTCAACTAAACTGATAAAAACAATTTCAATTATAAATAGATGCGAGATGGTAGAATGGTTAAGACAATCACATGCAGAAAATGTGGAATGACGCATTCATGGGAAGAGTATTCAAAAAGCAAATTCTGTAAAAAATGCGGAACTTGGCTGACCGCAGGACCGACGCTTAAAACTATAATCAAAGATCTAACAAAAGCTAACCCTAAACAACCATGTAATAATCATGTGCTACAACGCATTAACAAATTATGTCAAAACATAGACTTGTACTAGACATGTTTAATAAAGAATGCCCATTCAATTCCGAGCAACTGAAACTTCATGTTCAAACTATTAATCTACGGTATAAACTTGGAATGTTAACGCTTGCTTAAGAAACAACGAATTTATTGAAAGTCTATGGAAAACACTAGTCTCTTGGGGGATGGGAGCCAGAGGAGCTAAACTCTTACCTCTTAAAGAATTCAAGAAGGTACTTCTAGAAAATGAAGGGCATATTTCCAAATTCGAAGGTATTAAGATAGACGACAAAAAACTTGCAACGGACTTTGCCAGTGAAAATATCTGGGAATTAATAAACAACATCAGAGTATCAGAAGCCGCCAATCCGATTGTCTCCGGGACAAAAACTTTACACCACATACTACCGGAACTTATTCCGCCAATAGATCGTGAGTATACTCGGCCTTTCTTCGGAATTTGGATGCAACACTTCCAAAACTCTCCAAGAACGGTTTTTCATTGCATTTGGAGGAATTTCTGCTTAATTGCGAGGAAAATCGATCTAAGGCTATATGTAGGGCGCATAAGCTGGAACACAAGTATTACAAAAGTCATCGACAACGCCATAATAGGTTTCTGTAAATACCGTAATATCCCTAAATTAAGGTGACATCAAACTCATATCTTGTGCCGTTCCATGTACTCCTTCATGGCTTTTTCCAGCTCTTCGCTTATTTTCCTCGCAGATCCTGTTTTCTTTATAACGAATATAGTCCACTCTTTCCATAATTCTGAATCGATATTTATCGAAGTCTTTTGCTTGGGCATATCAATTCACAATAAGATTTCATCTTTCATGATTTAAGATTTACTTTTGATAGTACAAGTTCTTAGCGGTATAAAGGTAAAAGAGTAAAGTTTAAGTAAAGGTATTAGAGTATAGGGGTATTGAGGTAAAGTTAAATGATGATGGAAAAAGCGTCTCGGCAAAAAAGCGAATATTACCAAGATGTTCTCATACTTAGAGACAATTTCCTAGATTTATGCGCCCATATAGCTGCAAAGTTCAGCCTTAAAGTTTCAGAAAAGACTATTGCAAGCTTGCTCCTGGAAAGTGTATGCGAAAGTTTCATTGTAGAGAAGCTTAAATCTGAAGAGGCTAACATGGACGACGTCGATAAGATATGGCGGAACTTGCACAATTACGCAGTTTCCTTATTACTTGAAAGGCTCAAAAACCAGCTCCTGAAGCATGGTTTCTTAACAACCATGATCCGCGAGATGGAGAATCCAACAGGCCAGTATGATGTATTAGTGAAGTTGAACGAAGGGCGAGTGCAAATACTCAACGGAAACAAAAATATAAGCCTCGAAGTTAAAACAGGCCTTAACGTCTCGCTGAGCCAGCTTGAAAAATACCTATGGAACGGCGTAACCTTAATACTTTTAAGGCTTACCACCGGAGACATCGTAGTACTGAGGCCAGAAGATTGGGCCATATTCCTAAAGTCAGCACTCATTGACAGAATCAAGAAAGCCAAGCGTATATTAACCGACACACCCGTCTCAGTTCCAGGCGAAGACTGCAAAAGATGCCCCCTCAAAGGTTGTCAGTTCAACAAAAGAGAAAGTAAAAATCGCGGTATAACAAGGCCTAAAGATCTATCAGAACTGCTTAAACTCTTTAGAGAAAACGCTTACCGCGCCATCGAAGAGGCTGTTAAAGTCGTCATTAGAGAACTAACAGAGTACATAGAATGTGAACGTTACTCGGTAACGGAAAATACTAATGATGGTGAATTTTGATGAGACTCAGCTTAAGGGAACTAAGGGGTTTAGGCATCCTTATTCTCGGAGGGCAAATCAAGAAGGAAAGCGAAAAAGTCTTCTGGGTGAGGTCGCAAACAAATAATTCCTCCTTCCATAGAGTCGAGTGGAGAGAAGATAAGTGGGTATGTGATTGTCAAGACTACGATAAAAGGGAAAAGCCATGCAAGCACATATACGCCGTGAACTTCCTCCTAGACTTACCGAGAATTGTGCTGTCGAACTCTGAGGCATTTGAACGACTCTGCCCGTATTGTGGATCAACGAACGTCCGGCCGAAAGGTTTCAGATATAATAAGAGCGGTCCGCTAAGGATGTTCAGATGTAGGGATTGCGGGAAAAGGTTTGTGGACAACACATGCTCAGATTACAGTGGAGCTAAGGCGGCACTTGCCATAATTGCGGCTGACTTGTATTTCAAGGGGCTCAGCCTTCGTGACATTAAAAATCATCTTTGGCAGGTTTACGGAGTCGACAAGCCTGTCGCCACCATACATCGTTGGGTAACGAGAATAGCCAACGCTCTTAAAAGGGCGTTTGAGGACATAAAGCTGGACGTTGGCGATAAATGGTTAGCAGACGAAACTAACATTAAAGTTGAAGGGGAACTTATGTACCTATGGAACATAATGGACTATGAAACTAGACGTTACATTGTGTCGCTGCTAACGTCCGGACGCAATGCTGATGAAGCGCTAGAAGCCATTAAACAAGCTATTAGAAATGCTGGCAAACTCCCCAAAAGTATAGTTACAGATGGGTTAAAATCCTACTCAAAAGCACTAGAAATGCTTGGTCTGCCGATAGAACATATAAAAAACGCTGGCCTAGCAAAATATGAAAACAACAACAGAATAGAAAGACTGCATGGTACAATGAAAGAGTGGATTAAGCGAAGGCGAGGTTTAAAGGAAAAATTCAACGAGTTCGTAGAAAGCTATCGCCTTTACTACAATTATATCCGACCAAACAACGCATTAAAAGATGAAACACCCGCAAAAAACGAAGGAAAATGGATTAAGGTACTTTTATCTAAAGGATGAGTCGACTCTATAGCTTGTTTAATTTAGCGACTCTCTTAACATTTTGCAGTGCCTTTAAGATAAGATCACAAATTATAGCACATTTTTAATCTTTTAACCCAACGTATTTGAGTTTTAACTTTTTGCAAGTCTTTCTCGCATTGGTCACGAAAATGAGACAACTAAAAGTTGATATTGCAAAGAAATAAGCGGTCACACATATGAGACAGAAAATAATTGGTCATGAAAAGTGAGAAAGTACCGAGAAGGGTTCTTTCTCAAGAACCGTGACATTTAACGTTCTGTCTCATTCGTGACTAAATGTTTGGCCTTTATTATTCTATAAATTATCTTTCTCATTCGTGACCAGGCTATCGTACCTTAGGAGAATTTCTCGAGGGTCCAACGATGAATGTACGATTTTTAATCCTATAGCGTTGATTACGTCGATCGAGTGCTGGTAACCCAAATTAGTGATCTCCATGAAATCTTGCAGTGTTTTTGGTTGCTTTATTAGCACCTTACGGCGAATTACGTCAAGGTAGTTCCTTGATAAGGCGATGTTCCCAGATACTACGTATCCAATTCTCTCGACTTCGCTTTTCAATAACTCTATTTTAACATTGTGTGCTCTAGCGCCCTCCTCTAAGTCCACGTATTTATCATATGTGAATAATGTTAGCGGGAGAGTGTATACTAGAGCATTGTCCTTCTTAAGCTTGTTATGTGAATCATCCTTTATCCTCGCCTTCATGCTTGCAATCCACATCGCATTAATGTACTTTCTAGTGAGCTCTAAATTTTTGAACCCGTACATTTTCCTACTGAGATCTACAACGGTTCTTATTGCCCGCTCGCATACGTTGTTAAATCGCCATTCAGGTCTGCATCCAAGGATCATCAGTTCCTTTAACGGATGATAAAACTTTGAGTTCCTTAGAAAATCCATGATTACCCTTTTCATTCTTTCTTCCTTAGATTGAAATGAGAGCCGCTTTAACTCATTTAGGTATTTTTCTCTTTCCTCATGATCTCTTGCTAATGCAGTCATCATTATTAGGTGCTTGGTATATTCCCAAACCTGAGCCTTGATCGGATTATTTAGATTCTTAGTGGGAAGCCTCTTATTCAACCAATTGCGCAGATGGAATAGGCAGCCTTGAATAATAGTCGTGGGATATACGTCTTTAACGGCGCAGCGCAATTCCTGAGCCAAATCCATCACAGTTACTGCGGGCATATATCCCAGTAACGTTTTAATCTTTTCGAGAACCTTTTTGATGCTTCCAGCGTCTTCAGCTTTTAATATATCGAAGGCAATGTGATTTTTTGGGAAGTCAGCTACGTGCAGATAATAGTGCCTTTTACCAGCGATTGGAATAACGGTCGTATCGAGGCCCATAACGTGGCTAAGGTCTAAACGTTCCGCAGACTCTAGTAAGAAGTCCTCCCATGTAATGTGCTTCTTTAACTGGTTAGTGAGCCAGCGGTGCAGGGTTTTTTCGCTACACTCCAAATTGAGCATTTTTTTAAGACTTTTTATAGACCCGGCCTCGAAGTATTTTTCAACTAGGTTGGGCGGAGGGATGATATGCCTTAATCCCTTAGCGGTTCTCTCTCTGAAGCGGTATCCGCAAGCCTTACAATTAAGTAGCCTAATTATACCCAAAGTTTTGGTATGGACATAGCCTTTTGGTCTTACGTTATCAGAACCGCATGAGGGGCATTGAAGAATTGGCTGGATGGCGAAACTCATGTTGTTATACCTCTTTACCCTCAAGCAACCTCGTAAGGCGGAGTCGGTGAAGTAGTAGGGGGCGAAATAACCTGGGAAGTCCATTGCATCATCTTCAGCCAACAGCACAGTCGAAGGGACACAGGGCAACTTAGTTGCAAACGCCTTAAGCGCTCGATGTTCACATTTCTACGTAAGTCTTCATACAAAGAGATTAGAAGCGCTTCTCCTTTTGAAGAGAGTGATAATGTAGCAGTAATATGCAGCGAAGGGGTCAGAAGCAAGTATGGTTGTTTGAATATGCACTCGCTATTTTTCTTGAGCGGGAGAAGCAAAATATTAGTTTCATATCTAAAATTTTTCCAAAATTTTGTAACCATCACATCCTTCCTTCAAAAGGAGAAGCCAAGTTTCCAGTTTCGCTAAGAATTCCTCAGCTTGGAGGGTGTCACGTTCGGCTAGTATAACTCTTAAGGGGCTGTCGCGTGGAAATTTTTCGATAACTAGCCTTTTAAGCGGCCTTGTGTCAACTTTATCTATACGTCGGGCTGGTAGGTCCTCGCGCATTTTTAACTTCCAACTTTTTGGTTGTTCATGTATACTTGAAACTCGGTTTTTTTGGATTTTTAAGCTTTTTCAAAAGATTTTTTAACATCAGGGATTTGTTTCAAAGTTTAAATACGAAACGTAGATATTTTCAAACTTAAGTCAAAAATAGAGTAAATTTTAACGCCTTTAATACCAAAAGGATTCAGATTCAGATTCTAAATTTGAATTTATGGCTTCTTTTTTAAAAATTTTTATAAAATTTAAAAGGAGAATACCTTTTCATGTATTTAAAAAGGGAAGCTTATGAGCAGGAAGGATTCTTCGGCTTTAGATGATGTTGATTTAGTTTTGAGTGGTGCTATGTCAGAGAGGGTCGTTTTTCGCGCGACTTATTCTGGGAGAAAGATTGTTCGTGCTTGGTGTATGATGAAGGAAGATGCTATTATGAAGGAATTGATGCGGGAGTTTAGTGAGATGACCATTGAGAAAACGTTGATAAAGTTGGGTTATTTTGAAGAGCAAATCCCTCATGTTCTCAATGTTTTATCGAAGTTATTTACGAACTTAAAGGAAGCCTAATGATGGAACTTGATTTTGAGACTTGGAAGAGGCTTGTTGAAGGCGCTAAGATAATTAAGGTTGAGCTTAGGCGTCCCGGTTCCTTGTTCTTTGAGTTTGACACTGGAATGGTAAGCTATGTTTGCTCTGAGAAACCTTTACAGTTTGACTTTAATTGGATGCAGGGATACGAGTTTCTCAGCAGAAAAGCCCTTGGCATATACCTCAAAAGGATGATGGAGCGGTTCGAGGCGGAACAGAGAGAGAAGACGGTTAAAGAAGAACATTGGATAAAGAGGCGCTCAAGCAAAGAAAAGGTCTAACGACATTGCACTGGTAATGTGACTATTTCTATCCTGCGGTTTTCCTTGTGTATCAAAGTATTTTTGAACCTATTCCAAGGGCGAAGGGGCAGAGTAAATCTAGCTTTTTAACTGTTAGGCTTTTGCTTTTTGTCCGAGTATATGCTGCTAATTCAAACCGAAATTCTCCAAGGACGCTTCCCAGAAGCTTTTTGATGCGTCGTATCTCCATGGCATGTTTCTGCCTTTCTTTTCAATGGTAACTATTAGCTCGATGTCGTTTATTTTCATGCTTTGAACATCATCTTTTGTTGGTATTGGATCGCATTCAGGATGTGAGTGAAAATAGCCCAATGGCTCAAACATGGATAGTTTATAAATCATGTCTTTGCATCGAGATTCTTCTCTTGGAACGGTCACAGAATAACGTGCCCGCTCTGAAGTCTGAAACTAATACGCTTGCTCAACAAGGGCTCCGCGGGTCTTATCCAA
>JAWCEH010000129.1:0-7917 GCA_038859955.1 Bathyarchaeia archaeon | reverse complement strand
TAAAGCACGGGCTACTTCTAATTTTTTTTGGAGCCCGTATGGTAAACTTCCTGCTAGTTCTTGTTTAAACTCAGCTAAGCCAAGAAATTCTAAAAGTTTTAAAGATTCTTTCCGTACCTCCAATTCACATTTCTTATATCTTCTTGAAGAAATAAGTGCATCTATTAAGGAATAGCCGGTCTTTAAGTGATAACCTATCATCACATTTTCAAGAACGCTAAGATTCTGAAATAGCCTAAGGTTTTGAAATGTCCGCGCAATACCTAAAGCGGTTATCTCATATGGCCGCAGACTTGTTATGTCCTTTCCCATAAAATAAACTTTACCAGAAGATGGTTTATAAATACCTGTTATCATGTTAAAAATAGTAGTTTTACCAGAACCATTTGGGCCAATAAGTCCAACGATTTCCCCTTCTTGTATTTCAACAGAGAAATTAGAGACAGCTTTTAAACCTCCAAAGTATTTAGTTAAATGCTCTACCTTCAGGAGGTTCACGTTTATAACCCTCCTTTTTGTATTTTTTTGAAAATATGCCGTAATTTTAAATTCAACCATTGCCAAGAAAATTCTTCCGAACCCATAAGTCCTTTTCTATAGAAAAGGATTATGGCTATAAAAAGAGCTGAAAATATCACCATTCTCATGCCTGGCCGCCCAGGAAGCATTAAAGCTCCGATTTTTATAGGAGCATCAAGTGGCCGCAAGATCTCAAAGAAACTAACATAAATTATTGAAGCTAGTATACTCCCTGTTATACTACCTACCCCTCCTAGGACTACTATAGCAACTATCTGATATGATAAGAAAAAGCTGAAAAGATTAGGATCTACAGTACTCAAAAGGTTGGCCAACAATCCACCCCCCAAACTGGCGAACATGGAGGCTACAACGAAAGCCAGAAGTTTGTAGCGGAACACGTTAATTCCCATTGCTTCAGCAGCCATTTCATCTTCCCGGATGGCTTTAAAAGCTCGCCCATATTTGCTATTTATTAATCTTCTTACAATAAAAATTGTTAGAATAACGCAGCTCCAACTCCACAAAAGATTTGTATATTCGGGAATACCCTTTAAACCTAAAGAACCATTGGTTATAGATTGGAGATTCATGCTGATAACTCGAATGATCTCCGAGAATCCAAGAGTTACAATAGCCATGTAGTCACCACGGAATTGTAAAGAGGGAACACCTATTAATATGCCCCCTAAAGCTCCAAGTATGGCTGCTATTACTAAAGAGGGAAAGAAAGGAAACTGTATATCGTTAAGAGGTTTTATACATGGAACCAAGAAGAAGTTTTGCTCCTTCTGAAGCGGGCTCATAGTAAGTAAGGCCGTTGTATAGGCTCCTATGGCAATGAAACCAGCGTGTCCTAGGGAGAATTGATTCGTATAACCGTACAATAGATTATAACTAACAGCCCAAATTATATTTATTGCTATAAGATTTATTATCCTTCGCAGATAAGGATCCAAATGCCTTTCAGCAATCATAAGCATCAGAAACAGAAGTAACAAACTGAGCCCTTGGAGGATTTTGTAGAACACTATTTTCCTTTTCATGTTAAGCCTTTTGTTCATAAGTTTTCCCTAAAATACCGGTTGGTTTGATAAAAAGAATTATTATCAAGGCTGAATAAGCTATTGCATATTTAAGTCCGGCCATTTCTTTGAAAAAGGCTACTATTAGTATCTCCAATAAACCTAACAGAAAACCACCCAACACAGCGCCTGGAAGGCTACCTATTCCCCCAATCACTGCTGCTATGAAACATTTAAGACCAGGCCATACGCCCATCAAGGGGACAAGTTGAGGAAACTTTAAGCTCCACATAATAGCTCCTACCCCTGCTAGGGCAGAGCCAAGAGCAAATGTAAAAGATATAACTTTATTTATGTTAACCCCCATTAGCATGGCAGTTTCAAAATCTACCGCCAAAGCTCTCATCGCTCTACCAGTTTTAGTGTTATAAATGATATATGTGACAATTATAAGAAAAATCAGAGTAGTTATAATTGTAAATATAGTGAGGCTAGGCACTTGGATTTTACCCCAGCTCCAAACCTGGGTAAATATTGACGGAGATGGGAAAGCTTTTGGTCTCCCGCCAAAAATCACAATAGCTATATTTTCGAGAAGCATGGAAACTCCTATTGCAGAAATAAGGTTATAAATCCTTGCGACTTTCCTAAGAGGCCTATAGGCAATTCTTTCTACCCCTATTCCTAGAAGAGCAGTAAGCAATACAGCAAACAGAAAAGACACATACCACGGCAGATAGAATATAGCAGTGCCATAAAAAGCTATATAAGCCCCTATCATAAATATGTCACCATGAGCAAAATTTATCAACCGTAATATTCCAAAAACTAACGTGTATCCAATGGCGATTAAAGCATAAATACCTCCTAAAGAAATTCCATTAATCAAATGTTGCAGAAACATTACTAAGTCCATTTTGATTTCCCCTTATCTTGATAAATGTAAATTTTTAATCGCTTAAAGGCTTCTTCTATTTCCTACATTGAAACTGCTCCAAAAACCATGCGTATATGTCCTTTCCCGCTGGGTCCATAATCTGGACTAGGGTTTACTACTATACCCACCTTTTTCACAAGCTCTTGGGTAAATTTATAAGCATTCGCTTCAATAAAATCCCTACGCTTTGGGTTATTTGGGGAAATTAGTATGATAACTTTAGTTCTTGCGCCGATTCTCTCTTCCAAAACCTTCAAATTCATCCTCCAACTGCTTTCCTCAATAAGAGGTGCTCCCTTAATTTTACCTCCTGCCACCATCACGCAAGGCTCAAAAGTTAAATATGTAGGATCTGGTAATATGACTTTATCACCAGAATTAATCAGCCCTTGTATGGCAATATAAATAGCTTCAGCCGCACCATTAATAACTAAAATTTCTGAGACAGGATCATAACGAACTCCTGTTTCAGCTTCTAAATAATCTGCGATCACTTCCCTTAATTCTAGCAAACCCCCGAAAGCGGCCTCACTAATATGATTTGGTGGATCAAAATTAGAATCAACTATTTCCATGTGAATAAGGTCTTTAGCTAATTCACGAGCCCATTCTACTACTATTCCCCTCCCTGAAACTCTTATCACTCTATTTGCCAGCCTCATCCCCTTGTAAGGCCTCATAATAAAGAGTGCCTGGCAGGAGAGCTTTCCTCCCCTGCCAGGCTTAAAGAAAACTTTACGGAGAAATCGTAGTTACATATACAAACTTTCCATTTTTGACCTGCTTTATTACAGCTGGCTTTACAGCGTCATGGTTTTCATTAATTGTAATCCACCCCGTCACACCCTCAAAGTTTTTAGTTTCAGCTAAAGCCTTTTGGATAGCCTCCGGATTTACACTACCAGCCCGCTCAATAGCGTCAAGGAGCAGCATATACGCATCGTAACCTAAGGCAGCGAAAGCATCAGGTTCTCTATTATACTCATTTTTAAATAATTCTACAAACTTTTTTGATGCTTCCGTAATAGCCCCTTCAGGGTGATAATGGGTGCTAAAAGTCATACCTTCTGCTGCCGGGCCTGCTATTTCTATTAATTCTGGTGCATCCCACGCATCTCCTCCAAGTAATACCCCTTTATATCCGAGGGCTCGGGCTTGTTTGGCCAACAATGCTGCTTCCCCGTAATATCCAGAAGAGAATATTACATCTGGGTTTTTGCTAAGACAGTAAGTTAATTGAGCGGTAAAATCTGTATCTCCCGTTTGGTAAGAAGTAAAAGCTACAATGCTTTTAGGGTTACCAGTTAATTCTATAAATTTATCCCTAAAGAAAGAGGATAAACCAACCGAGTAATCTTGAGCTACATCTTGAATTATACAAGCTGTTTTCGCTCCTAATACTTCGTAGGCATATTTAGCCATAATACTTCCTTGGAACGGATCAATAAAACAGACTCTAAAGTAATATTTTTTACCTTTAGTCACCAGTGGATTTGTGGGGGAACAGCCTACGACTGGTATCCCTGCTTTCTCCGCTACCTCTCCACCAGCCATGGAAAGGGAGCTACCGTAGCTTCCAATAATAGCTACAACCTTTTCTGCTTCTATCAAACGGGCTACGGCATTGGCAGCTTCGGTTTTATCGCTTTTGTTATCAACCAGCACTAATTCCACAGGCTTACCCAAGACTTGAGGTTTTACTTTATGTGCTAACTTAATACCGTCCCAGGTCATCTGCCCACCTGCAGCAAATGCTCCAGTCATTGGCTCATAAACTCCAACTTTTATCTTTTCTGGGAGAACAGGTGTTGCCTTTTCCGGAATTGCAGTGGGAGCACATGCTGCACTTAAAATGCCAAGCAAAGCCATTATTAACCCTAAAACTCTTAAGTTTCTCATTTTTCCCCTCCTTGGGAAAATTTTAAATGTTTTCAAAAACTGCACTCTCCATTTCCCACTTATCCATATACAAAGGGAACCTTAAACAAAGCTTTTTCACTCGCTCTTTTGCTATTTGTATTTTATTTTGGGTTGGTCTTAACAAAACAGAAGATATTATATCGGCCACCTCATACATTTCTTCTTCTTGGAAACCCCTGGCAGTCATAGCTGCACTTCCTAAACGTATCCCACTGGTTACCTCAGGGCCCAGAGGATCAAAGGGGATTTGATTTCTATTAACTGTAATACCTACTTCTTCTAATAATTCTTCCGCTTGTTTTCCTGTCAAGTTGACATTTCTTAAATCAACTAAAATTATATGGTTGTCTGTACCACCGGATATGATGCGAAAGCCTTTTTCGGAAAGCCCTTTTGCTAAAGCTCTCGCGTTGTCTCTAACCTGTTTTATATAATTACGAAATGCTTGAGTCATTGCCAGTTTAAAAGTTACAGCTTTAGCCGCTATTAAATGCACATGCATTGAGCCTTGGACCCCAGGGAAAACGGCTGCATCAATTTTTGAGGCGTATTCTTTCTTGCAAAGGATTACCCCACCCCTAGCTCCTCGCATTGTTTTATACGTAGTAAATGTAACAAAATCAGCATAAGGCACAGGAGAAGGATGCTCACCAACAGCTACAAAGCCTGCTATATGGGCTATATCAGCTAATAAATAAGCTCTTACTTCATCTGCTATTTCTTTGAATTTAGCAAAATCTATAATTCGTGAATAAGAACTTGCTCCCGCTATAATTAATTTTGGGCGCACTTTAGATGCAATGGTCATTATCTCCTCATAATCAAGCATTTCTGTTTCTTTGTTTACGCCATAAAAGAAAGCCTGAAAATATTTACCGCTAAGAGAAGTTTTACTTCCATGAGACAGATGCCCACCATGGGCCAAGTCCATAGCTAATATACGATCCCCAGGTTTAAGTATGCTAAGAAAAACAGCAAGGTTAGCGTTTACTCCTGAATGTGGCTGAACATTAACATGCTCTGCCCCAAAAAGTTTTTTTGCGCGTTCAATAGCTAATTTTTCAATTATATCCACATTAGCATGCCCTTTGTGATAACGCTTCCCAAGGTATCCTTCTAAAGTCTTATAGGCTAAAATGCTTCCTTGTACCTCCAAAATTGCGCGGCTTGGAAAATTAGTCGCAGCTATAAGTTCAATAGTAAAAGCTTGACGTTTCTCTTCTTCCTTTATAGCAGCAGCAATCTCAGGGTCCACTATTTCTAGCCACATTTATCTTTCCCTCCTTTAAAAGGCTACCCCATCATAAAAGGCTTTTCCAGAATAAATCAACTTTTGCGCGCTTATCCTCTGAAGTCTCCTTTTCCATTGCTCTGGCCACGGCCTCGCCTACTTCTATTATTGGTTGTTTAATAGTCCTTGCAGCTAAATCTGAATCGCCTTTTCGCAAGGCTTCAATTGTGGGATAATGAGTGCTGACAATATAATTAGGTTCAAAATAAACCTGGTCAGCTAAAGTAAGAAAAAGCCGGACCCGGGAAAAAAGTTTATCCCAGGTTTGAAGAAGTAATTTATGCTTAGAGAGTTTACACAATTCTCGATGGAACTCTAAGTCTTTCTCCACAAGTATATCTAATCGGTTTTTACTAACTGCTTCCTCCATTTCTTTAATTATTGCTTCTAAACGTTTTATATCTTGGTCGTTTATATTCTTTGCAGCTATCTTTACAGCAAAACCTTCAAGGAGACAACGCAAGCTATAAATTTCCCTAACATCATCAGCGGAAAATTCGACTACAAAAGCGCCTTTATGGGGAACTAATATTACTAAACCTTCTTCTTCTAATTCCATAATGGCTTCCCTTATTGGACCACGGCTAACCCCCATTTGTTTAGCTATTTCTTTCTCATTAAGACGTTCCCCTGGCTTAAAAGTGCCGTCTAATATAGCCGCTCTTAATGATGAAAGAACGTCATGCCGTAATAGTCTTTGTTTTATCTTCTCAAAGCTCTTAATTTTTTCCTCACCCATGATTTGTTAACAATCAACTGTTATCATCATACATTATATACTTACTTTTTAGTTTTGTCAAGCCTACGCTTGCCGCCAGGAGATTGCTACTGGATAATGCAAGCGATTTTGACAAAGAACGGTGCTTCCCGCCAGTATGAGCACCACATGTGAGAGGCCCATCCTGCAGGGAATTATAACCTATCAGGAAACTGGCATCATTAGTGCCACCTCACTGGCTCACCTCAAGGCAAGTAGTACAAAAGTGTGTTCTTACCCCCCTCGCCAAACCCCCTGCCCAAATTTAAGCCTTTAAAGAAACTTACTACTAACCTCATACCACCTGCCATATCTTGAGCCGCAATCACTACTAAAAAAAGCCCTACCCCTTGCCTCGTAAGCCTGGGAAGAGCAAGTGCCTTCTTAATCCACTACAAAGCAGCTTTAGGCATAACTTACACTATCCATGGTCGGGTTGAGCACAGCAACCACACCACTTCTAATTGCAGAAGACTGCCCAATTTCTTGCCCTGAGCTGCTGCTGGCCTTATAACCCGCGCTCTGGAGCAGGGATGGAGAGAGGTCCCCTCCGGCCGTCTTATGAGAATTGAGTTATAATAGTGATGAACAAATAGCCATGTTATCACCTAGCCTGTTTGACAAAACAATGCTGATCTATTATCAGCTTGTGGCAAAGAGACTAGTAACGATTTACTGGTCACTTACACAGTCCACCAAAGGATATTCTTACGACTCCACCCCGGCCCCTCCCCAAAGCAGAGAGGGAAGACTCCCTTCTCTCGCAGGGGAGGAGGCCGGGGATTAGGTCTAAAATCTCTATCCCTCGAAGGGGATTCTCTTCATAGTCACCCTTCCTTTCTCCCCGCAAATCAGCAAAATCAGCCCAATTCCTTGGTTTTTTGCCCTGCGATTAGCCATTTTTGCCCCCAAACGGCCAAAAATGGTTCAAAAATACATTTCCGAGCATCTCTCTTTGCTTCAAAAACTGGGGATATTCGGAAACCTGTGCCGGTCAGAACACTCCGAACCACTACCTTAAAAATTACCCCACACTAAAATTCCGAGCAGATCCAAAAGTGCTTTTACCCCCGTTATGCTCGGATTTTGCGCTAACTTAAATTAACCTCCCTAGGCCTATAACCCAGGGAAGCCTCCTTGATTCAGAAAAATAAACGGGGCCGACGGGCCTCGAACCCGCGACCTCCGGCTTGACAGGCCGGTATTCTAACCAACTGAACTACGGCCCCGCACTGCGGGGGTGGGACTCGAACCCACAACCAGACGGTTAACAGCCGCCCGCTCTCCCCGTTGAGCTACCCCGCAACCTTTGGCGCATAGGGGACTCGAACCCCTACTACGGGCTTGAAAGGCCCGTGTCCTAACCCTTAGACGAATGCGCCTCAAAATGCCGAGGGTCGGAGTCGAACCGACGACCCTGCGGTTTTCAGCCGCATGCTCTACCACCTGAGCTACCTCGGCCTAAAGC
>JAWCEH010000128.1:0-7951 GCA_038859955.1 Bathyarchaeia archaeon | reverse complement strand
AACCTGCCCTTTAAAATTCATCCCGAGACCTAGCTAATTTTTAGAATGCGACTATTTAGCTTTTTTGCTTCAGATCTTTTTATTGCCGCCTTCGCTAGGTTCTCTCCAAGCTTTCTACACGCCTCTAAGTCTTTTGCCGATGGAGGCCCACTTGACACGATCCCATCACAAACCTTCTCCATCTTGAAGACCTCCATCATTCTCTCAAGGCTTAGTAAAGCAGAGTTGCTCGGTCCACCTCCAGATGTGAATGCCGCCGCTGGCTTACTAGCGACCTTATCCCTAATATTCCATGCTCTATCAAAGAAGTCTTTCATTAAACCGCTCATATAGCCAAAATAATTTGGGGATCCAAATGCCACGGCGTCACAAGAGATAAATTCTTCAAGGGCAACATTCTCAACACGAATAATTTTAGCAGTTACTCCCTCAACGCTACTAACCCCTTCAGCAACTGCCTTCGCTAGTGCCTCGGTCCTCCCGGTCCTAGAATAATAGATTATTAATACCTCAACCAACTAGACCACCCAATAGAAAAATAGCGTAGTGAGAATATTTATTTGTTAATGAATTTTTCGATGCGGCTGATCTCTGCCGATCAGAGCTTCCTCTCCCTATCTTTACATTTTTCTCTAAACTTGTCTTCTTAAAATGTCAGAGGAGACTTCTATGCGAGCAACCATTTACAAGTTCTTCTAGAACCTAAATCTTTCACTTTCAAGCATTTTTCTTCTCTAATGAAAATCCTAAAAATCTACTAAAAATTTAAATAAGTGTGAATAATACTATTGCAAGAATGGTGAATTAAATGAGAGGAGCGAGATTTCTTCTTGAACAGTGTGCTAAGGAAGGAGTGAAATATTTCTTCGGAATGCAGGGAAGCACAATCACGCCCCTATTTAATGAGCTGCTAGATTTTCCACAAATCAAGACGATACTTTCAAGGCACGAGCAGGGCGCAGCCTTCGAGGCAACTGGTTATGCATGGGTTTCAGGAGTGGCAGGCTTTTGTGGCGCTACGCTTGGACCTGGCTCGGTGAACCTTATCTCAGGGCTGCATGTACCTTGGCAAGATTCTATTCCTGTACTCGCCATTGGAACAAATGACCCACCATCTCACTGGAGGGGGGCAACAGTACAAGCTTCTTCTGGGTGGGGGCCAAGAAGCACGTGGCATGTTGAAATGGCCAGGCATGTTACAAAGTGGGCTCAAACAATACCTATTCCAGATTTGCTGCCGGAAGCCGTGAGAAGAGCCTTCAGAATAATGTATACCGGGAGACCAGGACCAGTCTACTTAGATATATGTATGAATGTATGGCTTGAAGAAGTTAAAGAGGAAGTGCTCCCACCAGAAAAGTACCGTCCAACATGCAAGATGTATGGGGATCCACATCTTGTTGAAAAAGCAGCTCAGCTGCTTATTGAGGCGCAGAACCCTGCAATTCTAGCTGGCGGTGGTGTTAATCGTGCGTGGGCCCAAGATGAGCTACTTGTGCTCGCAGAGTTACTAGGGGCGCCTGTCGCAACCACACTAATGGGCAAAGGCTCATTTCCAGAGGATCATCCGTTAGCATTGGGATGCGTAGGAATGGGTGGACATGAGACTGCGAACTCCATGTTGAGAAAGGGCAAGTGTGATGTGTTATTAGCTATTGGTTTGACTTTCAGCGTATCGGCCACCGGATTCTGGTCTAAAGATTTTGGCGGAGACAAATTGATCCAAGTAGATATAGATCCAACAGAAATTGGAAAGGCATATCCAATTGACATAGGGATTGTTGGTGACGCCAAGTGTGTCCTACAGCAGTTAATAGACTGCGTTAAGAGGAAGATTGACGCTATGCCACCACAGAGGCTTGAAGAATTCAATAGGGCTAAGAGCGAGCGCATTAGGAATGTTCTAAAGCTTAAAGATGAGCTTAAATACTTCCGTGAGGAGGAAATGTACTCTGACGCCGTACCAATTAAACCGCAGCGCGCATTAAAGGAGCTAAGAGAGTTTCTGAAGGAGGATGCCATAGTTTTAACGGACTGCGGTAATAACATGGTTTGGACAGAAGGGTATTTCCAGCACTTAAAGGGTGGACTCTTCATTGTTGACGCAAACCATACAGCCATGGGCAACAGCTTAGCCGTTGCTATAGGAGCAAAACTTGCTGCGCCTAAACGTCAAGTAGTTGATGTAATAGGAAATGCTGCATTCCACATGCTCTGTAAGGAGGTTGTGACGGCAAGCACTTACACGATACCAGTAGTCTGGTTCATACTTGACGATGCAATGTTAGGCGCAATCGCGCACTATGCAGGAAAACTTGGCTGGGGTGGTCTCTGGGAGCCTGAGAGGTATGCTGCCACAGACTTATACGACATGGACTTTGTAAAGTTTGCTGAAGCATGTCATGTATTTGGAATAAAGGTTGAGAGACCTGGAGAGATAAAGGATGCTCTAAAACAGGCATTTGATTCTGGGAAACCCGCAATAATAGACGTGATAATAGATCGTGACGAAATGACAAGGAGCACCCTTAGAAGATTCCAGCATATATTTGCAAAATATCCAGGATTACGAGAGAGAAAGATACCTAGACAGAAATTCCCGATAAAGATACTAGAAGAGGTTTAGGGAGCGAGTAGATATGGCGAGTAAGCGTAAGGCTAAATTGGGGGTAATTGGCTGTGGTGACGTTACAACAGGGGAGAGATTTGGGCATCTAAACTATATTTCTGAACTACACCGCGGGGGATATCTAGAGCTAGCGGCAGTATGCGATATATCTGAAGAGAGAGCTAAAGCAGCTGGGGAAAAATTTAAAGCCCCATATTATACGGATGCAGAAAAGATGCTATCAACTGATTTAGATTGCGTTTATATAGCTACCCCAGATTATACACACCATGTCCTCGGTAAACTAGCGGCTGAACACGGTAAACATTTTATTGTGGAGAAACCAATGGCCCTCACACTCCCCTGTTGCGATCTTATGATAAACGCTGCAAAAAAGGCAGGCGTTTATTTTGAAGTTGCAGAGAATTACTTCAGGACTCCGAATGAGAGAGTTATGAAAATGGCTATTCAGCAGGGTTTAATTGGAGACGTTTTAAGAGTGTACGTCATCCCCGGGTCTATGAGAATAGCGGGAAGAGCGGCTACAAGAGACTTTTGTTGGCTAATTAACGGCACAATATCACTCCACGATATGGGCGTTCACCAAATGTCTCAACTAAAGAACTTCGCTGGAAGCACACCCTCTGTCATAAGGGGAGTTATACAGCGGGGTGGAAAGAACAATTGGCCAATGTGGGGCTCAGCATTAGTTGAGTTTGAAAATGGGGTGGTTGGCATCACTGAAATTAGTTATGATGAGGGAGCAGGGGAAACACCGTTCAGAAAGATTGCAGGTACTCGCGGCTGTATCTACAGTTATGGCATATTTTGTGGCGCAGCTGACATGGGCGGATCCATGAAGATCCTCCAGAAAAAAGAGACTGGAGAATTCCATGAAGTGCCAATAATTAAGAACGTTCGAGTAATCGGAGACAAAAGCTACCTAGATAGTATAGTGGTTAAATCTGAGCCTGAGATAACTTACGTTAATCCATACCGTGATTGCGTGAGCGGAGAATGGGGTGTAGGCATAGCCGAGGAAATAATGAGCATAGCTAATGCAGCTGTATATGACAAACCCCCGGAGTACGGAATAGAGGGCCGCAGAGATTTAGAAATGGTTATAGCCGTGATAGAGTCTGGAACCACAAATCGCCCAGTGAAGCTTCCACTGACAAAAATGACAAAATGGGAAAAAACATTACATGAAGCTTATAAAAAACACTTTGGTAAGGATCCACTGAAAGTTTAAAACAAATAATATTCTCTTTTTTAGGTTGTTTTTATCGGATGATGGTTTCTGCTTACTCGGTGTTTTCTTTAAGGCATATATTATGTTCTTCTTATGATGGCAAGAGTTATAAAGAAAATGAGAGACTTAGAAGAATTGTGAGTGTTTCCATGATTATATTCCCAAGTTTCTTAGGTATTTAATGCTCCTGAGAGCGTAGTCTTTCGCTGTCTCAAACGGATGCTGCGGCCAGTCTGCGTCTTCATAATAAAATACTTCAACGCATAAGTATTTGTCATAGCCTATATCTTTTAGAGCTGAGAGAAAAGTTGGAAAGTCTATATGTCCATCGCCAAGGGCCAGCCTATTGCTCTCTGAAAGATGCACATGCTTTAATTTCTTCCCTAATTTCTTGACCGGCTCCACAAAGGATTTTTCTTCTATGTTCATGTGGAATGTGTCTAAGATAGCATAAAGGTTTTCACGGCCGACCTCGTTAATCAACTTTATTACATCATCTGTACATTTAATGAAGTTCGTTTCAAATCTATTCCAATACTCATATGCTAGATCCACATTCTTTTCACGAGCGTAATCTGCGGCTTTTCTAATGGATTCAACAGCCCACTTCCATGCTTTATCTCTAGGGACACCTTCACTCAATCTCCTTCCACCTATTAAAATGTTTTCGCAAGAAAGCATAGAAGCTATCTCTGCCAGTTTCCTAGTCAATTCTATTGCCTGCTCTCGCTCCGCTGGGTCTGGACTATTGAAAGTTGTGGCGCCGAAGATACAAGCCAACTTCAAATCATAGTCTGAGAGCATCTTGCTTAGTTTTTTCCATACATCTTTTTCATGAACCTTCTGCGGATCGACAACACCATCTACACCATCATATCCGACCTCACTTAAAAATTTTAATGCTTCTTCTAATCTTTGATTATGAAGGGTGAAGTTTTTTCCAAATGGATATAGCGAAAAGCTTACCTTCATGTAGAAACCTCCGAAAATAAGAGTCTATGGCTGAGTCTATTTAAATCTTACCTTTTCGCGAGAATTTTGGGTTACGAGGACTGCTCTCCCCTTCAGAAGAGCTTCTAGTCCCGATCCTTTTTCTTACTTAGATGCAAAATGGTAATCGTAAATCATGTAATGCATAATTTATTAGAGTATCTCTCATAATATGTTTCTTGGGGGCGCTTAAATGCCAGTTTCCTTAATCCGTAAAAGAGATGGTAGGATAGTTGAATTCGACCCATCAAAAATCACCAAAGCCATTCACAAGGCTATTATGGCGGTTAATTAAAGAATCAAGCTCAAGAGATGAGGAGTATTAAGAAGCTGTCATCACAGTTTATGAGGTAAGCGCTCTTTTTTCGTATAAATCTGAACTTGATCACCCGGATATAATCGAGTTTATTACCGCTAAAGAAAAGAGGGCGTATTAACAAACTTTAACTTTAATATATCCGTCGCGGTCACCGATGAATTTATGGAGGCTGTTGAAAATGACAAGCATTATAGCTTAGTTAATCCGAGGAACGGCGCCGTTGTTAGGCGTGTGAAGGCTAGGGATTTATTTGATTTAATGGCTGCCGCCGCTTGGAAAACTGGTGACCCGGTTTTAATCTTTATCGATGAAATTAATCATGAGAACTCAACGCCTCACTTCGGCGTAATCGAGAGCACAAATCCATGTGGGGAGGTTCCATTACTGCCATATGAGAGCTGCAACTTAGGTTCAATAAACTTATCTAAGATGGTTAAGGATGGTGAGGTCAATTGGGAGAAGCTTAAGCGGGCCGTCAGGTTAGCGGTCCACTTTCTAGATAATTTTATAGATGCCAACAAATGTCCTCTGCCGCAGATCGAGAAGGCTACTAAGGCAAGTAGGAAGATAGGTTTAGGTGTTATGGGATTCGCTGAGGTGCTAATAAAGTTAGGCATACCCTACGACTCCGAGGAAGCTATTGCAACCGCTAAGAGGGTTATGTCCTTTATATCATAGGAGGCTAGGAGGAAGTCTATGGAAATCGCTGAAGAGAGGGGCTCATTCCCTAATTTTCCGGGAAGCATTTGGGAGAAGATGGGCTACAAGGCTATGAGGAACGCCACATTAACATCAATAGCGCCTACTGGAACCTCTAGCGGGATAGAGCCTCTCTTTGCAATTGCTTTTGTGAGGAATGTTATGGGAACACAGCTCTTCTAAGTTAACCCGCTCTTTGAGCGATAGCGAAGGAGAGGGGATTCCACAGCACCGACCTGATTACGAAGATAGCTAGAGTTGTCTCAGTCCAAGACCGTATTGAGAGTAAATAATCATCACGCTATAAAAGATTTTTTCTAGTCTACCTGACATGCTTTCACAGTGCTTAAAAAGAGAAGACTGATAAACCCTTAGCAAACAAGCATCACTCACAGACTATTTAGTCCTTTAACTCGAAAGACTTAATTACCTAGGAGATAAGTATGAAATATAATAAACATGCTACCGCGTGGTTAAAATGAAAGCTCTTTTAAGAGTGGGCAGGGGTCCTCGTGAGGTTGAAGTGAGAAAGGTACTCAATTAAAGTGCCGACGGCGGTTATAGCCCCAATAAATCTAGTTTATTGCCCAGAGATAATTTTGTGGGTTGATAAACGGATTTATAGTTATGTGTTTCAACACCAAACATGAAAACACTTGGTTGTCTCCTGAAGAATAAGCGACCTCAAGAATAATCAATACTTTTTCTCCTTTCCTTGAGGAACTATTATGGTGAAAATAGTTTAAAATAGGTAAAAATGGAGTATTTTCGCGTATAGATTTAAGTTGCGCTTACCAGCTTAAGCGCTCCATGGGGGCATACCATAACACATAAGCCGCAGCCCATGCAATTATTGCCTATCTTTATAGTTCCATTTTCCATGCTTATTGCTCCGCAAATATTATCTGCGCATATTCCGCATAGCCTGCACTTTACTGGATCTACCTCTGCCCTAGCTCTAAGGTCTATAGCCTCATCAGCTGTTACTATATTTTTAATTCCTGTCTGCCTAACCTCCTCTATGCTTGAGTATCCTTGTTCCTTCATATATTTCACTATAAAGTCTAGCTCTCGCCTCAAGTAGTTTACTCCCCTGTAGAAGATCGCTGCGCATTGCCCTACAGCTTTTGCTCCAAGCATAATCATTTCAATGATATGCTCAGGAGTCATTATTCCTCCTAAAGCCAGCGAGTCTAAGCCGGGGACAAAGCGGCTTACTGCTGCAATATGCTTCCGAACAATAGCCCTTAACGGTTCACCACCGTATGCAATGAATGGGTTTCCTTTGGTGAATGGTAATGTAGATTGACCCCTATTATATATATTTGGTGGTGGAATAGTGATGCCCATATTGGCGGAGACAACGAACTTGGCTCCCGCATCTCTGATACGCCTACAAATGTCAATTACTCTAGGAAAGCCGGTTTCAGGCGTGAGCTTAACTCCGACTGGAATACTCACCTCTTTAACCACTTCCCTAACAACTTTTTCTAAGAACTCTGGGGAGTCTCCGATAATGGATCCCATATTTACCAGTGGATACTCGCCTCGCATAAATGCCTCAATGTTCCCGCTGAGTATTGCAAAGAATGGACATGACACGTTAAGCTCTATCATATCAAAGCCTAGCTCTTCTGCTTTCTTTGAAACTATCACATATGATTCGGGGTCGGCAGCAGCTTCCACATTGGCAATTAATGGAACATCTTTAGGCTTTTCCTCCATCACCTTCTTTATGAAGGGCATTTTTCCCTCAAGGATTCTTCCAAACGCCTCCGGCGGCGGGCCATATTTTGCCCAAGGAACTTTAACTCCCTCCTTAGCCATTGCGCCAGCCCGATGGAAGTAACCTTCCTCTCCATTATATTTTAACCATCTTCTGACAGGAATCTGCTCTCCAGGGGCTGGAACGACTCCTAGAAATTCCTCCCCTCTCTCTTTTCGCTTCCTTCTTATCCAATCCTCTGGGGCGTAGAAGATTGCTCCAATATTTATGTATCCAGCTCCAGCTTTTGCAAACTTTAGCAGTATTTTCGCGTACGTATCTGCGGAGAGCGAAAGGCCCATGAACATGGCAAGTGCT
>JAWCEH010000127.1:1712-7967 GCA_038859955.1 Bathyarchaeia archaeon | reverse complement strand
TTATAGTTGATCCAGAAGATTGAGACTTTCGGCTCCAAGAAGCCCCACCTCCACGTTCCCAACCAGCTTATAGAACCTCCACATGCTTCATCCATGCTTCAATATCGCCGGCATTCACCATGAAGAATTACTCCTTCATGTTAAAATATCGCCCATGTCATTAACTTCGTAGTTTACTTAGCCTTAGCAGAAAACCTCTCAAAAAGAACTTCTCCCTTTACGTTCCCTTAGAACGCATGAATACTTGAGGGACCCCAGTATTGCAGGTCATGTTCTCACTTCCTCGATTTGCTTCTTCAGCTCATCAATTAGGTAGCTGAGGTTATTTCTACGGGGTTGCAGAATGACGTGCGCATTTCCTTTAAGCCTTGATACGTGAAGGCCTTTCCATGTATTTAAATATATGTCCTTTTCGTGCGCAAGAACATAAAAGAGAGCACTATTTGATCAGCCACCCTTTCCTACAGCTTTGCGAAGTATATGATCATAAAATGAATGTAAATGTATAAGCTATTCTGTTTCATCGTTGAGAAAGTCTTTTTCTTCCCTCTCTTTAAGTGTTAGTGTCTAAGGAAGTATTGTGACAAGCATCATTATCACAGTAACTATTGATTCTCCAACGCGCGGTACTCTAGTTCGTGTAATCGTTCTGCATTCGTGATTAGTACCTCCTCTAACCACTAGCAGATGCGTAGAGTATCCCTTTGAGGTCATTTATATCGAAATAAGCATCTATGATATATTTGTTGTCAATAAGGAAGCTAATAACTTGCTTTGGAGATGTAACGGCTTTATGTATTTCAATGATTAATTTATCTATAAATTTTCTCTTAAGTGAGTTCTGCATTCCGTGAAGTATGGGAAGCTCAGCTCCTTCCGTATCTATTTTCATAATATTTATGTGGTCAATATCTTTCAACTCATTTCTGGTAAATTCATCGAAGCTCACAACTCTAACTCTTACCTTAGTGTATTCTTTAACTTCTTGTACATGCAAATGATTTAGAAAGAATGTGGATCCTGCTGCAGAAAACTTTGGTATAAAAAGCTCAGCTTCACCTTCTCGATCTGCAAGAGCGATGTTAAATAGACGAACATTCTTTAATTTATTTAGCTGTATGTTTTTCTTTAAAAGTTCAAATGTATCAGGCACTGGTTCTATACTAACTACTTTACCATCATTTCCTGAGAGCTTTGAGGATATGATGCTGTAAAGTCCGACGTATGCTCCGCAGTCTACGATAATGTCGCCTCTCTTTGGTATATGAGAATCTAAAAGGAAATATTCTCTTTCACTATAAATCTCCAATAGATTTACGTAAATTCCGACATTCGAGGAAGTTGGGTATAAAATTTTGGAACCGTCCGGGGTAAAGGCTATAATATATTTAGGAATGGGAATATCTAACTTGCCTAATACCTTAAAGAATCTAGGCAATATAGAGAGTGTAAGAATAGAACGAGGACGTCTAAGTGCCTTTACTTCTGAACATAAAATTTTCATATAATTAATGATTTACTACACCCCTCAACAAATTAAAATATTTTTGTACCATACCCTTAGAATTGAAGACCTCTCTACTCTTTTCCGTCCCTCTCTTCCCATCTTTTTGGCTATGTCTTCATTTTCAATCAAGTATCTTACTGCTGAAGTTAAAGATTTTACGTCACCTTTTGGAACAAGAAGACCAGTAACGCCATTAACGATTATTTCTGAAATACCTCCAGATTCATAAGCTACAACGGGCTTTCCTGCTGCCATTGCCTCAACAACTGTTAAACCAAATGGTTCTTCCCATAAAGGCAGAACCACTACTAAGTAGGCTTCCTCATATATTTTTATCAATTGTGATCGGGACAAATAATCAGTGCCTTCTACATATTCGTCCCCTCTATAGTTCACACAAAGGAACTTGACTTCTTGACCTAAACATTTTTTTAACATTCTAGCTATTGTTAAAAAATGGTAAAAACCCTTTCTTTCTTCAACATAGCCAGTAGGATTAACAATAACTTTTTTGCCACCACTCCATTCATTATAATTGATCTCATTTAGATCTATTCCATTGTAGATCACGTGAATGTTCTTAAAGCCAAACGAAGCTAGCTTATTTTTCATAAAAAAGCTAGGTACAACTATAGCACTTGCTTTACTTAAAATGATTCTTCTGCTCAAAGATTTTATGCAAATAAATGAACCCAAGCTAAGTCTCTTTAATGCTGTAACGATATTATTTTTAGCATGAAAACTTAAATGTTTTAAGCATTTAAAAAAGGATGGTCCGTTACAAACACCTTGACCATCTACATAAAGTGTTAGAAGGGGACATACAGGCCAATAGATGTGTACACATGCTATATATGGCACCTTCAACTTTAAAGATGCTAGACAAAGAGAACAATCATAATCGTAAAAGCCAAGAACTACATCAGGTTTAAGATGCTTTAAGAGTTCCAAATAACGATTATATCTTATAAAATTGATGTCATAAGGGTAGACAGTGTCTAAGCACACTTCATCCCGTTTTCTAACCTCGCCATAAGTGAACACTTCAATACCTAATTCTTTAAGGCCTTCTACAACAAGTTTTGCAATAAGTGGTTCCCCTCCTCTCCATACAGGATCTAGTACCGCACCCGCTACCAGAACTCTTAACATTATTTCACACCACGCGCTATGCTATACTCCTCTTTTCTTTAACAGATGAATGAGATCTGTGCAAAGTTCTTTTATAAATTCTGTAACGTTAACCCTTTTAAGGTACGTACGCTCTATTAAGGTTGCAACTTGATATAGTATTGCTAAATAAAATATTTAAGTCAATCCTCAGCGGAAGGACAATGCCGATGTACTTACTAGGTTCAATGTCAATACCAAATATTACTTTGGGCGCATAAAACGTTCAACGAGCACGCTACACATCTTACGAAGTTACCTGATAGTATACATGTAACATAGAGAATGTTTTCCCCTCGTAACCGAGGTCCAGCCTTAGGGTTCTTTGCTGTTTTCCCGCCATTACTTACTTATCGTTGTTGTAAACGCTTTTGACGCTTTCATTCGATGCGTTTCCGGAGTCGTACTTTTGAGGATAGTATGCGCAGCAGGATGATACAGATCCATCGGGGTTTATAACCATTCTCTTCCACACCCAATCACATATCTTCTTGGAACCCACTCTCTTAAGATCTGAAGCATAGTGGCTAAACCTACTGCCCGGCTCAGGTAAGTACTCCTTACTAACTTCATAGCTATCCTTTGTAGGTTTAATTACATCGGTCCCCGTGTAGACTCTCGCGGAAGATATCCTTATGGCATCAACTCCTACTTTACGAGCGAAATTTATGGCCTCTCTAATTTCATGCAAGTTATACCTAAAGACCAGGAATTGCATGCATATATGGCTTCTCAAGTCCTAAGCTTCTCCTCTTACTAACCGATAGCCTTAAGTTATCGACTACCTTTTTCAAGTTTCCACCTCTCCTATACTTCTCGTAGGGTCTCTCGAGTTACACATATAGATATAGATACACTAAGCATATCTAGACCTGAAAGAAGCAGCCTTTTCGGCATCTCCTTCAGTTAACGTAGTATTTAAGTTCGTGTTGAACTTAACGAAGGGTATACGCTTAACCTTTTTGCAATACTCGATAATTTCGGGCAAGCGTTTATTTAACAGAGGCCCCCAGTTCGTGAAGTTAACAGAGTATACATAATCACCTACTTTATCGATAATCTTTTTGAAGAGGTCAAAACTTAAGATAGCTTTGACACGTGAAGCATCGCCTATCTCCGTAGGGCATGGTGGGCAATGTAACATGCAGATGTTACATGGATCTATAATGATTAGGGGGTATCCAACAACCTTAGTAGTTCGCAATGAGAACTGCGATTTTATGAGCAAGTAATTGACGAGCCTCTCAAATTGTATCTAAATAAGCATAGTATAGTGAAGAGAGGTTTTCTTTGCTTTAAGAGGTTCTTATCGAAAATTATTACACGTTCCATATTCCTAGTCCTCAAGCCATTTAGACCTTCTTAAATTTAGCACGCTTAACTTAAATTTTGTAAGTATGATCATTCACTAACGCCGCACTACCGACACTATTAGTGAGACCCCCCATGGAATCTCTTAGGCGAACTCCTGAAGTGTCTACAGGGATCGTGAAGCTTGTTGAATGCGTAGATTAAGGGGCATCTCGAGTGATAGTGTTGGGAAGTTAGCTAACGATCCATGCTTTAAAGACTTTGGCCAGCACCCTTGAGAACCCTAGCTTTAAGAAATAGTCGAGAGCAACCAGCGGTTTGAATGGATAGTGTCGAGCCTTCGCGTAGAGTCTAAGGAGAGACCATAGTCTTTCGTCCCTTGCAAGAATACCACCCACTAGATAGTCGATCTCGCGCGCAGACATTGCTTGCTAATCGATTTCGATAGTATGGATGGATGAAGACTATACTTTTAGAGTTCGGAAAACTCCATAATGAAACTATTTTCATATATGGTTCACACATAGAGTTTCCTTATTTCCTTTAAAAAAGCTTCGAAGGAGGTGATTTTATCATCATAGAATCTTCTAATAAATTCGGAGGGATCGCTAACTATTATAGGCTTTTCTGCTTGCTTCTTCTCCCTACGCCATTGTAGGTATTCCACTCTGTCAATAACGTATATGTCTACAGACAGCATGTTAAATAAAGCGAGCAACCTATATTTCGTTGACAGGAAACCCAGTTTTAGTGAGTTCTTTATGCTTTTCAAGTTAAGGTTTAGTATAAATATGTCTATGTCTGAACGGCTTGTAGCATTACTGCAGGACCAGCTTCCATAAACCATAACGTGAAGGTTTCTATGTTCAGCCTCATTTTTCAATCTCAATATATAGCCTATAGCTTTTCTTGAGGGATATCTTAGCCCTAATGCTGAATAGAAGATCTGGTAACCGTGCCCATTGAAAAACCAGTTTATGAAATGGCTTAGCAAAAACACCATCATGAGCAAAAATCCTTTGGGCTTAAGCACGAACCATAATATTAGAGTTAACAAGAAAAATATTATCACTCTGGTTATGATTTCCGTTGTAGAATATATCGGCACCTTGTGCCACAAATAATCCATTAAAGACGTGTCCTGCAAAAGGAAATCTTGAATAACGCCCTTAAAGGTAATCTTAGACATAATTTTGGAACCTTTTACTTATTAGCACATGCTACTAACTTCCATAAATCATGGACATGAAAATCTCTCTTACAGCTTCGTTCCTTAACCTTATTACATAGTCTATCACGACTACCTGATTAAGGCTTGGTAAACTGTCTCGAGAAAATATTTAATATCATAGCTGGGTAATTGATCCGTCGCTTTCCGTATTAGTGAGCTTCTCAACTTTTCATCTTTCCAAAGTTTGATTATCTTGTTAACCATTCCGTCCACATCACCGTAGTTAGCTGCTAATAACATCCCACGTGCTTCAAGCTCAGGTACTATACCAACTCTGGTAGCCACTACGGGGATTCCGTGCGCCATCGCCTCAAGAACTACATATGGGCCCGCTTCTGACGCAGAAAACAGTACAAAAACATCTGCACTTCTCCAGTATTTTAACAGATCGTCCTCGGACACTAAACCTGTAAATTGAATTATATTTTCCAGCCCATATGATCTCATTTTTTTTTCTCTTAGTTTCTTATAATGACCTTTATGTATCCTCCCGACAGCGATTAGCCTTACCTTGTTATTAGTTAACTCTTTAAGAGCCTTCATAACCTCTAAAGCAAATATAGGAAACTTATTTCTATGAATATCACCGATATGTAGAAGAGTCAGTTTTTCATTATGAGCCTTAATGTTTAATTCTTTTCTAATCTTCGTGTACTTTTCTAAATCTATTCCTAGTGACCTTCTGATTATATTGCGAGCAAACGGCATAACCATATTCTCTTCTTCTCGTGAATAAACAATAAGTGTCGGCTGAACTATTTTGAAGTTGATAAGGTAAATGAACAACCACTTCTTTAATTTGTAAAGAAATTTAGCAATTTTATCACGAAATATGAAGTCTCTGTGCAACTGAGGTATTTGAACTATTCTCACTTCGGGGGAAAATAACCTTAATAGTAAGGCGATAAATATGCAAGTCAAGCTACATCCCACTATTAATACTCTCAGACAACGGTGTTTTCTATTCCTTAGCACATACTGAACCATTGAAGGAGAAATGTCTTGAAGAAACTTCAATCTAAAACCTTTGAATGTA
>JAWCEH010000127.1:0-1702 GCA_038859955.1 Bathyarchaeia archaeon | reverse complement strand
GTAGCAATATTTACTACTAGAGAAAGTTTCTTCTACCGGACCTAATGCACAAACTATTAGTTGTTCGATAGCCGGCTTTTTAAGCAAAAAGTTAACGAGTTGATTAACTAATCTACTGGTTCCGGCACCTTCAAGATCTAAAGGAACAAATGATAATAGTAGTACTCTCATCGGTCTGCACATTAAATGATATGCGCTTATTTATCAGCGTATCGGTTCGCTTTCTGTAAGATAATTGCAGATTTCAGCGTTTGACCCATAACAAGGAGTAATGGTTGTTGTATAAAAGATCATAATTTGTTTCAAGCTTTTTATCTAGGCGTTTCCAATCATCCAATGGCCTGCCAAAGGATGCTAGTGCTTGTATCCTTTGAGGTAAAGAAAGTAAAAGTGCATGAGAAGATTGGGGTAAATGAACGTTTTCAGGATCGACATTAAAAACCGTAACAGAATCTAGCGCGGGAGAAACAGTCATGTTTGGGTCATATAACCTTACATAATTCACTCTCCACGTGTCCGAAATTACTGGATAGTTGTCTTTAAGATGTTCTGCAATAAAATAAGCTGCGTTAAAATCCCATTCATGAGAGCTAGCATTAAACAGTGAGGGGCTGAAAGAAAGTGCAAAAGAAACTGGCAAAGTTACGATCAAAAAAATAATAAGTATTTTCCTAAACTTTATTGATGTGGCAAACAACGCATGACTAGACATTAACGCTACCGGAATCATTCCAAATAACATGAACCTTGAACTGAAGTTCTCCCAAGTAGAGGCAGTTAATATGAACCAAGGTAATGCACATGCTACCAGGAGACTGAAATGAAACGCCAATTTTTCCTTGTCTTTTGTCCTCACATGCAAATACGCGCTATATAGACTGAAGCAACCTAAAAGTATGAGCATTGCGTATCTGTAATAGTATAGTAGCGAGAGGGGAAAAGAAATTGTCGTAAAACGTACGTACGAACTAGGATTCAAAGCAACTTCTAATCTATTTATCTGTACGATTGCCTTAATCCAAGGGGATACCGCTGAAGAAGCTATATGATAGTGCGTATACCAGCTAGCCCAAAGTACGATGTAAAGTATGGTCCAGTTTATTAGTCTTCTTACAGCACGGAATTTGAAGATCCATTGAATAAAGGTATAGATCGTAATAAATAGGAAAGCAACTAATGATGTTATGGGATTTGCTAAAATTAGGGAGACGGAGACAAGTGTAAATACTAAATATGTAGCATGAGGGGGGCATTCTCTCTTTAAGGAATTTTCGATTGATAATACACTATTGTAGAGCAATATTAATAATATTGGAAACGCGTAAGAGTAATCAGCGAAAAACTTATAGAAGTATGTCTGAGGTAAAATGAACAATAATATGGTTGTGTAAGCATAGCCCAGCTTCCTCATTACTTTTCTGCTCAAAATTAAAAGAAGGAGTACTGATAACAATGTTATGGTCCATCCTAGAACTAACGTGACTGCTATCGCATCTAAGTTTGATATCATCGACATTACAGTCCATAAAGTGTAAGCAGCTGGCCATCCCTGATTTTCAATCTTCCATTTAGCGAAGACTAATTGTTCAATATTCAGTCCGAGTACTGGATAGTTTACAACAGCAGGTATAACATAGAAGATAGACCATAAGAGTATGGATGCCACTACTTCTGTCGGCCAATTTCTTAACGAAAATACTGT
>JAWCEH010000126.1:0-8040 GCA_038859955.1 Bathyarchaeia archaeon | reverse complement strand
CCACTGAGAAAGGAATATTTGTTGCAAACGTTATATACGACATTACAGACGTTGCAGATCACGCTGTAGGCTTAATTCTCTCGCTTTTTAGAAAGATACCATGGGCAGACCGAAATGTTAGGGGCGGCTTATGGGACTGGAAAAGTATACAGCCAATATCACGTTTAAAGGGGAAAACCATTGGCATAATAGGTTTCGGCAGAATTGGAAGGAAAGTAGCCCAAAGGCTGAGAGGCTTCGAAGTTAAATTGATCGCCTACGATCCATATGTTCCGGCGGACTTATTCGCTGAATCCGGCGTCGAAAAAGTTGACTTTGAAACATTAATTAAAGAATCAGATGTGATCACAATCCATACAGCCTTGACAAATGAAACAAGACAAATGATTGGCGAAGAGGAGCTTAAGAGCATGAAACGAGAAGCAATACTAATAAACACTTCTAGGGGAGGTGTCGTCGATGAGAGGGCGCTTTATAAAGCCCTAAAGGAAGGCTGGATATCCGGTGCAGGCCTAGATGTATTAGAAAGGGAGCCGCCTACAGGGGATAATCCGCTTCTAAAATTAAATAATGTGATAATAACGCCGCATATGGCATGGTACTCAAACGAGTCCTTGAATGAAATTCAAAGAATGGCAGCTGAGGAGATCGCTAGAGTTCTAGGCGGCGAGATCCCAATTAACCTGGTTAATAAAGACGTGCTTAAAATAACTAAAAATCAACAGATTTGATTGGAGAGACATAATAAATAAGAGGGGAAAGTTTAAGGTTAATTAAAAGAATTCTCTAATCCGCTCCAGTCTCTTATCAACATCCTCTAGACCCAAACGTTTAAGCTCATCCGATTTCGGTATCCCGTTTTCATCCCAACCCGCAGCCATGTAGTACTCTTTTATTGCCTTCTGCATTCTAGATTTATCCACAGCTTTCCCACTGTATGGTCCTTTAGTTAGCGGCTCATACCACCTTTGAGGAACATCGTCGTGGATCCTAGGATCCCACTTTAAATCCGGACCACCAAGAAGCAATGTAGCTCTTTGAATGTGCAATATTCTTCGAGCCATTACGTTGGACCATTCCTCCGGGGTGATCTTCCAACCGGTAACCGCCTCTAGGAGACCCCATGTGGCTTTTTCAGATTCCGGGCCGAAAAAGTTGAACATGCACAAAACTCCGGAATCATTTATGATCGACCCAAACTCAAACTCTATTGGTATTGATGCAACGGATGTATGGTCCCCTCCTTGAACTGAACATGAGTATGCAACGTAATGCGGATAGTCTCTTTCGCTTCTTATGCCATGAGCGCCTATAGCTATGCCCTTAGATGTTACAGCATACTTTGTGACGTCTGTGCGCTTCAATTCGCTGATCTTCAAAGCAGCCCTATACGTCCCCTCGGCAAGTATGTCACCTATACCCTTCCGCTCGGCAATCATCTTAAGTAGATCCGCGAAAGCTTTAGCATCGCCCCATTTTAGGTCTAAGCCCCCTAAATCTTCACTGGTCAATATGCCCCTTTGGTATAATTCTGCTGCGAAGGCTAGGGCATTACCAGATTGAATTCCGCAGAAACCTAATTCATCTACAAGCGCCGTTAAGTAGATGTTAGCGTCCGGTTTAAATATGCCAAGGTTTGTTCCCAAATAAGCTTGGTTTTCATAGTCCGGGTTGTCAGTTATAACCCCCTTAAATGGCCCAGATTTAATGACTGCAATCTTCAGACAATTGAGCGCGCAGCCGAAATCTGCCCAGTATCTTTTAACCCAGAATGGCTCAAACTTATCCACACCGAAGCTTCTTTCATCATGCCATTCTTCCTGCCAATTCATGATGGGTTCAGAGCTTGTTTCAGCACCAGTAGTATAACCAGCTGCACCAGTACCCCAACGCCTAAATAGATCATTTCCAAGAGTTTCTCTAACAATAATGTTAGCATTCTCAATAGTTTTATCTAAGTCATACACATCTGGGAGAGGACCCGTCCCCTTAACTAATACAGCCTTCAGTTTCTTCGATCCCATTACCGCCCCGTAGCCGCCGTATCCGGCTGCATGCGACCATTTCGATGTTACAGCCGCCATTCTGCATAAGTTCTCACCAGCAGGACCAATGTACATCATGGCAGGTTCCCTCCAGAGCCCTCGACCACGATAGCGGTTCTCAAACTCTTTCCTAGCCTCTTTAACTAAAGTCAACACGGTTTCCCTAGCGCCTTTCCCCCAAACGTGGCTTGCATCCCTTAACTCAACATCAGAATCCTTAATCAATAAATAAGTTGGCCTTTCAGCAGCTCCAGTAAATATTATGCCATCGTATCCTGCACACTTGAGATCAATTGGGAATTCGCCACCAAATGTCGAGCCAACTATTCCATTACTTTGAGGCGATTTGCCTGAAATACATATTCTGCCGCCCGGCGCAAAGCCTGTGAGGGGGCCAGTAAGCGCTAGAAGCAGATTCTCTGGACCAAGCGGATCTATTTCCTCCCATTTGCTTCCTAAGCGATCCCAAAGTATCTTTGCCGCTAATCCTCTTCCACCAATATACTCCCTTAGAACTTCCTCGCTAATCCTAGTTTCCTTTATGCTTCCAGAGGAAAGGTCTACCTCTAGAAATTTGCCCGCATAACCTCTCATCTAAATCTCCTCCGCCACCTCCTCACCATAAAGCTTCCTGGCTAAATCCCTAGTTATTTCATCCGGCGTCTTAGCGTAGAGTTTAAAGCTGTAACCGCCATACCTCCTGACCAACTGTAGCGCATTCCATCCACCCTCGCTGCAAACTTTAACGCATTTTGGATCGCCGTTACATAGGTCACATATGACGGCATAGTTATCGGTTGGATGAATATACGGAACTTTACCTGGGCAAGCGTCAATACAGCGGCCACATGCAATGCATTTCTCCCTATCCACTATGACAGCTCCAGTCTCCTTGCTTGTAGATAAAGCGCCTGTTGGGCATGCTTCGACGCATGGGTAGTCGTGGCATTGGGCGCACAAGTGTGGCACTTCTATTCCGGGAACCAGCATGAAAACCCTGACTCTTGACGCTTCAGGCCAAATCCATCCCTCATGAAATAGAGAGCATGCGATCTCGCATCTTCTGCATCCAGTGCACTTTAAATAATCCCTAGCGATCCAGATAATCATCTCTCTTTTTTCCGCCATAAAAATCGCCAATAATAAAATCATCATTGATACCTTTAAAAGTATTTCCTGAACCAGTATGTCGCCTGAATATATGCAAAAAGTTTTTGTAGTTTGAATGTTTTCTCCATAAGGAGAAGAAGATAGTAGACTATTTAGGTGAAGGAGTTATGTATAAGCCTAAAGTTTATCTTACAAGGGAGATTCCTGAGAGAGGACTTAAGATGATTTTAGAGCGCTTTAACGCTGAAGTCTGGCCTGAATATGGTCCGCCTCCTAAGCAGGTTATAATAGAAAAAGCTAGGGATGTTGACGCTTTGGTAACGCTTTTATCTGATAAAATTGACGCCGAGGTTTTTGATGCAGCGCCAAAATTGAAGATAGTTGCCCAAATGGCTGTTGGCTATGATAATATTGATGTTGAAGAGGCGACTAGAAGAGGCATATATGTAACCAATACGCCTGGTGTTCTAACTGAGACAACAGCGGATTTTGCGTGGGCTCTATTGATGGCTATTGCTAGACGTGTTGTCGAAGCTGATAATTATGTGCGCGAAGGTAAATGGAGGGTTGGCTGGCATCCGAGTATGTTACTTGGAAGAGATATATACGGAGCAACATTAGGAATAATTGGCGCTGGAAGGATAGGTTCAGCTGTTGCCAGAAGAGCCAAAGGCTTCAATATGAAAATACTTTATTATGACGTTGTACCGAACTCGCAGATGGAAGAAGAGACTGGCGCGAAACTCGTTGATCTAGACATACTGCTGAGAGAATCGGATTTCATAAGCATCCACACTCCCTTAACAAAAGAAACTTACCACTTGATAAACGCTGAGAAGCTGAAGCTGGTTAAAAGGACAGCGTATCTGATAAATACCGCTAGAGGCCCAATAGTAGATGAGAAAGCGCTATATGAAGCGCTGAAAGAGGGAAGACTAGCCGGAGCAGCACTAGACGTGTTTGAGCAGGAGCCAATATCGATGGATAATCCACTGTTAAAGTTAGATAATGTAATTTTAGCACCGCATATAGCAAGCGCTAGCTATGAAACGCGATCCAGAATGGCTGAGATGGTAGCTGAAAATCTAATAGCGTTTTTTGAGGGCAGACAGCCGCCCAACCTTGTAAATCCAGATGTGATGAAAGTGAGGCCACTTCCGTTTCACTAAGAGTCTAGAAGAAAATAGTAATATATTATGCTCCTGGGATTAATAGATTTTCTTAGAGAATCATTTAATAAGCGTGGTCGGTTTGGATAAAGCCGTTATGAGAGTGGCTGAAAGGCTTCTTATCGAATTTAAGGGTGAAGATTACGCCTTCGGTGCTGATGCCCTAAAGCAGTTTGACAAGTACGTTGATAGGATTGGCAGAAGGGTTGCAATCATATCCGGTGGAACTGGCATAAAGGCCGGCATAGTTAGCATGGTAAGCGAGGTTCTTAAGAGACAAAGATACGAGGTCTTGGGAGTTTTAGATGGTGCCAGACAGAATACCCCTAGGGAAGATGTATATAGGCTTGCTTATCAGCTTGTGAAACTTGGGTGTAATGGTGTGGTTGCTGTGGGTGGAGGGAGTATAATTGACGGCGCTAAAGCAGCTTTGGTTCTGGCGTTATACGGTGGTGTGGTTGATGATTATTTTGGGACAGGATTGGTTTCGGCTAAATCTCGAGGGGAGAGAATACCGCTAATAGCCATACAAACGGCCAGTAGCTCAGCTTCCCACTTAACTAAATACTCAAATGTTACCGACACCCTCACTTTTCAGAAAAAGCTTATTGTTGATGACTCAATTGTGCCAAGGGCGTCAATATTCCAGTATGACATCACCAGAAGCATGCCACCGGAATTAACGAAGGATGGAGCTCTTGACGGTGTATCCCACTGCTGGGAAGTTTGGATGGGGGCGACTGGAAAAACAAACTATGAGAGGATAAGCGAAGTAGCATACACGGGAATAAAGCTTATAATTGAGTCGCTTCCTAGAGCCCTTGAAAATGGCGAGGATCTTGAAGCGAGATATGCTCTTGGCCTTGGAACAGATTTGGGCGGATACTCGATTATGCTCGGTGGAACCAGTGGCGCTCACTTAGGAAGTTTTTCGCTTGTCGATGTTCTTACTCATGGCAGGGCGTGTGCAATCCTGAATCCATATTACACCGTTTTATTTTCGCCTGCAATACAGGATCAGCTTAAAAGAGTTGCTAGAATATACGCGGATAACGGTTACATAGACAGAGAAAAAATGAGACTGAGGGGAAGAAAGCTTGCGGAAGCCGTTGCTGAGGGGATGATCGAGTTCTCCAGAAGAATAAA
The DNA here is from genome assembly GCA_038859955.1 of Bathyarchaeia archaeon. Taxonomy (GTDB): domain Archaea; phylum Thermoproteota; class Bathyarchaeia; order Bathyarchaeales; family DTEX01; genus DTEX01. Next base: position 2,570 of record JAWCEH010000126.1, on the reverse strand, counting down.
GTTTCCAACAACACTGAAAGAAGCCGGAGCAACGGAGAAGCATATCGAGAGAATGGTAAATGCAGCAAGGGATCCGCAGTTAAAAATGAAACTGGAGAATATGCCAATACCAATAAAGGCTGAAACTGGAGATATTGACAGGCTCATGAAGCCAACATTAGAAGCTGCCTACATGGGTGACTTCAATCTAATTCCAGAAGTTAAAATTTAAAAATAACTGGGGTTTACGGGCTTAGCCTAGCGAGCTAAGTTTCCAAGAATATCGAACTGCATTTCTTCTGGTTCACCTAATATTTCTATCCGCCCTAATAAATCCCTATCGCTTTTAATAAACTCATATAAGCTCTCCGATATCCACATGTATTCCAGTTCAAGTGTATTTTTGATTCTAACAATCTTCGCTTTAAATGGATCTATGGGTCCGCAACATCTTATAGCCATTAGAATGGCGTCACGATCATTTGGTAAGAATGGTGGAATCTTAGCTGTCTCCGGCCACGTTGAGGTCAAGCAGTTCATGAATGTCGCATCAAAGTTTATTTTAGAGACAAGCCTTTTAGTTGTGATATCCGCTAGACCTATCCCAACAGCATTACCATGCGATTCCTCAGATAAGTCTAGGACGACTATTCTTTTGATTTTAGGTGCGCGCGGTTCACATTCTTCGGGGGACGCCCAAAATCTACCTATAACATTTGTATCCATCCCTACACCGCTTATATCCTTACCCATTTCATCAACTATTAAGACATCTATCTCTCTAAATGGTATTCTGGCCATCAAGTCCTTAGATAGTTCAAGGAGCTTTGCCTCCTCCTCTTCAATCTCTTCAGGTTTCAGCGCTCTTAATACTGCAATTTCGTGACGTGCATTTTCAACTATCGCAACGCCCATAACTATTGGAACCTTCCTCATAATCAACCTGGCAGCTTCCGGGATAAGCTTATGATAACCCTCAAGCTGATACCTATGTATTATCTCAGCACCCTTCTGCTTTCCTAACCCTACGACCATCATCTTCATTAATCCGCTTTCAATTCTATCCTTAAAATCTGTGTGGGGTTTAATTCGGTTAACGACGATAATACCGTCGGATTTCAAAGCAAATCTATCAATATATACCGGGGCACCATTGCTTAGCCGCCCTATTTCCTCAACCTCCATTGAGGCATGAATTGGGGCACCTACTGTCTCCTGAGTTATCCCAAGACTCCTCAAAACATCTATTTGTCCCTCAGGTGTCGCTCCACCATGGCTCCCCATAGCTGGCACAATAAATGGCTCGCCGCCAGCTTTCTTAATTTCGTCAACTATTGTTGCGATTATCTCAGCTATATGTGCTATTCCACGGCTACCCGCCGTAATCGCTATTTTCGCCTTAGGCTTAATCTTCTCCTTTAAACCAGCTTTCCGCAACTCCTCTCTTAAAACTGTTATGTAATCATCTATTTTCGGAGCGTGAATTCTCTGTCGAATCCTAACCATTCTGGGTAACGTTAACCCGAAATATGACATAAGACAGAAACCTGTTTTTCCCCTTAAATAATTTCTCATAAGCTCTCTAGAAGTTTTATAATAGCACTCTTCTCTTCGCTATTAATCCATCCCTCAAATTCAAGTTTTTCAAGTCCGCTCCCTAAAATCTCCACAAAATTATTACGCTTGAGAATATTTTCAGACTCAACAATGATCTCAATCTTTCTCCTTAAGTATTCATCTCCACCAATTAACCTATTAAAGTCCCTAGAAATCATATTATTCAGAGTTTCTGAAAGTGGTTTTAAAATAGATGAGAACCTGGATTCTATATTAAGTTTTGAGAAATCACCTCCGGTTTTCCTAAGAGTCCCGCTTAGACCAGTAACTTTCACCGGTGAAAGGAAATCAAGCCTACTCTCACCTCGGCTTTCATATTTAATTATGTAGAATGGTACGCCGACCATCATTGGCTCACTAGCTCTTAATGGTAGCATAGCCTCCTCAATAACTCTTATCAGCGACTCTTTTTCCTCAATTATTTTCTTTAATTGATTTTCAATCATTACATATACACTCTTAATTCTCTTATTTGCTTCATTAATCCTCGCCATCTCAACATCTCTAGCTTCCCTAAGAACCTCAAGTCTCTCCCTCTCACTATTAATCAATGAATCATACTTCTCCTCAACCTCTTTAATCGCGTGTCTCTCCTCCCAACTGTTCTTTTCCTCAATTCTTTGTAGATCACGAATCCTTTCTCTCAGAGATTCTATCTTCCTCTCGTAAAATTTAATTTCATTTTCCAGATCGGCTTTTCTTACTCGTTTACCTTTACGCTTTCTCTTAAGTTTCCTCTCTAAAAGTTGCTCTGTTCTATAGATTGCCCTATTAATCTTATCTTTCTCTTTAAGAATCGAGCCCGCTTTCTTTTTATAAACGTTTTGAATTCTCTTAATCTCTTTCTCCTTCTGCTTAATTATCTGCTTAATTCTTTCATTTACCCTAACCTCTAAGTCAGACATCTGTCTTTTATATTCGCTCAATATCTGTTCACTTTCCTTTGAGAGCTTCCCGTTATGGTAGTTAACTTC
>JAWCEH010000125.1:0-8119 GCA_038859955.1 Bathyarchaeia archaeon | reverse complement strand
AGGGACATGGAGGAATAGGCTTAAGCCATTCGCTAGCATTGGCCCACGCGTGGTTGGGTCGCCAACATACCACCAGTTTTGAATAGGGCTGAGCAAGGGATAATAAGCCTCCATGAAGGAAATGTCATCAAACCATGTCACGCCAGGGTTAATGTTGTCATAGCTCCATCCACCCATGAGATATATAACGGCTTTTGTAGCATTTTGAGGGCTGATACAAACTCCTGAAGTATACCACCAATCTCTTGTTCCATCGATTTCAGCTTGTATTATATTCCCGCCTAAACTTCTGAGTTCATCATCATAGAAGACTACTTTAAGATGTGCCCGCCTCACATTTTGAATTTTCATCCAGCCAGATACATAGTATGAAGTACCTCCCTTTACCTTCACGACCTGGCCCACGGCCACCCAACCCTTCTCGACTTTCTCGATCCTTAGGGAGGAGTTACCTGAAATGCTGGTGGAATTGTCAGTAACTATCTTTTCCTTAAGCGGTAAACCCCAGTTGTTCACTCCCCTCTCAAAACTCGGATTTAAAATGAGGTTGCCTGTATAGTTATATACAATAGGGCTTTTAGTGGCGTTAATATACGGAAGTGGCGTAACTAGTAAGACTTCATCGTATGCAGATACATGTGAACTGAACTCTAAATTTTCATAAACTAAGAAGTTAGTCTCGTTGGCTATAAGCTTAAGATCCTTCTGCGTGTTAAGAATTTCGACGATTTTCTTTGGACTTCCGACCACGTAATAATTAAAACCCCACTTTCTAAGCTTTGGATCCCCTTCCCCCCATTCCTTCAATCCTTCCATCTCTGAATTAACGATTACATATTTGATGTTGAACTGAGCCAGACTAGCCCCTATTTGTTCTGTCCATCTATAGACCAGAGGCTCAAGCACTAACCTCGTTAGCTCTGGGGTCGTAAAGAATGTATGCGGATCATAAACCCTGAGGTCACTGATAAATTTTGGATGTTGAGGTAGCCAGAGAGTACGGAAAAAACTTTCATTTGCTCTATGGCCTGATAACCATCGATTTGCATCCTGAAGAACTTTAGGTACTTCCATATTTGAGAAGCTCACTCCATTAAGAAAGGTGGCCAAATTATTGCTTGGATCCCTTAAGAAAGGATTTACATCATAGGTAAAGAGCATGAGGAATGGTGATAGGATTATTACGCTCAAAATTGATAAGGTAGCTGCATGACCGATAACGTGTAATGCCCCGCTCCCTAAGCGCTTTTTGCTTAGCAATTCGCTGGAAGATATTCTCTCGTGTACTTCATCTACTGCTATGGCAACCAGTATTAGGAAATCCCACATTAACATGTAGTGTATTTTTACTAAGTCCTTAAAGAGGATCATAAATGGGAAGACTTGGTAGAAGCCTACAGCCCATTGGCTCATATTAAATCTCCAGAAAAGCATTATTGAAATACCAGCCGCTAGAAAGCATAAGAAGTACGTTGCTCTTCTTCTGTTCCTAATCAATAATGTGAAAGAGGCTAAAATTCCTAGGGCATACGTAGCCCTTATGAAGTTGTTTGTTGAGTATGGGTGGCTTGAAAAGAAATCTATTATGTGTTGAACGTATTTTGTAAAATCCCCCTCAATAGCATAGCTACCGAAAGTTTTGGTTGTAGAAGTTAGATATTGCAAGGTTTGAGAGATTGGAAGAATATACGCTGGTAGAAGAAGAAGGAAGCTTATTGCAATCAAACATATAACCAGTAAGAAAGATTTAGTGGCATATTTTCGGCTACCTCTGTAAATAACTTCAGCTAAGTATAGGGCGAATATGAATGGCATCGAGTAAAATACTGCTTGGGGATTTAGCCATCCAAGGAATATTGATGCTAAAAGTATATTGCGTATTCTTTTCCTACCGCAATTCTCATTTAACGCCTTAAGGAGGAACAGAAAAAGAAGAGGAAAAGTAGCATGGACCCCTAGTAAGGGAGCCCCGCCCTCCAAAAATTGCGGAATAGTTACTGAGTTCACACCATATGCTATAGGGATGGCAAACTTCCCAACGTTAGACTTCATAAAGTAGTTAAGAAACAAGTACATGGTTACTGAGGATATCGGCATGAGAGAAAGGTAATAAAGTTGTTGAGCCACTATTATGTTATTGAATGCCAGTAACCTTGCAACTATTTGCAGAATAAATATACCTGGAACGTCAGTGGAATAACCTCCCAGGCCATAAGGAGTCCAAGATGAAAGCAACATGGTTAGAAGGTCTTTATCAGTAATGAAAAAAGGCGTAAGATCACCTATGGAGAGCATGGATCGAGTAAAAAAAATGTTCCTATAAGCTAAACCGAAAATTATGGTTAATGAAGAGAGCAAGAAAATCAAGTGAAGCTTTTCAATATTTATCTTTTTCAAAAGTTGGTTGTGCATTAGAGACTCCCCTATAAATCCTCTATTGTTGAAGTTGAGGTTACGCCTGAAACTTTGCTATTCAAACTTTTTCTCCAATAATGATGTTGTCAGTGTATAACGGTTTACTTATTGGCATCAATTGACTAAGTTTCAAGAGCAGATAAACCAAATGAGGCGGAATGAATTTTGGAAAGACATAGGGCGTAAGGAAGGCTTTCTTGGATAAAATGACATTAAAGTTGCTCGATCTAAACATTAACTCCATTTCTCTTTTCGTATAGTACCTCCCACCAGAAGCGGAAATAAACTTCTTATTTTTCCTCCAAAAAGCATCTCTGTTTTCGTATAGGCATATCAACCTACCTTTCGGTTTTAAAATTCTATGGACTTCCCTCAGAAAATTAAGAGGCTCTAAAAAAAACTTAAAGGTTCGAACGAGAAAAACGCTGTCAAAAGTATTCGGCAAGAATCCCATCCTCTCTCCATCCATAATTAAAAGATTACAAAAGCAGGACTCTCTCTTTTTTGCTACTTTCACCATACCTTCAGCGAGATCTATGCCATAATAATCGATACCTAGTTTATTGACTATAGGAATAAACCTTCCAGTTCCACATCCTACATCAAGAACTTTGATGCCTCTAATATGCACGATAATGTACCACTTTTCAAGAAAATCAATATAGCTACCTGTAATGCCTCCAAACCTAGACTTATCGTAATTGCTGGCTTGTAAATTGTATAACTTAATAAGTGCGCCTTTATCCATGTTCAAATTCATTCGATGCGTGCTAAATTGTTTTTACTATCAACGAAATGGCTACTAAGAATATACGCATAGTTAGTGCTTAAATGTTTGCAAACTTCTCCATCAGCTCAAATCCGTCTAACGTTTAAACAACCTCTTCATATACTTTTGCCATTAGCTTACTCAATTCATTCAGGTCGAAATTCCTTTGAACAAATCTTCTCGCTTCTTCTCCTAATTTTCTTGCAAAAAGTTCATCTCGCAGTACTTTATCGATTTCGTTGGCTAGATTCTTAGGATTGTTTGGCTCTACAACTAACCCATTTATATTATGCTTAACAACCTCTGGTAAAGCGCCGATGTTAGTTGTTATTACAACTTTTCCTGATGCCATTGCTTCAAGTATTGATAAAGGATATTCAGGTATACCTACGGAGCTTTTAAATGGGAAAACTACAACATCGCTTATATTAACAAAGTTTTCGGGATGAGCAACAGTTCCTTCTATGTATTTGATGTACTTACCCAGCGTCGGTCTTAATTTTTCAACAAACATGCGATCTTTCCCCGTAAAACCTGGGAAAAGTAGAAATAGGAGTTTAAGTTCTGAAAACCTTTCTTTAAGTAAGATGAAAGCTTGGCCTAACGTATCTAACCCCCTTACCCACGGCGTCGTTCCATGGCCAAGATACAATAGTATTCTACCGCTTAGACCAAGACTTTCTTTAAATTCAGGGTTAACAACTGGTCTCCATTTTTCTAAGTTTACGCCAGGGGGTATTCTCTTTACGATCACCTTAGGAATAATCCGTTGAAAGTATCTCTTCATGCGATAACTCGGCACAATCACTTGAGTCAGATTGGGGATGTTGAGGAAATATTTGGTTAAAAAGTTAGGATAGGGAGGATCCCTTATGAAAGATATAACACTCCCCCTCACTTTGGCGTCACGCCAAAGTTCTGAGAATGATGGTCTTTCGTATACGCTTAAGATGAGGGGGCGTTTATACTTTATGGCAAAACGTCTCAAGAAAGGTAGAGCTTTGGGGCTTCCCATGTGTACGTGTAAAATGTCTATGTCCAGCGAGTTTACCTCCTTAATTAGCTTTGGATTAAGTAGAAGAGGAAACTTCCACTTAAACTCCTTAACTAAAAATGGGGGATCGTCGTCTTCCTTTGCATGGAATCTGTTTGTGAATATTACAAACTTGAAGCCCTCTCTCATAAGCGCTTCGGAAAAATCGCTAATCTGTTTATATGGCAGACCTCCATATCCATAAAAGAATTCTTCTACAATATGGCCGATAAACATTTCACGCTAATCTTTTAGTCGTATTGAAGTGCTAACTACTGATTCGTAGACTTTCATGGTCTCTTCAGCCGCTCTCCCCCATGAAAAGGCCTTTGCCCTAGAAAGGCCCATGTTAATAAGTCTTTCCCTTAAAGTGGTATCATTAAGAACTTGTACTATTAGTTCCACTAAATCATCCACGGAATAAGGTTCAAAGTACAGTGCAGCATTTCCAAGGATCTCAGGGAGAGCCGCCGAGTTGGAAGATAACACGGGACAACCTGATGCCATCGCCTCTAGAGGGGGGAAACCGAAGCCCTCATAAATGGAAGGGTGTACATATAGGTCTGCAGCGTTATAGAAGAGAGCTATATCAAGGCTGGAAACATACTCAATTGGTAAAACGCATCTCGCTATACCCAACTTTGCAATTAATTTCCTAGTCTCCCTTCTATGTTTACCTATTCTTACAAGGAGAAACCTGTCCATGTAGCGTTGTAATACTTTTACAGCGTTTAGCAGAGTTCGAATATTCTTGTTGGCTCCATCACCGCCCACGTGGAGAATAATGAGTCTATTCCTTGGAAGGTTTAACTTATTTCTAGCCTTAAGTTTATCCCTCGGTCTAAACAGATCATGGTCTAATCCATAGTAAATAACGCGTAGCTTATGTTCAGGAACTTTGATCAGCTCTTTTAGCTTCTTTTCAACATAATGTGATGTGCAAATAATTTTCTCTGAATTAACTATAGCGGCTTCAACACTTTTCCTCACCCACCTATTCCAAAAGTACGTCTCTTCGGGATGTAATGAGAATGGTTTAGGGTATATCTGAGTTAGCGTAGGGTCGCGTTTAATGTCTCTTCCATAAGTGATTATGTCATGCAGGGTAAATACGCAAGGTCGATTAACTTTTGACCACTTGCCAAGTTCTGAATTAGTTATATGATACAAATCGTAAACACCTTTTACATGCTTTGGGTAATTCATTCTTACGATGAGTTTCATAGCATCGCACGCCTTTCTCATTAAGTCTATAGGCATTTTAGACTTTTCGAAGTGAGTCATGGAAATGCTGATGTTATACTTTTTAAGTTCCCTAAAAAGGGAAAAACTATATCTGCCTATACCGGATGACCTCGGATAGAGGTTAATGAGTGCTACGTGAAGAGGCTTCATTTAATTGTCTCGCGACCTTTGTGAAACGCTCTTAAGCTAAAGTAATTTTCCCCTTTTGGTTCAAGTAGGTTTAGCTATTATGATGAAACTCCATGAGAAAAGGTTGTAGAGAATTTTCAATCTGGAGCCTAGGCCAGTAGGTTCAATTTTGATGATCTTGTAACCTGCTTCTTCGAATAGCCGTCTACTTGTTTCTAAGGTAAAAAAAGGAGGTGAGTGACTGGATGTTGACCCAAACCTCTTCCATATTCGAATTTGCCCATTAAGTATTTTAGCCTGAACTCAATACGTACCGCGTTCGGAATATTTGTGATAACATAACCAGAAGGCTTTAACCACCTTTAAATTCTTTTAAAACTTTATCCGGTCTTCTTAAATGCTCTAACACATCGGCAAATATTATGATGTCAAATGATCCTTCTAGACGAGGTAATGGTGATATTTCTTCCACATCCCCAATAATGACGTCATCTGCTATTTTTTTAGCCAACTTAGCGGCGGCAGGATCAATCTCTATGCCAACGACAAAACATCCTTTTTCCTTGAGCTTCTTGGAAAAGTGTCCACTTGCACACCCTACTTCTAGAACCCTCTTGTTTCTACCAATATACTTTAAGATTTTCATATGAACCCCATGAGGAGATGGGTCAAATTGAAATCCTGTAGCCTCGTGTCCTTTATCTTCAAACATAGGAATGTTCACGACTCATACGTGATTTAGATAATCCAATAAAGCCTTAGCTGAAATTCTCGTTGAGAATTTGCTTACTACATGTTCCCTGCAAAGAGAGCGCATCTTTTGGGGATAGCCATTTATCCATATATCTTTCAGTAATTCTCTAAATTCATCCGCTGTATCAGCGAGCCACCCCGTCACTCCATTACGAATAGTTTCAGAGGGGCCTTGAGAGTTATACGCGAGTACTGGAGTGCCACAGGCCATACTTTCAACAGGAATGAAACCAAAAGGTTCTTCCAGTTGCGGGAATACTGTCATGAAGGCATCAGAGTATAATTGCCTTAAAACCTCAATTGAAGATACCCAACCTACGTTCTCTGCATGACGGATACGTGACTTGCCTATATTTTTTACTGGATAATTGGTTGCGATTTCTTCCAGGATCTCCTTATCTGATCCATCACCATAAGCAAGTAAATATTTCTCGACAACGCCCTTACTTCTCTCAGGTTTAAATAACTCGGTGTCGATGGGTTGGTGAATTATTTTCGGGTAAATTCCCGTAAAATAATGTAAGATTTCAGCGGTATACTTGCTGTTCGCGAGTACGAAGTCAAACTTTCTAATGTTTTCTAACACTTTTAGGGATAACGGTACCGAGAAAGTTCTTAAAGGTAATTGAAGGAGCTTAGGAAATCTCTGTAAAAACGAGGGCAATAGCGTAAATCCTAATGTTTGAGGCAGACCTTGACAGTAATAGCCTAGTGGGGCCTTGAAACTCCACTTTGATATAGAAAGGGCATAGTCATCCATGAGAATATAAAAGTCTGGCTCTTTATACTTACGCGCAAATCTAGCCATTTTACTGCTAACATTGCCATGTAACATATCTTTAATGACTAAATCGCGAAACGTTGGAAATTTTCTAATGTCTTTAATAACTTTCTCATAAACCAATCTAGTACCTTCCGGAAGGTCATGCTCCAAATCTTTATTTCTAAAGAGTGTAAGCACAGTGACTTCACAACCTTCTTGAAGCAAACCCTTACACCAACAATAAAGTACCCTTTTCGCACTTCCTCCTAACATATATGGTCTTAAGAAAATAATTTCCATAATTTTCTACTACAAAAAGGAGGAATTTAGAAGAAACGCTTTTTCACAGTCATGCTTAGTGTATGTTCTTGGAACTCCTTGCTTTAATGTTTATTTAACTTCGCGTACTCAGAAATAAAGCGGTATTTCACTTCGATAAGCCTTAACGAGAACATTAAGTGCGCACTTAGTATCCTGCTAGCATTTCAAGAAATGTCTCGTTCGTCCACCTTTCCATAAGTGCTGATGCTAGTTCTTGTGCCTCCTTTCTTAACTTCCAATCGAACTTAATGGTTTTACACTTTCTCAAGCTTTGTGGCTTAATTCTTTATTGTCTAGGTCTCTTCTCTGGTTTTATGTTTTTTGGGTTTTGCCTTATAGATTTATTAGCATGTTGTATATGTATGCTTTGGCCTCTAGTTCTTTCTCTATGCTTTCCATTTTGCCATGCAGTATTCTCCGTACTGGCGTTTAAACGTTGAGAAGGCTGTTTCAACCGCCCAACGTTTACCGTAGCCCACCGTCCTCGCCCACCCTTCATCACCCACCCTTTTGATAATCCTAACCGCTCTACGTCTTTCCGAAGGGCCTCCATCGGCTCTGGCGTTACGCCTAGGCTTAATAATGGGTTTTACGCTCATCCTTCTAAGAAGATTGTAGGCTTCAGCATTATCGTAGGCTCCATCCATAACGGCTTTAGAAACCCTCCTAAGCTTAGAGGAATCCTTAATTA
>JAWCEH010000124.1:0-8129 GCA_038859955.1 Bathyarchaeia archaeon | reverse complement strand
CCCTTAGGGACTTAGATAGCCTTTTAGGATTCCAAGATGGAACCTCCTCGACCACGACCACCCTAGGCCCTACCTGCTCCACCGCCCTAACCACTTCCAAATCTAGCCCGTATTCGGGATGAACTCTCCCCCTTCTATGCTTCGGCGTAGCACATGAATACGGCCTGCAGGGAGGCCCAGCGATGATGACCTCCGCCGATCCCCGAAACCTCTCAAAATTCACGAACCTAACATCAGCCTCAACCGCCTGCCCCACGTTCAGCATATAGGTCAAAACCTTCTTACGATTAACCTCGAAACCAACCAGCCTAAACCCAGACGTCCTAAAACCATAGCCCAAGCCCCCAACTCCCGAAAACAGGTCTATTGCCAGCAAACTTTCTCTAATAGGTCTCAAACCTACACTTAGCTCGAGTACGAATAGCGTTGATAAACGTTTTGCCAGGCAAAATTTTATAAGAAATTGCGCGATATTTACTTTTTGGGCTTGCAAGCTTCAGGATCAAGCTTTAATACGTCAATCTTAAGGGGGGCCGTCGATTCCACAATTAATTATCTGAAAAATCGACATCATCCTGAAAAACCACATATTTCACTGGTTGGACCACCACACCTTCATGACTATCATATGATTTGGAGGTTACCTAAAAGTGCCGAAAGGCATTACGATATCTTGGAAGAAAGTGAGGATGAGCTCTTAGAGGAATTTGAAGAATCTTTGAAGACTAGGTGGCCTGGGTGGATCTTTGGTTCAGATTTTGAGTTAGAAGAGGAAGGGGGCGAAAGCTGGTGTGCTGATGTGCGTTTCAATTTTTACGTCAGGATAAAGCCTGATTTCGATGATGAACAGCGTTGGGATGATTCAGCGTACACCCATGTTCGGATATCTCTGAAATATCTTTATGATTCTAACTTTAAATCATATTCTATTGAAGGCAAGTTATTATTTGTGCTCGAAGGAGGACATGAAAAAGCTATTTCATTGCGTGTTGGAAAAGTCGGCGATAACATCGCATTGGTGATTGTTCCACAACCTGCTAGCAAGTTTCTTAATAAACAAAATCTTGAGAAAATTCTTGAAAGAATAGCCTCAATAGGCCTGAGAAGAATTCCCAAGATTCATATGGAGATCGTCTATATAACCTCAGATCATCTTAGCGCTGAGGTTTATTCTTCACGAGAAAATGGTCAGCAAAATTATGCCGGAAAATATCACCAAGCTTTTTGCATTTTATTAGGCTATTTTGGTAAAGTTTTCAAAGTTTATCTTGTGAATTTAGGTGGAATGATAGAAAGTAAGGATCAACTTTTAGTTAGGGAATTCTGTGAGAATCCGTTCAGAGCATATACGTATAATTCAAGAGATAATATGTCTAGGTGGACTTTAGGATACCTTTTTGAGACTGAAGGAATAGTTAAATTCTTAGGAAGAAAAACAAGAGTAGGATGGAATGAATATGGACTTTATGGAGCCCACCCGGCAAATACTCTCATTATTATAGATGAAAATGAACCAAATACCTACATATTAAGGGACTATTTTATCACTGATGAAATACTGCCCCCAATAAAAAAACATTTTGAAACCGCTGATGCTTACCTATCAAGATTAGCTCAACAAATTAAGATTACGCAGTCATTAAAAGAGGAACTAAAATTATTTGTAAGCGCGCTAAATAAAGCTTTCGCTAAAATACTCAAAGTCAAAAACTTTTACTTCTACACGTATCAGATTCAAGCAATTCAAGCAATTCTGGCTAGTTTGGGTCTTCTTGAAGGGCGTCAATACAGAGCTGTAGCTATAACTGCTAGAACGGCAGGCGGTAAAACATACGCCTTTATGATCCCTATATTGATTAAAATCTTCATTGACAAAATAGTGAATAAAGAAAGGGGAGTTAAGGCTATTTTGGTATATCCGACTAAGGCATTAGCAAATGATCAAACAGAAGAGATTGCATCGCTCCTCTTTTATCTGATAAGTTACTTACGTGAAGGAGGATTGAATTTAGGTATAAGTTTTGGATGTTTGCATGGAAATACCCACGATTTAGATTGGATAGAAAGATTACTACAAAAAGCTCGCAGAGTTTACCTGCCGGTTAAATGCCCCCAACATAACGGACCTATATATGTTGATAGAATAGGTAACCGTGCATATGCGCATTGTCCCTTTAATGAAGAATGCTCTTTTGCACAATTCTTGAATGAATTTATGAGAAAGACAAGGGAAGAAATATACTTTGATCCACCGGACATATTAATCACCAATGAAGACATGATTAACCGATTACTCTCAGGTACGTCGAGAGAACGCGGAGGAAGTAGAGGAAGGATACCTTGGTATGAGTGGCAGCTATTCGGTTATCCGTATAAAAGGTGTAAAAAATGTTCTCACACTTATCCATACACCCTACGCATTCAAAAATGTAATATCTGTGAAGCTAGTGGCAACGAAATTACGCAAGTTGATAATTTATGCAAGCCTGAGATAATTGTATTAGATGAGGCGCATCAAATTAATGGCAGCTTTGGAATCCAAGTCCACCATATGCTCTCATTACTTGAATATATTCTTGGATATAAGCCACTTTATGTGCTTTCAAGCGCTACATTCAAAAAGGCTGATGAGCTCGCATCTCGCCTATTAAATTTAAACAAAGATGAAATATATGTGATTGAAGCAGAAACAGAAGATAATGCGAGAGAGTTAACTCGAAGATTTTTCGCGTTATTAATGCCTAAAGCATATACTATGGATGCAACTGTTACAAGATTGCTGACGAGATTCCATAATGTTTTCTTTAATCTTTCGGGTTATATTCCTAAGGGAATAATATTCACCAATACTCTTGGACAAAATAATGAATTAATCAGTTATTTACGGAATTTATTCGCGGAAGTATTTTTAGCAAAAGAAATTGAAATCGATGGACATAGCACGGACTATGAGGAGGATAGGGCAGAAAAAGAACTTTTATTTAAGGAGGGGCGAATAGACCTTTTTGTAGCTACGAGCACCTTAGAACTTGGAGTAGATTATGGAATGGTGGATTTCGTAACGATATATGGTGTTCCAGCTAAGATATCTAGCTTTGTTCAAAGGATAGGTCGAGCTGGAAGAAATAAGGATGCAGTAATTTTCGTGGTATTTGATCCGGAGAACCCCTTAAACTATTCATACTATGAGAATTACAGAATCCTCTGCGATGGCTCCCTTAGGGATAGGGCAATTGGACGTGAAGTGATAGAAATAAGCCCCATGAATAATGAAGCAATTAAAAGGGCTTTCATAAGGTGGATTGTGGCTGAAATTCGAAAAATATGTTCACAAAATAGTCGCCTTTGCAGGATATTAATAAACGATTTGGAAACAGTGCATCAAAGGCAAGACATATGGGGGCATATTATAGACTATATTGCATCAATGAAAGCTCTTCCGCAAAGCCTTTTAAATCTTTCAATCCTACCTTCAAGTCAGCAAATACTTTCAAATGAGAAAAGAAGAATTGAGCAAATCATTAGAAGCTCAGCTCATCAATGGAATGGAATTTCTAAACTAATCAATGCTCTTGATGTAGACTATCTTTACAACTTAAGAGCTGCAGATGAAGAGGTGATTATAACTTATCCAAAGTTAAACAGTAAAAGAAAAAGAGAGCTTCGTTATGCGATTAAACATTGTTTATTGGGGCAAGTAATATCTTATCGCGGTCTATTCTTTAATGTATACGAGTTTGCGCACGGGTGACTAGATATGAGCGATTTAATAGAAGATCGGTTAATAACAGCATTAAATAATAAAGCCCGCAGGCTCCCGGCGCATATCAGTAATGTGATCTTCGGAATAATTGAAAAAATGAGGAATAAGAAAATCAAGATGTATAAACCTATATCAATAACAGCAGATCTTTCCAGGCCACCGATATCCTCTTTCGAATATTTTAGATGTCCTAAATGCGGAGCGATATATGAATGGCAGGACATTTCATCTAGATTAAAATGTCCTGTATGCAAGAGAGAGCTCATACAAGCATATGTTGGAGCTCCTATTGAAACCGGTTCTATTCAAATTTGTCGAATAAATAGAGAGCCTTCGAATCAAGTTTTCGACTACTTTATTTCACCAACTAGCGGGATAAACAGCATACGATGTCCACGCCATGGAATACTCAAGAGTATAAAGGCAGAAAATCCTAATAGGCCGTTTTATTCTCTAAGATTTGTATGTCGAAATAATGATGTCAATTGTCAGCATTATGATAGAGGTTATTGTAATCATGAAGGTGGCAGGATCTTCTTTCAACGTAGGGGTGGAATAAAAAGAGAAATTGCTCTGCCCAGCGAAGGTATGACTAAGCCCTTCTGCGAGGTAATTTTCAAGGAAAAAGAGACACAGATGGGGAATTACACCAAAGAACTCACTGAAGATTTTGCAGACCTAATTGGTGAAGAGATATTTAGTAAAGTTCTTATTGGTATGTTCGAAATACATTCCTACACACTTTTCTATCTTTTAGGTCACAATTATGCGTCAAGAAGCAGGCGAATTCCGGCAGTAATTATGGATCGTGAAGATAATATATGGGTTGCAAAACGTTCCATGGATTCTTTTGGCTTACTTTTTAGGCTGAATCCCAATAGAGTCATAGACATAATTGAGACATTAAATGATCTTTTACCAATAGACAAATATTGTGTTGCACACTCTGTAGCTCATGTAGCCATGAAAGCAATTATTCGCCTTACTGGACTATCATTTTGGGAATTTGGGGAGGCAATCTACGTTGATGAAGATCAAATAGAGGTTTTAATCTATGATGATTCACCTGGAGGCATCGGTGGCGTCGAGACTGTTAAAAGTGCCATTCCAGATTTTATAAATTATTTAAAGAAAGAATCTGAACCCTGCCCACGAGCTTGCAGAAGGGCTTGCCATGCATGTCTCTATGTAGAAAATTGTGCAAGCTTAAACTTCACATTAAGTTGGATGGCATCTCAATATTTCCTTCACGGTAGGTGAAGTGTATGTCTGAAAACATTAGAGAGAAGTTAATTGATTTCCTCAGGAAGAAAAACAGAGCATGCACTTTCGAGATCGTGGAGATGACTAATTTTAATTGGATTGAAGTACTTGATAATTTGTTTAAGCTCGAGAAAGAGGGGCGGGTGCGCAGAATTAAAGTGCTAGATCCTACAAAACCCTTAGCAACAGCAATTTGGGAAATATGTGAGTGCGAGGTAGCTGAAGAGACTAAAGCAGGGGAGTTAGGAATTGTGACAGCTATAATACTCAATCCCCCACTCCTAAGAGACCTGTATAATTGTCCACCCGGATCAATGGGTCTACTTGATTCATTAAGCTATCTTGTTTGCCACGCATCGCAAAGTTTAAGAATAGCAATGCCATACGTTGGCGATCTAATAAGTACACTCTTCACGCAACATTTACAAGAGCTTAGGAGGTTAAGCATTCTAAGGATAATTACCGAGAATACGCGTGAAAATAAATGTGTGCTTGAACCATTGAAGCTTTACCTGGATAATCTTGAGTTTTGTTATGCTAGTATATACTCTCAAGGTATAAAAACTCTCGGAGCCCATCTGAAGCTCCTTATAGCGGATGAAAATATGGCCATACTAGGGACATTTAATCTCACGCGCGCTCATCTTCTAGTTAATTACGATATTGGCTTGCTAATTCGAGGAGACGTAGTAAAACATCTCTGCAAGATTTATGATGAATTATGGGAAAAATTAAGGGCTGCTACTCATGAAGGCACATAGGAGCTTCTTAAAAGAATTGGAGACTTTTTATCGGGCTGCATGGCCGTCTATCGATAGAGCAGGCGAAAACTATGAAGAGATAGTCTCAAGTATTTTAAGAATTGCGAGAAAGATAGGCGGTCTTATACCTGATTATGTAAGATTCATCCTTGGTAGCAGTCCGCTGTTTATTTATCTTATGAGGGGGAGGTTCAGCGATGAAATAAGCTTGGAGAGTTTAAAGGAAAAATTTGCTGACTTAAGAATTCCCGATAGGTTAAGAATCATAGGCACTTGGGATTTACTTCTTGAGACGGTAGCCGTAACCAATACTCCTAGCGGTAGAGGCGGATGGTTATACGCGTATTCTCCTGATTATTCCCGTTTCCTGGTAATAAGGATCAACTTCAAGAATCCACTTGAATTTTCTCAGCGCATCCGCTTTAAGATGGTACGTATAAAGGCAAATAAAGGCTCCTTATTTATCATTCCAGCTGTAAATAAGGGGTACAGAAATAGTCTTAAACTCAGTTTCAGCATCGTTGGTGGAATTAAATGCTTACCACATCTCCATCCTGAAGAATTGCTCCTTTTAAGGCAAGGGCTAATTATTCCTAATTTACTCGTAGAGACAGCCGTGCCAACTCAAAGCGGAGAGCTAATTCCAGGATTGGGCTTTATTGCAATAGTAAAAAATGCTAATGTAGTAAGTAGGTCTGGAAACATAATCAAAGTTCAAGTCAATAGGCAATTGCTAACGTTAGATTCGTCATATGCTCCGTTAAGTGAAGAGGGTGATAGCTTTATTTTCCTGCTATTTCTTACTCCTAGTAGTGTAGATGGATATTATCTGGGAAGATTTTGCTGTGAGCATAAACATCATCGCTTTGCCTATTATGTTCCAAGCAATTTATTTACTGAGACATTAGGCAAGAACATCGTACTTATGATAAGAAACCTAACTAATGACTTATTAAAGTACTATGAACCAATCGATGAAAGAGATGCAGCGGAATATAGGAGGTTAAGGATAGAGTTTAACTTGAAAAAAAGAGAGGCGTTAAAAATGTTTTATGAAAAGAATGATGAAAGGAAGTATAAAATTCCAAATCCTTCATTGCTCTTTGAATATAAGGAAGCATTAACTTGGCTTCAAGGAATTAGAAGGATTAGTAATTTAAGTTAAAGTAAGTAGCTGACTGATGTTAACCTACATTAAAAAATCCCCCAAAATTTTCACTTTATTAACTCGTTCAAGTCTTCAAAAATAATAAACTGTAGTCTCTCCTTTATTCTTCTAAGAATCTTACTTTGGCATCTTTTCCCTAGTCCCCATCATAGCTGTAGCCGGAATTTTGAAAAGATCTTTTGCCTTTATAGCTTACGGCGATACCTTTTTTGAAGGCCTGAGTTACTAGAGGGATCTGGCATTTTTTAGCGCTTGTGTTGCAACTTTGGAACCAGTGTAGAACGCTTTCTTTCTGCTATTTGACCTGCTTATGCTGCGGTCCTTCTTGACTTTCTGCATTACGAGCTTCAAAAAGCAGTCTCCGGTCGTTTAGGCGTGGGGGTATAGTGCGGAGGTGGTCTCGGGCAGTATTCCAATCCTCGACTTATCTAGGCAGAGTCTCTTCTCCATTTTTAAGATTTAAGAGCATATTCCTTGATTTCCTGCACCTTGATTTCTGGGCTGAATTTCCTTAATAACATCATGTCTTTTCCGTGCCTGACAATACATGTAATCTTTCCGATGGCTGCGTCGTAGCGCTTGAGTATTATGCGTCCCATTCACCAAAACCATGAATAGGCATAGTATGCAGACTAGCAAGACTACTGTCACAATTATTGAGAAAAGCTTTCTTGAATGTGGCACCACATAATATTGGTGAGGAATACGGCCGCATTCAGGCTATATAAATATTAAGAGGTAGGCCGAGGCGGCGAGACCGCCCGCTATGCAGATTTCCTCTGGACTCGCTCCCTATCGAGCTCGAGGGTTGAGCGGGTGGAGGCTATTACTGGGATGTTGAGCTTTCTTGTGAGAGCCAAAAGCTCGTGAAACTGCGGAGAACTCCGAGTACACTGTTTGCCGCATTTCCAGCAACAGAACCGCCATCAATAGCGTATGGCTCCTCAGCCGCGTAGCAACCTCAGCGAGCTCTAACCCATTTGTTGGAGCCTCGACACCCCCTATGCCGGCGAAGACCCCTCGATCGCCCTTCTACCCCTCATCCTGGAGGGGCAACCGCTAAATTAATCAATGAACCTTCTCGATCATCTATAAATTAATTAGCGACAGGATTAGCGTCAGAAAAAACTTATAAAGGCTGACGTTTTTTCGGCCTTAATAAGTCTTTTCTGAC
>JAWCEH010000123.1:0-8154 GCA_038859955.1 Bathyarchaeia archaeon | reverse complement strand
GTCGGCCTTTATGATCACGAAGCTGCATGGGGGGCAAAGACCGCTATCGCTATCTAGGGCGGCGAGCATGCCAGCTGTATACCTTCTAATGATGGCCGGGATCGTCGCGCATGCGACGCATACGCTCATGCTCCTAGCCCTCCTTCTCCCATTAGCCATCATCGATAAGTCTAGGGAGGTTAGGAGGAAGACTCTAAGGATCGCTGGATTCATCCTCGTCATATCCTTAACCTACTGGATGTACACCTATGTCCTAGACGCGATCATCAGACCCTCTATTAACGCCTTCAACAGATTTATAGAACTGCTTACTGGAGAGGCAACTCCATGGCTGAGCAGTCGCGTGCCATGGTATACTTCAGAATCGTCAACATTCTTCATCTCATGGGCGCTAGTTCCCTCAATAACTGCCTCACACATTCTGCTTTCTACCCCGCGATTACTCCTTAAAAGGAGCCAGCTTAACGTCAACGGTCCACTTGCTTTAGGCCTTATAGGCTTAGTAGGCACGATCATAAACTATGCTTTGCGCACCCTGCCAACCCTTGGCGGACGCTACTTCTACTGGCTATACTTGCTTATGCTTCCTCTCTCAGCATTAGTTGTTAAATGCGTATCTAGAAAGTTTGCCAGCTTAATTCCTGCCATAGCTTTAATCTTCATAGTCTCGTTCTACGGAATACAGGATCCTACCTTAGCGGCTAATACCTATGGAAATTATATAGGATGGGCTGATCGCACCTCGTGGGAACATGCTTGGAATATTATTTCGATTATTTCTCAAGATTTAAAGGTTGCACGTGATAGTAGAATAATTGGTCCAATAGATTTTGTAAGCATGGTGAAAAATATAAAGATAACTCGTTCACCACGGCCAGATTATGTTATAATCGCAAATGATGCGTTAGGTATAAGGCAATATCTTAAAGAGAAGGATGTGATAAGGTTAATCAATCCTCTTTCAAACATAGTTTATAGCTCTGGATTCTATAATATATATGCGAGAAATAATCAATAGGTGATCAACACATGCAACAAAAATTAAGAGTAGGAATCGTCGGCTTCGGCTTTATGGGCAAATCACATCTAGCAATTTGGAAAAAAATGCCTAACCTTCTTCCCGTAGCGATATGCGATAAACATGTTGAAAGAGTGAAGAAGGACGCTGAGAAGCATCATATCAAGACCTACTCGGACGTATCCTTAATGTTAGAAAGGGAAAACTTAACAATAGTGGATATTTGTACACCGCCGCAGACTCATTATCTTATAGCTATTGAGGCGATAAAGGCAGGATGTCATGTAATAATCGAAAAACCGTTAACTGTTAACACGAATGAAGCAAAGGAACTTATAGATTATGCAAAAAGAACCGGTGTGAAACTATGCGTAATACATAATGATAAGTTTCAACCTGGAATAATTGATGCATTATCTTATGTTAACGCGGGCAAAATTGGAGAGGTTGTAGGTGCTTGTGAAAATTATTTGTGCACGAGGGATAATCCCATGTTAGTTGATAGGAATCATTGGTGCCATTCATTGCCAGGAGGAAGGATTGGCGAATGTCTTCCACATCCTGTTTACACCTTACAAAGTATTTTAGGTAACGATCTAAATGTTGTTAAAGCTTTGGGGATGAAGTTGGGACCTTACGAGTGGGTTCCTTTTGATGATTTATATGTAGTTTTAAGCAATAATGAGGGTAAGATAGGGAAGATATACGTATCGTTTAACTCTCCAAAGAATGAAACACAGGTTAAAATTTATGGTAAAAAGTGTATGTTAGATATCGATTTATATACTAGAACTGTAGTAAGGCGTTCTTCTCGAGCGCCCGAAAGTAAGGTCGAGAAGATGAAGGAGAACATTAGGAACGCGTATCAGATTACATCATCAACCTTTAATTTAGCTCTCCGATCCATCATTGGCCGTTTAAGGAATGGTCATGAAGTTTGTATGAGGTTGTTTGTTGAAAGCATAATTTATGATAAGCCACTTCCCGTAAGCTTTGAGGAAGCATACAATAATGTACGGATAGTGGAACAGATAATTGAGAAATTAAAGATTTGTTAATGGAGACAAAAATAAGTTTTTGTACATGTGTAAGAAATGAAGCCAGGAATTTACCAGAACTATTGGAACATGTGAAGGATATAGTAGATGAGATAATAGTAATAGATGACATGAGTACGGATGGAACATATGAAATTGCTAAAAGATATGGAGCTAAAGTTTACAGGAGGAGGACCATGGGCTTTGTCGAACAAAACAGACAGTACGCTTTTAATAAAGCAACTAGCGATTGGATACTATATCTCGAAGCTGACGAGCGGTTAAGTACGGAGCTAAGAAGAGATCTTAGAAAGATAATCGAAAATAGTGATGGGATAGACGGCTATGCTCTTTCAGTAAGATACTACGTAAAGAGAGGATATTTCATAAAACATTATAACCAGCTTTATCCCAATTTCAGATTGAGAATCTTTAAGAAAAATAAAGTAATGTGTAAAGCATTAATTCATACGGATCCAGAAGTTTTCGGAAAAATCGTTCACCTTCATCCGGATAAGTATTTCATCAAACATCTAGTGTATGAACATTATCTTTTAAATCGTAAAAGTATGAGAAGGCACGTTAAATACGCATGGATAGCTTCGCACCAAAGGGATATGAAATGGCGAGGTATAATTTTCACATTATCTTTTCCAGTGACTTTTCCTGTTAGGCTTCTAAGAGAACTTTTAATAAGAAAAGCATTATTAGACGGTTTTAGTGGAGTTAAAGTGGCATTTATTTACTCTATTTATCTATCGCTTATAGATATTTTTACTGCCTTAAGATGGTTAAAGCGGACCATATCGTTAATAATTCGCTAAAACTAAAGTGTTTCATCATTTAAATGCATGATTTTGCTATACTCACTATACGTATCAAAAACCTAACTCTAAAACGTAAAAGCTGCACCTGCTGGAGGTCAAAAATAACCCCCTGAAGAAATTTTGAATAAGATTTTGCAGGCATTGTGGAAGGTTGATTATGCTTAAGAGACTGTTAGTACGTGTAGATGACATTTGTTACTTTACTGAGGTGGATAAAATTGTAACAATCTATAAGCCTCTCATTAAACTTAACGCCCAACTATGCATGGCTGTTATACCAATGGTTAGTTGCAGCATACACTCAAGATTTATTCCTTTAAAACTTAGAGGAAAGTCTCTATTATTTTCCATCGAGAAAAATAAGGAACTAATTGACTTTATTTGCTCTAAAAACTTTGAGATATTACAACATGGTTTCACTCATGAAGTATATGATTTACGTGGTCGTCCCGTATATGAGTTTAACATTAATGATAAGTGCCAAATAGAGAGAAGAGTTAAAGCGGGGATAAAATTGTTATATAAAGCTTTCGGGAAAAGACCATACTTTTTCGTTCCACCATGGGAATCGTTATCTAAGAATGCTTATAAAACAATAATGAAGTTTTATAAAGGTATGTTAATTAACCTCTCCCATCATACCTTAGGCAGAATTTCTAGTTTTATTCCAAAGAGATTACCCTACGAAATCCTACCAGCCTTTCTGTCTAGTAGAATTCATAACAGGAACTATCTTAAGTATCATAGATTCCTAATTCTCGAGCATAAATATCTCCATTATCCCCCTGAAAACGGACTACATTTTTTCCTTAACGAGCTAAGGAGGAATTTAAGCCAAGATTTTTTGGTTTTAGCAACTCATTATTGGATGATCGACTCAGAAGAGTCTGTTAAGACTTTTCATAAATTACTCAACTATCTGCTGAGACAAAACTTCGTCCCAGCGTCCGCCTCAGATATTTATGATATAATCATGAATACTTAATTAGCTGACGCTTAACATTAGTTTGACGAGGAGGTTATCTTGTTAACGTATTTACGTACTTTAAAACCTCTCTTGAATCTGCTCTATAAGCTAAATAGGTTTCTTTATCATCGTGACTTAATCAAAAGGAAGATCTATCTTCAACTAATTAAAATTCTTGATAAGCACAGACTTGTCGATCTAGATGTTATCTATGATGAAAGATATTTCTTGATGCGGAAATTGTGGAAATCCGAGGTTAACAAAATAGTGGATGTATTGTATGAAGAGTTTCGCCCTGATTCTGTAATAGACTTTGGATGTAGCATAGGATTATATTTACTGAGATTCAAAGAGTATGGCTGTAAAGTCTTAGGTGTTGAAGGATCTTCATTTGCTAGAAAACACTCAGTTATAGATCCAAACTTAATTATACTACATGATCTGCGCGACCCTTTAATTTTAGATAGAAAATATGATATGGCACTTTGCTTGGAGGTGGCTGAACATATCCATGAGTTCTATGAAAATATTTTCCTTGACAATATCTGCTCTGCTGCAGATGTTATCGTGTTTTCATCTGCTAAACCAGGGAGCGGGGGGGTACATCACGTGAATGAAAAACCTGCTGCTTACTGGATAGTAAAATTTGCTGAAAGAGGATTCAAGCCTGATTATTGTTTAACAGAGAAGATTAAAGAAAAAATTTCTGGACTTAAACATATTCCTTGGATAAGAGATAACATAATTATATTCAAAAGAGAAAACTACCGATAAAGTTGTTTATTACATGTAACTCCGATTTTGGGAACAAATCTTGAAAATTTACTTTTTATGCGTTGGATTATTGTTTTCTTATAACCTTGAACTAGTCAACTCACTAAGTAATTTAGGTATTAATATAGTAGTTGATGCTCAATCAAACCTCGCTAGGTTAATGTTATTGCACGAAAAGATAAAAGGAAACTGTAAAGCTAAAATAAGGTATATTAGCGTACTACCTAAACTTATACCATTAAAATCATATTTTGGAACGTTCGATCTCGTACATCTGAACTCCATATCTTCTTACTCAATGAAAGTTGCAAAAATTGCGAATTGCCCTAAAATTTTCGTTTTACACGAAGCACCTATACCAAAAAGTGTTTATGATGTCTTAAAGGGATACGTAGATATGTTCGTAGCCCCTTCAGAGTTTACAGCGAAAAATGAGGCTCCTAAAGTAGGGTTTACACCAATAGTTATACACCACGGGGTAAATATGCATTTATTCAATGATTCCATTCAAAAAGATGTTGCTCGGAGGAAGCTTCACATTCCTTATAATGCAAAAGTTGTACTTTGGAATGATAGGATAAGCCCAGAGAAGGATTTAGAGACACTCCTTAAGGCTATCCCACTGATTGCCAGAGAGGCACCTGATGTATACTTTTACATCAAAGGAAGAGCTGTAAACAAGGGATATTTAAGAAGAATAGAAATGATGCTTAAGAATTGCAAAAAGAGGAGAAATGTTAAAATACATGTTGGTTGGATTCCTTACGAGAAATTGCCTCTCCTATATAGGTCAGCCGATGTCTTTGTCCGCACCTCACTTTATGAAAATTTTGGCCTAGGATTCGTGGAAGCGATGGCGTGTGGAGTTCCTGTTATTGTAGCTGACGTCCCTATAGCACGTGAAGTACTTGGTGAAGCAGCCCTATTCTTTAAGCCAAGAGATTCGATGGATTTAGCGGATAAGGTTATTTACCTCCTAAGCAATTCTGATGAGGGAGAAATACTGGCCAGGAAAGGGCTAAGAAGAGTTAAAGAAAAGTTTACTCTGAACATGATGACCCAAAAGTATCTAAACCTTTACAGGAGTTTAGTGGAAAGAGTATGAACGTAGAGGTTCTTAGAGGCCTGACTTACGATTAGTTCACACGCACTATAGTTTCACTTAAGCTATTCTATAGACCTAGCATTGATCTTTTAAAACCCTATAAGTTTGGGCACAGTATGGCTGTCATTCGAGGCTTGAGAACATCCGGCTTCTGGTGTCGAAATATGATGCAATATACTATTCGCTTCTCAGAGAACATTATTCCCTTAAGTTATTTAAGTTAATGTTAAGACAGGGCATGATATTTTTAGATGTAGGCACTGGAGTTGAAAGTTATTACATAGTAGCCCCAGAAGTAATAGGTGATGCAGGTCTGCTTTATAGGCCTCATGATTCATTAGATCTAGCCGATAAAGTAGTAACATTGTTAAATGAGGAGATTCGAGAGGAACTTTCTCGTAAGAGTGGAGAAAGGGTAAAGTTTTTCACAGCAAAGAGAATGGTGCAGCAGTACTTACAGGCGTACCATTTCTTGTGTAAGGATTAAAACCATAAGTTAAAGGTCTCCATTTGTAGAGTGAGACGTGTTAAGGAAGCTCTGTGGAATTGTAGGCAGGTACCACGCTTATTTCAGGCTTCGTGCTAAGGAATTAGGGAGAATAGCTGGACAAGAAATATTGTTAGTTTCAACATCATTCTTACCGAGACTTACACTTCTAGTTCCTAAACATGGTTTCTATGCGTATGCCTTAATAGATGAACCCTTAACTGTGGAGTTCATTAAAAGTTACTTTAGTCGAGGAATGAAATTCATCGATGTAGGAGCTGGTGTGAGAACGTATTCTATTCTTGCTGCGAAGTTTGGATGCAAAGTTACAGCTTTTGATCCCGAGACCTTGTGTTATATTTTAACGAAACTCAACTGTGAATTAAACGATGTTCAGGTAAGTGCAAGAAAAGTAGCTGTAGGAGACTATTCCTCCTTTTCTTCTATTAGCTACATTCGTTTAGATGATTTAGAAGTCATACCTGATATAATTAAGATTGACGTTGATGGCGATGAGTTCTTGGTGGTAGAGAGTGGCAAACGAATACTGGGCAACGTAAAGATGATCGTAATAGAACTTAGACCATCGACTTTTTATAATGTTCATAAAGTTCTTAAATCGTTAGGATTCAAACCGATCTTTGTTGAGAGATTGTGTCAGCAAACAACATTACTACGGCTTTACGTAAAGCCAAACGACTTTAACGTAATCTGTTCTCGCTAACTTCGTGGTTGTTTTATGGCGAGCTCCGTTAACAGCAATATAGTAGTACCAAAGATCGATGTAGTGATGCCTACGTGGAACTCCAACTCTCCATACTTCCCTTTAATTATTAGACGAATATACGAACTTGTTAAGTTAAACCGCTTAATCTTAGTGGATAGGTTTAGTACTGATGGTACCATCGAAGTGGTAAAAAGTATAGTGGAACCAAGGAAACTACGCATAGTACAAACAAACTCTGAGCTTGCTAATGCCAGGCGCCTTGGGATAAAGTATGTTACGACTCCTATTTTCATGTTTATCGACTCTGATGTTATACTCCCAAGAGGTTGGGAAAAGCTCTACGTGTTTTTGTTACGACATAAAAGCATAGGGGCAGTTTCCTTACCCCTTTGTGCGCATTGGTCAACATCAGAGAAGGGGGCTAAGGTTCGACTTCCAAAACCATACAAAGCCTTGTCTAAGGGTGAAATTATAAGGAAGGGGCTTTTTCAACTAGCAAA
This sequence comes from Bathyarchaeia archaeon, assembly GCA_038859955.1. Classification (GTDB taxonomy): domain Archaea; phylum Thermoproteota; class Bathyarchaeia; order Bathyarchaeales; family DTEX01; genus DTEX01. Next base: position 712 of record JAWCEH010000123.1, on the reverse strand, counting down.
AGGGGATTTATTTCTTGCACTCATACGAACTGAACTCGTTAAAGACTGGGAACCACCTGAGAACCTTTCTGCGTTAGAAGTTTTCAGCTTGACTCAACATATTTTGGGAAAAGGCTATTTGTGGGTAGAACTCCCAAAACCATGCTGCTATCACACTAAAGAGCTAAAGATAGGGTGCGGATTCGTACGTTACCTTAAGCAAGGTCTTTGGGAAGGGGCTGGAGCGAGGTATACTGGAATAAAAGTAAGTGACTTTTTACTTGAAGTTAGCTCCAGACTCTGTGGAGGGATTGCATCATTGGTTAAAACAGGGCAGCCACTTTACTTTGTCGACAACTGTGCTATGAGGTTTGGTCAGATCATTGGCTTCCTAATCCCTCACAAATACAGAACTTGGAAAAGATAACATGGAATCTATGCAAACTAATCATGAGAACCTTAAAATACTGTTGGTCACCGAGCAGTATTGGCCTGAGGGTACGGGTGGGGTATTAGCTTCTCACTTCATAGCCAGGCTCCTTCGGGACGCAGGGTTTAAGTTAACGGTTGTGCATGGTACTAGAGAGCCTGTAAGGCTTAATGGGGTTTGCTACGTCTATTCTAGTCTTTTAAGCGTGAGGGATAAACACAGGCTCTGGCTCAACTGTTCAATATTGGCTAGGAAAAATTGGTTTCGTAAGCTTATCAACAGCTCTGATGTCGTGTATATTCC
>JAWCEH010000122.1:0-8193 GCA_038859955.1 Bathyarchaeia archaeon | reverse complement strand
CCAAAGAGTGTCAAGAAAAAGATTTGAAAACTCTAACAGCAAATACTGAAGTTGAGGCAGACTTTAAGACAGCACTTTTAGACCCCCACTATATGCGTGGCTTAATCTGGCGTAAAGATAAGCTTGAAGCTATTCATAAAGCCTTTCAAAGTGGTCTTGATGAAGAGGCTATACTAAGGATTTTAATGCGAGGCGGGTTGACACGTTTAACAGCTAAAAAGCTGATTGCAGACAGCAAAGCTGTTTACAGTAATGAGGGTTAAACTTTGCGTTTGCCAACACGTCTAAACTTCCTCTTTAAATTCCGAAACATCACGGTTTTCTTCATGGTTTCCGCAAGCCAAACCTTAGAAGGAATAACATCAAAAGTTGGAGAAGACCAGCACATAATACTTTGGGATTTAGAGAAATGCACATTAGAACAAGCAAAAGAAACCCTAGCCGAAGTGCAATACAAATATCGTTTAGGAGACATTTGGATTACAAGCGACGCTGAAGGTTCATATAGAGGATGGTGCTTCTCTAGGCGCCCATTCAAAGAATACCTAAAAATTCTGCTTGACACCAAATACTTAGACTGGAACTTTTTCTATTGGACTGTTAAACGTGGACAAGCCACTTTAAGAACAAGCAACAAGCAAGGGAGACCGCCTCAAAAGGTTGTTGCCTATCTGAAAGGCTATGAGCTTACAACAATCCCTGAGAAAGTAGTCTTTGTTAGATATGATACTGGTTTGCAAAAGCATGGATTGTTTATACAATTGCCTATTAAGAGGCGATAGCTTTGGACAAGTTTCCAGAGGCGTTTCAACGTTTCGAGGAAGTTGTGGATGTTTCTAAAATTCGAAGCTTTAAAGAGCTTCTTGCGGCTTTTAAGCTTTGGGCTGGGCGCAAATGGGTTGATTCGCCTCTGCAATTGGCGGCTTTGAAGGAGGAGGCGTTTAAAAGGGAGATTCCGCAAATTCCAGTTTCGAGAGAAGAGTGGCTGAGGGAAAAAGAAGAGGTTGACCGTTTTTATAGGCGTGTTTATTATACTTGGCGAAGATACGTTTACAACCAAAATGTTTGGAAAAGGTTGACTGCTGAGCGTTTTCGTGCTCGTGGCAAAAGGCGTGTTGAGCTTGAAGCTCGCATTAAAGAGGCTGAGGAGCGTATGAAGTTTTGGCGAGAAGAGTGGGAATCCACTTATCATCGTTTGAGGCTTGCCCATAGCCGTTTCCGCTTGAAGGTTGTTGAAGAGGTGAGGTTGCGTGACTGAAGTTATCGTTTATTGTAAGGGTTCAGCTAAGCCTTTCAATCCGGGTGCTGGGGCTTGGGCTTTCGTTGTTTATAGAGACGGCGTTAAAATTGCAGAGCGGAGCGGTGTTTACAAAGACCCTTGTTATAATTGGGAAGCGGAGTATTATGCGATTTGGCAAGCTTTGCAGTGGCTTGTTATTAAAGGGTTTAACTTTTTGAAGATTGTTGTTAAGCTTGACTGCGGCTTGGTTGTTAGGCAGTTGCGGCTAAGGCTAGGGTTGAACAGGTTGCACGGTATATGCCTTATAGACGAGCTTATAGCTTAATTAAGCGTTTTCCATCTTTGCGTTTTGAAAAGATTGAAAAGTGGGAGAATGAGGCTGATGCGCTAGCCCAACAGGCTTATGAAGAGTATTGTAGGCGTAGGGGTAAGCCTCTTAACCCCTACAAAAAGCTCTACAGAGAGGTTTTGGAGAGGATTTGGGATGCCAGAAGACGAGTTTTTGAGGAGTCTGGTTAAGCCTTTTTTGGGCAATTTTGTGGCTGTTGACACGCCGGTGGGTGAGGTTTATGGTTTTCTAAGTGGGTATAATGAAAGTTTCCATCACGGGTTAGGCAGTCTAGTGCTTACATGTTTGGAAAGTGGCTGGCTTATTGTTAGGGCTTGGCTTGCGATTAAAAGTTGTGAGTGGCTTATGTGTTGGGTTATGATGCGTGTTATGGCGGTTAAGGCTTTTTGGAGGCTTTAAATGCGTAACTGTTTTGGACTGTTTAACCCACATAGCAGACGATGTGGAAAGTGTAGGTTAAGGGTCAAATGCGAGTATTGGTCTGTTGAGTGTCTTTCTTTTTTCCGTTAGAACCTACTGGGAGCACCCAGCATATTTTCACTTGTGACTGACTCAGAATGGACTGGATGTGCTGGATGCTCCCGTGTTTTTATGCTTTCTCGTGGCTGATAAGTTTTTCTAGCGGGAAAAGCTTATTTTTGCTGTTTGGCTTTGTTTTTGGTTGGGTTGGCTGGTTTGAGCTTTAAGAGACCTCGTGGGAGACCTAGAGGCGTTCCTAACAGGCTGACGGCTTACAAGTTGCTCCAGTTGAAGAAGCTTCTTTTGAAGGGTCAAAGTATTCGTAAAGCATGTGAGGATTTGGGGTTGGGCTATAACACTTACCGTAGGTGGCGTGATGTGCTTTTTGGGGATAAGCGTTTTTTGGATAGTTGGTTGACTCTTTACGGCGGGTCTTCTGCTTCCAGTTGGGAAGTGGAGCGGTTTATTGGGGCTTGTAGGCGGGCTAGGGCTGAGCGAGATTTTGTTAAGGCTAAGCCTTTGGGCATGCTGAGCGATGAGATGAGGCGTAAGGTTCAGCGTAAGATTGAATTGTATAAGCATATTTTAAGGTTAACCAACGGTTAAACCTATTTTCCATGCAATAGATTTTTGTTTTCAAAAATTCCATTTATTTTGTTTGTTCGTTTTTTGGATGGGTTGGGGTGTGGGTTTGGTGTTTGATTTGTTTTTCGTCTGTTTGATTGGGTGGGTGTGTGGCTGACTGTGACTGAGACATAGGTATAACGGGTGTGTGGGTGTGGATGTGGATGTGGGTGGATGCGGGTGAGAGAGAGAAAAAGATAAAACTTTTATAATTTGAAATGGAAGCGCATATTTGAAAAATGAAGAAACTTATTACAACAATAGTTATCTCAATACTGCTCGTAACGTTTTCTATAGAGCCGTTCTATTTAAACATAACCAAAATCGGCTGTATTTCATCAAACAAAGGAATAGTAGCCAAATATAATGAAGCGTATCTTGAGAAAAAAGATGATTTGCTTATACTTCATGTTAAAGGAAGCGGTTATGAAATGGGTTATCAACATGGAATCTTGCTGAAAGACCATATCCAACATTCTGTACAATACCTTATCCAAAAAATGATGGAACTAGGCTACTCATATGAATATATGATTAATTGCGCAAAAATAATGGTACAGCATATACCCGAAGAATACATTGATGAGATAAAGGGACTTGCGGATGGAGCTTGCTTAAATTATACAGACACACTTATTGCCCAAATAGACGCTGACCTTCAATGCATAGAAATGGCCTGTAGCAGTTTCGCCGTTTTTGGAAAAGCCACAAAAGACGGACATTTATATCACGGAAGAAACCTTGATGCCCCTCTTTCCCCTCAACAATCCGGCTTAGTTATTATCTACGAGCCAGAAAATGGAAATCCATTTGTGAGTGTTGGAGGGTTTGGAAAGGTAGGCGTGCATACAGGGATTAATAAAAATGGCATATCTATCGCATTAATGTCCTCATTATCTAACGATACATCGATAAACGGTACACCCATTCTAATTCTCCTCAGAAAAGTGCTTCAATACGCCAGCAACCTTGCTGACGCTGTCCACATTATAAATCAAACGCGTAAAACTACTGGTTGGAACATAGTACTAGGAGACGGTGCAAATTTAAATGCATGTGCTGCAGAAGTATCTCACGGTTATTGTAAAGTTTTCTGGGCTGGAGACTCTTCTGAAAATATACCACCACATCATAGTATTGAAAACGCCATACGCAGAACCAACCATTATATCAGTTTTGAACTAGCTGTTACTCAGCGTTCCTTCTACGATCCGAGAAAGGCATGGAATTGGAGTTGGGACAGGTACGAGAAACTCGGTGAGCTGATTCTAGAAAACTATGGCAAAATAGATGCCGAAATGGCAATTGAATTTTTAAAGACTTACCCCATTGCTGGCTGGTATCCTACAATCCAAAGTGTAATGTTCGATTCAACAGACTTAGAATTGTGGGTTGCTAACGCAAACTCCACTACATGTGCATATCTTCGGGAGTTTATTTATTTATCTCGCCAAGATTTATTCCCAAGCAACAAGGACCATCAAACAATATTCATATTAGCTCTGATCACCTTGTTTACGTCACTTATTTTAAGCGTAATTATATTACACCGTGCACAGAGAAAAAATAATCAATTCCTATATTTGCTTATCAGTTCTCAACGAAAATCTCTAAATATCTTTAGTTACAAGGTCTCCATCTCAACTTGAACAATTACTTTCTAGCTATCCAAAGACTCATGTCTGGTTTACAAATATTCCTATAAATATTAAAAATCGGATTTGGAATCCTTGTTCTGTTAAGGTGGTAGTCAATTCTTATTAAAAAACTAAAGTTTTCCTTTTGGAAAACATCTCTTATTTTCTTATGGTCTAAATGATGTTCCTTATTGTGCCAATAATCAGCCATACTATAATCAAGTGAAGGAATATTTATACCCAAAGTCCGAAGATGCAACGAATTAATCATTAAGCTAGAATAGAAGTAAATAAATCGTCCCAAACGTGCCAGACACGTCTTCTCGCCTTTCCAATAAAAGGGAGATGCTTCGTGATCAAGATACATCACCCCTCCTTTTTTTAAAAAAGAAGATAATCTTTGAATGACCCCTACATAGTCTGGTAGATGATGTAACACGGAATAGCAGGTGATAATGTCAAATTCGCCCTTTTCAAAACTCACGTTTTCGATCGGTGAGTTAATGATGACCAATTTTTTGGTCTCTAGAAATTTCTCATATTTTTTCTTTAAAATTGCACACATCTCGGGGGAAATATCGACTGCTGTCACGTTATAATTCATGCTGAGAAGCTTGCCAGTTAAATTTCCACTTCCAGCCCCGACATCTAAAGCCTTCTTTTTATTATCCGCTACAATTTTATCTAATATTTTTAAAGTAAAGTATATTCTCTTTTGTTCGCATTTGTTATATATCTCAGGATGTAACAGCTCATAGTATCTTGCTTCAAGTCTATGGATCGCTACGTTCGCTTCATGAATTTTTTCATAAATCTCCTTACATATAGGCAAGTCTCATTCACTGCTTAAATAATAGTATTCATTGAAACTTGATTATAGATTTAATTCGCCAAAGTTGATGTACCAATGCTGTTTTGGCAAGCATGCTACTGTATGGGTTGCGTTTGCAAAATTGGCGTAAAATATAAAGCGGGGAATAAAATCTGTTGTAAAAATCGCTTCTTATTTTTCTTAAGAAGTCATTTGGCATAAAAGGATTTTCAAAAGCAAAATCAATAGTGTCAAATCGACTCCAGTCTTCATACATCTTCCAACCCAACTCCCTTATAAGCTCATAAAGGACAGTACCAGGATAAGGTGCAGCTGTACATAAGTAAACCATGTCTGGTTTAACTCTTTCAATAAAATCAAAAGTTTCCATTAAGGTTTCGGCGGTCTCTCCCGGATATCCTATAATTATGGAGACAGCAACTATCAAACCAGCCTCCTTCGCCCACTTAACTGCATTTTCATTTTGCTTAACGGTGGTTCCCTTCTTCATCGCATCCAACATTTTTTGGCTACCTGATTCAACCCCAAAACTTACAAGTTCGCAGCCAGCTTTTTTCATATTAATTAGAATTTCCTTGGAAACTAGATCTGTCCTAGTCTGGCAATTCCAAGGGAGATTAACTTTTTTTTGCTGCATTAACTCAAGAATCTTATAAATCCTATCCCTATCTAACGTAAGCGTATCGTCGTAAAAGCTAAAGGCCTCCGCTCCATGCTCGTCTTTTAACCATTCTAGTTCCTCAACGACATTTTTTGGGCTCCTAGCGCGAAACTTTCTGCCAAGCGTTATGTTAACTGAGCAAAAAGAGCATTGAAAAGGACATCCTCGACCAGTTATCACAGGAAGAATCATTTTCCCAAAAAATTTAGGACGATAATGTTCTAATGGAAAGAGATGGTAGGCTGGGCGCGGCAGTTTCTCAAGATTTTGTATGAATGGTCTATCTGGAGTTCGAATAATTTTTCCATTCCTTCTAAAAGTTATCCCCGCAATTTTGTCAAATTTTTCTTTTTTAGACACGCACCGCACAAGTTCCAGAAAAGTTTCTTCTCCTTCACCCCTAACCACAAGGTCCACGTAATGGCATTTGCTTAGAGTATCCACATCCATAAACGTGACATGCGGTCCTCCAAAAACAATTAAAGCGTTTGGGTAAGACTCTTTTATGATACGTGCGGCCTCAAGAGCGAACGGAAAAGTAGCAGTCATAGAAGTAATGCCCACAATATCTGGTTCAAAAGAAATAACTTCCTTTTCCATTGCGTCATAATTCATATTCAGAGGTAAACAGTCAACTACTTTAATATCATATCCATGTTCTTCAACAACAGCAGCTAAATAAGCTAGACCAATTGGAACACTTCTGGGATGCTGCCTAGCTCCCCTCGGAAGCGGTGGATTAACTAACACTATTTTGATAGTTTTTCCTCCCTCGACTACTAAGCGAAACTTTCTAAACGCTTAAGCTTTTATATATTTTGAAGACTCGTTCTATATGAAGATAACTAATTTACCATGTATAAGTATAAGTATAAGTCACTTTAACTGTGACACCGCTTTTATATGTAGCGAAGGGAAAAAAATAAATCTCTTCAGCGTTCTCTTTCAATTATCGGTTAAGAACATGGAATTCCCTCTTCCATCTTTTGCTATAATGGCTGTCGCCCTTTTAATAGACTTGACTTTAGGGGAACCACCTTGGAGACCACCCATTACAATTCATCCGACGGTTGTAATAAATAGATTCGTTAGGAAGATTCTGCCCATATTTAAAAGTGGAAATCCTAAAATTGAGAGAGCTAAAGGTGTTCTTCTTGTCGTGTTTGTGACATCTCTTACGATAATAGCAGCATATGTTCTCCTTCGTGCAGTGCGTGTGTTTAATTTTGTAGCATACATCATAGTGGCGTCTCTCATTTTAAAAATTACTTTCTGCATACGACTTGAAACAGAGATGGCATATAAAGCCGTAAAGTATGTCAAAGAAAAAAATGTTGAGAAAAGCAGAGAACTCGCATCCTTTTTTTCAAGACGAGAAACAAAAAATTTGAATGAGGAGCAAATAGCCTCAGCTATTATAGAGTCTATTGCAGAAAATTTAACGGATTTTAAGATGTCTCCATTGTTCTACTATGCAATTTTTGGTGTGCCTGGGGCAATAGCTTTCAAAACGATAAATATACTAGACGGAACTGTTGGATTTAAAGATAAGCAACACATTAATGTGGGTTGGTTCTCGGCAAAAATTGACACAATAGTAAATTATATCCCTACCAGGATAGTGGCGCTTCTTATTGTTTTAGCTTCAGCTATCTTAGGTGAGGATTATAGGAGGACTTGGAAAATTGCTCTACGCGACCACAAGAATGTCCCTAGTAGAAATCACGGCTGGACTATGGCCGCTATGGCTGGTGCTCTAAATGTCCGATTAGAGAAGCCAGGTCATTATGTTATAAACAATGACAGTATAATGCCTTCACACCTAGACATCATCAGAGCATTAAGAATAAGAAATATGGTGACTATTTTATTCATAATACTTATTGTTGTACCATTGCTTTATTTATCCGCTGGCCTTCAGTTTTTAGTGTGATGAACTAAATATAAGACAAGAATAAAAATAAAAATAAATACGTGTGTAACAGAATGTACGGTACGGGGGTTAGTAACCATCAAAGTTACGCTTGTTAACCCACCATATCCGAAAAGGGCTCATCAACATCCGGCTCTTATTCCATTAAGTTTAGGATATCTAGGAGCCGTATGTGAAAAGAGCGGTTATGATGTTTCCATTATAGATTGTCAAGCTGAAAAACTTGACTATGAAGGTTTTGGACGCAGATTAAAGAGTGTCGAGTCAGATGTTATTGGGATAACTTCAGCAACTTTAACTTATAAGCCAGCCTTAAAGATAGCTGAAATCGCCAAGGAAATCTTTCCAAACAGCATAACCATTTTAGGTGGGTGCCACGCAACCTTCTGGGATGAAAATGTGTTTAGGGAAAGCCCACATATAGACATAATTGTCCGTAAAGAGGGAGAATTAACCTT
>JAWCEH010000121.1:0-8219 GCA_038859955.1 Bathyarchaeia archaeon | reverse complement strand
TTAGTCTTTGGGTCGTAGGTGCGAGTAATATATGGCAGGTTGATCCATGGACTGGAAGTACTTTATTCCTCTGGTCTGGTGTTAGTGGATCTTACCACAAAGGCGCGTTATACCTTACTAACTATAACGGTACCAAAGGAACTGCCGAAACTGGCACCATGACTAAATGGGATACAAGAACAAGGGCGACTGTTTGGACAGCTAAAATACCATCTGTCACACTCTTCTGGGATGACATTTTAATAAGAAGGTCAAGTTCCACTGGTGGTATACCCTACGGATTGCAGCTCTGGACATACAATGCCACCACAGGCAAGGTCATTGTTGATGGTGTGTCGTACGGGTCAGAGGTGTATTCAGCAGAAATAACTTTTGTTGCTGGCTACGGAAAATACTTCCAGCATGGAGTAGACGGAAGGACTAGAGCGTTCAGCCTCTACGATGGAAAGATTGTTTGGGAGAGTGAGCCTATGAGTATGCCATGGGGATCCTTTGCAGCCTACGCGGCCTCATGTGGACTTGGAATGGTCTTTGAACCATCCCACGATGGATACCTCTATGCATATGATGTAGAAACTGGTCAACTGAAATGGAAAGCCTTCACCGAGAAAACAACGGAAACTGCTATGGGAGTGTATGGAACATGGAGTCAGATTATCATTGCCGATGGAAAAGTATACTTCTCAGTAGGTGAACACACTCCGCCTAATCCAATGCCAAGGGGAGGCAAACTTTACTGTGTAAATGCCACAAATGGTGAACTAATATGGAGTCTAGAAGGTTTCTATCAAAAAGCAGGGACAACAAGATATGGAGGAGTTCATGCTGGCGTCTTATGGTATCCAACCCTATATGATGGATGTATTTACTTCATTGGTAAGGGTCCTTCGGCTGTTACTGTTTCGGCTTCGTCTACCGTTGTGCCTGTTGGTTCAAGGGTGCTTATTCAGGGAACCATTACCGACGAGTCTGCTGGGGCTAAGGGGACTCCGGCGATTGCCGACGAATACATGACTGAGTGGATGGAGTACCTGTACATGCAGAAGCCCATGCCCACAAACGCTAAGGGAGTTCCAATATTGATACAGGCGGCTTTGCCAAACGGTACGGTCATTGAGATAGGTTGGACAACGAGCGACATAATGGGCCACTATGAAATAGAGTGGACACCGCCAGAACCGGGAACATACAAGATACTGGCAACATTCCTAGGCACAAAATCCTACTATCCATCAGCAGCACAAACAGCCATAACAGTAACAGAAAAAGCGGCGCCAGCAGGTATAGAGGGAATATCCACGTGGGAAGCAATAACGTTAACACTCACAATAATAACACTAATAATTGTAGTGTATCTGGCAGTAAAAACCAAAAAACAATAAAACCAAACCCCAACCCCAATTTTTTATCATTACTAGTTTATCCGTAAAATTGTTTGTCGGAAAGTTATCCTGGTAAACCCGCCCTATCCAAAAGGTGCACATCAGCACCCGCTGTTCATATCCTTAAGCTTAACTTACTTGGGAGCTTTATGTGAAAAGAATGGTTGTGACGTAAGTATCACCAGCTGTTAAGATGAGGATTTTAATAGGTATGATATCGCGGCTCCTGTGTTTGAAACGCCATATCTAAGCATGAAAAACTTAAGGAAATTCGTTTCAAGGCCTATCAACAGTTTATTTGAGGCCGCAATATGTTATTAAAATGCTGACAAAAGGTGGAGTCTAGACATCTCAGCTTTCAAAAGTTCTTGCAAGTATAAAATACAAACCGAGGAACAAATCGATTAGTACTATCACTATAACACCGATGATTAATGATAAAAACAACAAACGTAGGGATAAATGATCCAACACGGATTTTTGGAAACCAAGAGATGTATCTGTTCTAAATTTTTTAAAAACAACAATAGAATTCTCAATACGTGTAATAATGATTATAAAAGTTTTAGCCGTCCTATTGTGAAATGAAAAAACATCTAGAGGAAAGCAATTCATCTTGCGGAGTTTAAATGAAGTTTCATTTTCATTTGCCTCGAACGTGAAATAATACCAAATGTTGTCACATATGTTTGGGGATATATCAAAAACTAAAGCCTTGCCATCATTATTAATTTGACTCATGTTTAATATTTCATTTTTACCGAGACCTGTTAACTGAACGCTAAGGGTGTGGTTAAACTTATTTAAAATAAAAGTAATAAAAGTCGGAGCTTTCTCTTCTTTTAAATTAAAATCATTGAATAGCTTTCCGCTCTCAGCCTCAATTGAAAAAGTTCCTTTAAGTAATATAAACTCGCCGCTGATTGGAGTTTTGCTTTCCGTAAAGTTAAAGAATTCATTAATTGCTGCATATCGATGTTTAAGTGAATTATCTGAATCATTTGGCCCAACAAAAAGCACGATAAGCGGACTGTCCCCTCCTGAGTAGCGCTCACTGCCATTCCAACTAACTCTTAGGTAATACGTTCCTGGCGACGTCAAATTGCATGTCAAAGTGCATTTTCCAGATCCATTTGCACAATTCACTATTAAAGATTCCCAAGAAAATCCCCTATCTCTGCTCACATACATCACTACCTTTGTATTCTCTGCAACCTTAGGAAGGATTTCAACAGAAACTTTGAGAGTATATCCACTATCGACAACTAGATTTTGTGGAGGCACGTCTATAGAAATTGTTGTAGATTCAAGCGGAGAATTCAAGCGGGCAGAAACACAGCTCGGCGACTCGCCCCAAAAGCTTATTGGAATCACCTTCACATTTGCGTCTCTTAAGCCCCATGGTTCATATCCCACCATTAAGTTAATCCAAAATAGTGTAGATTCAGCCACCCAATATTTTTTCCCTTTATACTCGTAAGTCTTAGGACTTATACAAGGAAAATGAATAGGTTCACGCGGCAGAAAACACCCCACCGCTAGATGTTCAATGTTAGCACTGCTATAGTGAAGTAAAACCACGTCAAGCCCACCAGCTATCATGATGGAAGCGGCAAGAAACGACAGAGCAGAGCAGTCTCCTGCATTTTCAACAAGCGTCTCAACGGGGTATTTAGGACCGCTTCTGACGTACTTCATTTTATGAACTAGTGATAAAACCGCATTGGCGAATTGTTCATCATTCAGAAAAATTTTTCTAAGTTCTTTGGCAATTGGCTCTACAGCTTCATGTGTTATGAATTTGTTGTAACTATTTACATCAGATATCATATGACTTCTCCCTTTATAATAATCGTACAAAGAGGGGGTTATGGAAATGTATAGCTTTTGGATTAAATTGCCAGCTCGTAAAACCGTGTAAACCCTTTCATAATTGGCATCTATAAAAAGAGGTAATTCGCCTTTAGCGAAAGATGACGTATAATTGAATAACGTTAAAAATAAAAGAATACTAACCGAGATCGCTGCTTTTGCAGTTTTCATTTTCAAGTAAAGTTCTCATACTCGCTTATAAACACTTACCTTAACATAAATTATGATAAAATGAGGCAAATTATGTGCAACAGAATCGTGAGATTCTAGATGTTTAACAATACAAGGTTTAAAAATATTTAAGTTATATCGCGTATTCTAATGAACAGTTGGTGATCATTTGAAACCACATGTGACTCTAATAAACCCGCCATATCCTATTGGCGCATATAAACATGCCCCGTTTATATCTTTAGGATTACTGTACTTAGCAGCAGTTTTGCGGGAAAATGGGTATGATGTGAAAGTTATCGATTGTCAAGCTCTAGAATTATGGTATGATGATGTGGAAAGGGAGCTTATGAAAAATCAACCAAATATCATAGGCATAACCTCGACAACCCTAACTTACAAGCCAGCTTTGCGTATTACAAAAATTGCGAAAAAAGTATGCCCAGAGGCCACAACGGTACTCGGAGGATGTCACGTAACTTTTTGGGATTCAGAGGCTCTTAAGGAGGCCCCGTGGGCTGACATTATTGTGAGGAAAGAAGGAGAGATAACTTTGTTGGATATTGTAAAGAGACTTGAGAATGGACAAAGCATTCATGATGTCTTGGGTATAACGTATAGAGATAAGGGAAACATTGTGAGAACTCCAGATAGACCGTATATAGAGAACCTAGATGATCTACCTTTCCCTGCGCATGACCTCTTACCTATTGAGCATATGCGAAAGTCTGGGACTCTTATATTCCCAGTGATAACAAGCAGGGGATGCATTTTTTGGTGCGATTTTTGTACAGCTGTGAGAATGTTTGGAAGGAAATACAGGACAAGGAGTCCTCGGAACATAGTTGACGAATTAGAGCTTCTTGAGAAGAAGTATTCTGCAGAAGAAGTTGCCTTTTGCGATGACCTTTTCACATTCGACCAAGAAAGGACTAGAAAATTGTGTAGAGAGATAAAAAAGCGGAAGCTGGAAATAAAATGGACATGTGGTACTAGAGTGGACATGGTTACCAAAGATTTGCTCCGCGCCATGAAGGAAGCAGGCTGTATTGGCGTTTGGTTTGGTGTTGAATCCGGCTCCCAGAGGCTTTTAAATGAAATGCATAAAGGGATATCTGTTGCCCAAACGGTGAAAGCTTTTAAGTGGGCAAGGGAAATAGGCCTCAGAACTTTGGCGCAGGTAATAATAGGGTTTCCCGGCGAAGATGAAAAGTCGGCGTGGGAAACGGTAAGGCTCGTAGAAAAAATAAGCCCGGATGAGGTTGGATTTTATAATGTTGCCACACCTTTTCCAGGAACACCTCTTTACGATGAAGTTTTGAAAAACGAATGGTTGAGGGTGAGAGACTTTGAGAAATATGACACTACCAAGCCAATCTTCGAAACTCCGCTGTTAAGCATGAAAGATATTGAGAAAATCCGAGAGCTGGCCTTCATGAGGTTTTATCTACGTCCAAAAAATATCTTAAAACGCTTTGCGAAGGGTTGGAGGTGTGCATTCGCTACCTCCAAAGAGACTGTTCATCACCTATTTAAGGCTATAAAAGCAAGCTTCTAGTTAACCGTCAATACCTTGTTCCATCGGAATACTTGGTTATACTTGCTATGGGTATTCATAACTATTCCGCCCTCATAAATTATGTCTAGGCGGCATCCATATTTTTTCACGATTTTTACGACATCATTCCAAATTTTATCTGTTAGACCGTTTCGCCATAGTCCCCATATCGTGTCATTATAAGCTCTGAAGCCAAAGCCAAAGTTTTTGGGTACTAGGTAAGCGATGTCACCTCTATACACCCCATGCCTGTTCGGGTTAAGTTTTACATATTTCCAAAAATTTTCCAAGACTTTGAAATGTTCATCGCTCATCGTTTCATATTCGAATATGACAAAGTATTTTGCTCCGGCATGATATGCAAGGATCAAGTCGTCGTAAAGCTCATCTGCGGAAGCCAGATGGGGAGGAGTTACATAAGTCCACGTAAGCATCACGCCCCATTCCTTTCGTTGCGCTTTTGCAGCCCCCCTACAAAGTGCCACTTGAATTTCTCTAGTGTGATTCCATCCAAACTCGCACATAATTACATCATAACCTGCTTTATAATCAAACCAGTATAATGCATAGTCAGCCGTAAACAGTTTAGCACCGGTTTGAAGATAGGGTTTCAAGTGAATATGTAAGTAAAAAATGTATTTTTCAGCAACATCATCCCAGCTTTCAGCTTCTGAAACAAATCTGGTAAAAACATCGTCCAGCTGCCTCCCTCCGGGCTCATCGAAGTAGTAAATACCCAAAAACCTAGGGCTATATTTTTGCATAGCCGTGGTTATCCACCCAATTATGTCGTATGAAAATTTTATAGGTGAAGTTAGTTGAACAATAAAATTGATTCCCTGTTCGTATAGGTAGTCGCAAACTTGGTCAAGCAACGTAGAGTTGAAGCATATTTGCATGTCTTTTGATAGTCCTACAACTATTAAGTTAGTATAGTTCTTGGTTTTGTTAACAAGCTCTTTGCAGACATTCATGTTGCCCGTGTACAGAAACTCCACTCCGATATAAACTTCGGAGGACGAATCATTGAAAGCGTAAAAAATTACTACAGTCATAATCAGATATAATGTTATTAGGACAGTTATTGATAAGCCAGCTTTTTTCTTCATATTGAAAACGCTCAAGGTTTTGTTCAGAGTTACTTGTTAGAGGTTATAGATGTGTTAGATAAATTTTATTGGTTGCTGACTAAGTAATTTATTTCATTTGTAATTGCTTTGCTTTTCACTTTTTAAGGCTTTGTTTTAAAGTAGCTAACGTGGTAAGTAGAACTATGTGAACCGCGACCATTGTCATTGTTTCATTCTAGGCAGTATAGTCTTCACAAGCGTTCACCTGGAGGTATCAACAAGCGCAGTTGACGTTGAGGCAGCTAAGCTTGAACAATTATACTCATAGAGTGATGCAATTAAGCCTAAGCTGAGGACAAAGTGAAAAGGTTGTAACGATCAAACTTATTATGTGTCGACTTCCCTATTAGATCCATATAAAAGGTTGGCATTAGAATGTTTTGAATAAAAAGTTACCCTAATCAGGTTGGGCAGCCTAAGCAGCACGCTACTGAAATATTGGAGATTTTTGAAAATGACAAGAATGAGATGGAACCGTTTAATGTGCTGGCGATCATCCCAAACATCGGTGTATGTCTAGGCGGCATGCGTATAAGCCCTCGAATTCCATATTTCTTTGCTTAGGAAGAGTCTTTGGTGTAACCTATGTATAGCGTTCATGAATGATTTGACCCTGCTAATGAAAGGGAGATTAGGGTGAAAATCAATATCGTATTAGGATTGAACATGAATAATGTTCGAATTGATTGATTTTTCTATAAGAAATTCCGTTAGGGAGTTTACTGTTAGGGCGGCTATAACGTAGTGAGGATATCCGAGTAGGAAGTTTGATAAGGCAAATCCGACTACATGACAAATGCTCATGAATTGGTACGGTAGAAGATAATGGTAAAAAATAAAGGTGAATATGTCAGGAAGTTTGGGTGTGAAAAAGATAGCCTATGTAACAAAAGCGATTATGAAAGTCGTTTCGGGAATATTATCTGTTTCTGTTTTCCCAATACCGTAGAGAAAAATAGGGAGATGGTTTTATTTCTTTTTTAACATGATGTAGAGATTTGCTATTCCTATTATGATGGCGATGATGACTGCGGTTATTATGGCTATGTCCATTGTTGTGTAGGCTGGAGCCGCTGGTGCTTCAGGTGGCGCCGTTACCATTACTGACTTTTGGGCGAAGGATGGCCAGTAGCTTTTTGATCCTGGAAATCTAGCTATTATCCACCATAAGCCCTCTTTGGACGGCTGCCAGGAAACCGTAAAGATCCCAGTATAGGGGTCTGTGCATGTTCCACCGATGTCGATGTACTCCCCTGTGTAGACGTTCACGGCGTCAAGTTTAACCCAGACTCCTTTAGCATTAGCGGGCATTGGCTTTTGCATATAGACATACTCCATCCATGGGCCCATGCACTCGTCTGCTACAGCTGGAACACCGTTTGGGAATCTAGCAGCTTGCTCGTGTTGTTTTGTACCCGGTGAAATATCAATGACGGATCCGCGTATTACGACGTAAGAACCTGTGGAAACGGTTGCTGGCGAAACTTCAACGGTGGTTGCGGTTGGACCCCTGCCAAGGCAGTAAAGTTGCCCATCATAAGAGTTAAAGTAGACAAGGTAACCATCCGCAACAGGCCAACCGCAGTCAGCAAAACTTCCAACACCAGCCCATCCGAGGAGCGTCCATAATTCTTCTCCCGTGGAAGCATTTATGCAACGTACCTTATAGCCTTTGTATAATGGCGCGTTGGGAGAGTGTTCATTGCTATATATATAGACTTTTCCATCGGCAATAGAACCGATGAACAAGGGATAAAGCCCCCAAGGCGTTTCTAAACCGCTGTCTGTGTTGTTATATTTCCAAAGTAGCGTACCAGTTCTCGAGTCATAGCAGAAAAGTTCTCCACCATACCCTGCCGTATATAGTTTACCGTAAGCTACGAAACCTATTTGCCCGGAGAAACCCATTCCAACAGATGCTGGATAAAAGTTGATGTCTCGTGTTTTACCGACAGGACCCCACAATTTATTACTTTTATCTAAGTCGTAACCTTCCCATTGCATGGTTTCTTTGTGGCTCATGAAAAACACGCGGCTTACGGGATCTACAGGACCAAACTGTACAGTGATGTTGCCCGGTGGCGCCGTATAATTCTTGATCCATAA
>JAWCEH010000120.1:0-8227 GCA_038859955.1 Bathyarchaeia archaeon | reverse complement strand
AAGCGGGTGGTAAAGAATATGGAGGTCTCAACATGTCCTCAACGTTGTGTTTCAGGATGACTCATGTAAATTTGCGAAAATATTATGGAGCAGAAGAAGCGTGGTGTAAAAAACATAGAACTTTGCCAGCGTTTGTGTCATTTATTGCAGAGCTAGAAGATGAAGCTTTCAAAAAAAGGTGATCTGCCATATTATGTTTTTCCCGGGTGTTTAATAGTGCCAATATCTGGTTTTCCTGAAGAGGATTGCGACGTCACTATTGATATGGCTCACAGCTACTATTGTCGCTACACGGATGCTGAAGACCTCACCAGGCAGATAGTTGAACAACGCCAACAAATAATATACTTAGAGAAATTCTTCCAGAAATATGTTCCAGGATTCGAAAACGCTAAACTTACAAACATAGCCAATCTTCTAAAACTCAGAGAGACGAGACGCATTATTGGCGAATATATCTTGACAGCTGAGGACGTAGTACTTGAAAGAAGATTTGAAGATGGGATCGCGAGGAAACTTAATCTAATTGACACGCATCACCCTACAAATCCAAGGATAGGTATCATACATCATATACACCTTAAAGATCCAAAAGAGCCCGCAATTTGCAGACCAGCACAATGCACAGCTGATACGCATCCGGTTTATAAGCCTGGAGGATATGAAGCCCGTGCTAGACCCGGAGGTTGGTTTGAAATACCTTACAGATGCCTAGTTCCTCTAAAAATTGATAATCTTTTAGTTGTTGGGCGAGGTATATCTACAGACTTTGACGCTGCTTTACCAGCGACCGAACCCTTCGGAACTGGGTAGGCTGCCGGGTTAGCTGCTGCGTTATGCATAAAAAATGAGATTACGCCGAGAAAACTTGATGGAAAACTTGTGAGACAAAAGCTAATTGAGCAAGGGGTTCCTCTTGATAGAGAACCAAGTCTACTTTGGGGGCCAAGCGCATATGCTAAAGGCGCGTACATAGTTGGGACGGGAGATTGGATATGGATTCTTACACCTGAAGGCCCTATAGTGGCCTTCCTATAATTTGCCCTCCACCTTAAAATTTTTAGCCAAAGTTTAATATTTCTTTCTAATTCGCTATTCGCTCTAGCGCTCTTCTCGAAATAAAAGAGAAGAAGGAAAAATTCAATCTTTGGGCACTTATACTTTTACCTTCCTCTTAACTCTGATTGCTGTGTAGCTTGCCACCGCAATCACCACTATGATTACTATGATGAATATTTGTTCTATTGTTGGGGCTGCTGGTGCTTCTGGTGGAGCTGTGGGTGGAGCTGTTGGTGGTGCGGTTGGGGGAGTAGTTGGTGGAGTGGTGGGCGGCGCAGTAGGCGGAGCCGTAGGTGGCTTCCAACCAATAGGAGTAAGCTCGGTCACCATTAATGGTCTAAATGGCTGTGGATAACCGAAGCTACCCCACATTGTTGCAACTTCAGGCTTCCAATTGGTTAACTTATCTGTTCTGTAAACCAGTATTCGGCCAGAAAAGAACAGTAAACAAATTGTTGGTATATGGTCCTTATATATATTTATTAATTCTTTTACGACTTTTACTAGGTCGTCACGATTTAATGCTTGAAGCGCTCTTCTTGAAAGATCACTAACGAGAGCTGCAACTTCGGGTTCGGTTTCATTCCAACCTGTAGCAAGCACCTGTTGTAAACCTATAGCTGGCAAAAGATACGAGATTACTTGAAGATACCATAGCTCCGGAAACTCACCATAATATCCTTCTGCAAATCCCCATTCTTTCTTCTTTGCGAGGAACAATGCTGAGAAGTAATCTCCTATTTCTAAAGGCTGGAATTTACTTATCTCAATCCCAATCTCCTTTAAGTAGCCGACTATAGCTTCAGCTGTCCTAAGTCTCACTGTTAGTGGCGTAGCCATTTGCACTATAAATATGAAGCTTAATCTTGTTCCATTAGGTGTTACTCTTATACCATCTGGGCCTTTCATAAAGCCTAGCTCGTCTAATATTCTGTTTGCTTCGGCAACACATTCTTCATGGGTTTTACCCCAGCCCCGCCAAGCAGCTTCGGGAACATAAAATCCAGGATCAGCTGCCATGTTAACTAAGCACCTGTTGCCAGGTATTCCGTAACCCATCCAATAGAATTGTGCAAGAGCTACTTTATCTATTGCTAGGTCTATGGCCTGTCTTACTTGAGGCAAATTAAGCGGATAAAGTCTAGTGTTAATAGCTAGAAACTCTGTAGCTCTTGGAACTTCATATGTCCAAATGCCAATGTTAGGTTTTCCAATTACTTGTGGGAGCAGATAGAATGGAAACGGGGTAGCTGCATCGACATCTCCCCTCAATATGGCAAACGGATAAACCGAGTAGTCTGGCATATATCTATAAAGTATTCCATCAATCTTTGGCATTGATTCTCTCTTCCAGTAATCCGGTCTTTTCCTGAAAAACCACCATTCGCCTACTTTAAATGAATCGTATATAAATGCGCTTGACGTAACATGTTTACTTGGATCATCTATAAATTCGTAACTTAAGGGGTCCTCAAGTTTACCCCATATATGCGATGGCAACGCTATGCTGCCACCGAAGTCCGCATACCATCTTGCCCATGGTTGTGTTGTTATAAATTCAACAGTGTGCATATCTACTGCCCTAACTTCTTTAAGGATGCCTCTTAACGCTGATGGAAAAGCATACTTCATAGTTAATTTCCAGTAAAGCTCTACATCGTATGCCGTAACTGGCGTTCCGTCACTCCACTTTGCCCTCTCATCAATATGGAATACATATCTTGTGCCGTTGTCAAGTATCTCCCAGCTCTTAGCTAACCATGGCACTATTGAGCCGTTAACCAAATATAATACTAGAGGCTCATAGAGTACTCCCCCAAAATAAACAGCTTGACAAATGACCCGCGCAGCTTGTAGTGGATTAAATGAGCTTGGTATACAATCTATTGTCATTTTAAGTATATTCTCTTCTGCAAATACAGTAGAACCGAACAGTGGAGCAAGCAATATACTGAACAAAAGTAGCATTGTACAATATATTGCTATTATTTTTGAAGTTTTCCGGTTCATTCTTACATCACTCGATTTCATGAATTCTAATTCAAGTATTTAAGTTTTTTCACGTTTCTTACAGGGTAAAGATATTTACTCAAGGAAACATGGAAAGTATTCGATGAAACTCCCGATAACTTCAACATTGCTTATGAATGTATAGATCGGCATAAAGGTAAGAGCTGAAAGAAGAACCGCGAGAGAAGGGCGAATACCAAAAAGTACATATTGCCACATCCACGGAGCGAAGAAGAGCTAAAATATAGAAGATGAAATACTTGAAGAAGAAAGTAAAATAAGAGTTTGTGGGAAGTATATCTTTTGAAATGTCTGAATTAGCTACATATGATATATCTGTTCATATAATAGTAAAATTTTCTTTAAAGAATAGCGATTAATAATTAAACTATTTCGTGAAATTCCGTCCTGGCTATGATTTCATTTTGAACTTCTGGGGCTAACTCCACGAAGCGTGCTGTCCACGTGGCTACTCTTACTAACAGATCCCCATATTTCTGAGGATTTCTTTGGGCTTCTCTCAATGTAGCCGCATCCACAATGTTAAACTGGACGTGAAAACCGCCCATCTTAAAGTATGTTTTAAGCATAGATATAAATTTCTTAATTTTTATCTCGTCTTTAAGCGCATTAGGATTGAATTTCATATTCAAAACGCAGCCATGAAGCCTTTCAGGGCCAACCTTTA
This sequence comes from Bathyarchaeia archaeon, assembly GCA_038859955.1. Taxonomy (GTDB): domain Archaea; phylum Thermoproteota; class Bathyarchaeia; order Bathyarchaeales; family DTEX01; genus DTEX01. Next base: position 4,470 of record JAWCEH010000120.1, on the reverse strand, counting down.
TTACAGACCTTAAAGTGGCAACAGGACCCAGTATATTTCTTCCATGATGAGGTGATAAACCAGCTTCAGTTGTCGGCTCCCCAGCCTTCCTTCCATCAGGTGTAGCTCCAAGAAGTCTCCCAATATGTGCCGCTGCTCCAGCTAAACTTATGGCCACGCATTTGGCATTTGCAAACATAAAAGGTTGATATTTTTTTGTTAAGGCTTCGACATAATCTATTAGCTCCTTCATAATAGAGTCTACATAATCATCGTCATTTCCAAATTTTGGACACTGATTTATCATGTGAAGTATATGCTCATAATATTTGAAATTATTGTCCAACGCATCGATTAACTCTTCCATTGTAATAATCTTTTCCTCAAAAACGAGCTTCTTAATTGCTGCCAAAGCATCTGCTGTGTTAGAGAGAGAATGAACATCGATAGCTTCGGTCATAAGTAGCGCTCCACCTGAGTATATGTCCTTTCCTCTCTTAATACAATCCTCAAGTAAAGAGCTGGATAGGGGTGTGGGAAAGTACGCAGCTATAATCTTTGCCTCAATATTTCTTACAATCACTTGAAGAGATAGATAATATTCCACTTGCTTCTTGAAGGCTTCCAGGACTTCCTCAAAGCTTCTAAACTTTCTAGGGTCTCCCGTTCTGGGCCCAACGATCTCCCCTGTATTTCGATAGGCACCATTATTTAGCGCGAGCTCTAAACACTCAAGAAGATCTACTACAAACGCTATATTGTTGACGGTACATCCGCAAACTGCAGGTGAAGCACATCCGGCAATACCAAAGTTCTTCGCGCGTTCTAATGGTACCCCCATTTGAATAAGTCGATTGATTATGGTCTCATCACCGAAAAATTTGAATTTTCCTTTACATTTCTTTAAACATTCAATTGCCTTTCTCAAGAAATCGTCGGGCGTTTTTTCATTAACGTGAATGCATATTTCAGTGCCAGGCAATCCAAGTTCTGCATCCATCTCCATAATAATATAAGATAAGTCATTTATTTCATCCTTTCCGCCTCCAATGTCAATGTTAGGCCATATGGGATAACCGGGGCTTAGTTGTGCAATTGATAGTGGACGTAAGCTTGCGCAATCATTTAACTTAATAAGGAACTCCGCAATTAGTTCCCTAGCTTCTTCCTCTGTAATTCTCTTTTCTTCGATATCCTTTTTGTAGAAGGGGTAAAGATACTGGTCTAACCTGCCAAAACCTATTGTGATGCATCCTTCATTTCTTAATCCTATATGAACTAGCCATATTGATTGTAGGGCTTCGTGGAAATTTCTGGCAGGGTTTGCCGGCACCCATGAACATATCTCAGCTATCCTCTCCAACTCAGCTTTCCTTTTTAGATCTGATTCTGTTGCTGCTTTTTTTCTAGCTAGCTCTGAATATCTATTGGCAAGAATGATTATGGCGTCTAAGGATATTTTTGCCGCTTCATAGAACAAATATTTTTCATAGTCATCAATTTTTCTTAAATCTAACTTTGCTATTTCTTGGTCAATTTCCTTTTTGATACCATTAATTCCCTTTATTAAAACTTTGTCATATTGATGGATTGCATGAATGTTATAAGCGCCAGTCACCGAAGGCATTACATGCGCTTCTAAGAAGTTACGTCTACGTGATGTAATGTTCCTTATAATACTTTCAGGTATCGACGATATAAGCATATCATATGCGCATTTCCCTTTCCAGTAGTGTAAGGCTTCTCTTAAGAAAGATTTTTCTTCTTCCGTTATAAGAAATGGATCCTGCTCTCTTGTTGGCAACTTATCCAATTCGTCCAAAACCCAATTTCTAAGCTCCATGCATATAAGCCCCCCTCGCGTTTTACTGGTGGTTTTTCCCACAAGTAATTCTTCATCCTCTATATCTATTGGCATGTTTTCAAAAAGCTTTTTAAGAGCCCTTGCCTTCCTAATTATAGGAGGCTGCCCCTCGGTTTCTTTATAAGACTCAGTAAACCAACGAACTCTCTCAATACAGATTTGAGGGATTCTCAATACTTTTTCTTTCATTTTCTTAATTCGCATGTTCAAGTAAAGCACCCAGCTAATTTTTAGAATTAAATATGATTTGTTGATAGTATTTAATATTATTGTCCTTTAAGATATTGTCATAAGATAATGGAGCTAAAATTATGACTGCATAAATTAGAGTAGCGCCCTTTTATTTTATCGCAATGTTCGCTTCGAACGACAATAAGTCATTGAAGTTTTTAATAAGCGTATCTAAGCAGTTCATTTTATCCTTAATAAACACAGGGATACCTATCAAGGGATTTGCGTAAGCTAGAGAGAACCTAAACTATAGGCTTAATTTAGCTAGAAATCACGGACATGAGTTTTCCGAAAAAGTTTAAATTATGAGAACTTTATTAAATTAATTAAAGTTTTTAATCTTAGAATAAGAGAGACAAAATCGATGGTAAAAGGTGAAAATCTTAAAGGAAAAAGTTCGCGGTCCTCCTAAAAATACGTATTGAAAGAGCCTGCTGGATAACCGAATCTTATAAAGAGACCTAAAATTCTGTGACTTGGATGGTTCAAAAATTGTTTATTAGCAGACGGCAAAATTTTAATTAGCGGCTTAATATAAGTATTCTAATAACCCCATAGATGGTGAAGTTTATATGGAAGGCTCAAAAAAGGTAAAAGGAGTTATTTTTAATTTAGTCACGGGATCGTTTGTAGATGGTTATGGCATTAGAACGACGGTGTTCTTAAAAGGTTGCCCTTTAAGGTGTATTTGGTGCTGTGACCCCGAGGCTCATAATCTTTTTCCTGAGCTTAAAGTTGATCCTTCAAAATGTAATGCATGTGGCAGGTGCGTATTTATCTGTCCTATGGGAGCTATCCAAATTGATTTTCAAAATAAAAAGCTTTACGTAAATAGAAAAATCTGTACAAACTGCGGTAAATGCGTAAGTGTTTGTTTTACAGGAGCGCTAGGAATGTTTGGAAAATATACTACGGTAGAGGAATTATTTAATTTTATTAAGAAAGGTGAAGAGTTCTTTCGCGCATCTGGAGGAGGAGTGACGATCGGTGGAGGTGAACCGACGTTTCAAGATATTTTTACATATAGTTTACTCAGAAAATGTAGGGAAAGTGGAATAAATGTGGCAATTGACACCTGTGGATATACGATAACAGACCTTGGATTTAGAGTTCTTAAAGAGGCTGACTTGCTGTTATATGATGTAAAACACATGGATCCTAAAAAACATTTAGAGTATACAGGGGTATCAAATGAGAAAATATTAAGGAACTTAAAAGAACTTAATAATATGGGAAAGTCAATAATAATAAGGATTCCTATAGTACCTGGCTACAATGATGATGAAATAAATATAATATTGACGGCCGAGTTTCTATCAAAATTAAAATCCATAGAAAGGGTTGATCTTTTACCTTACCATGAATATGGCAAAATAAAATATGAATACCTTGGAAGGGAATACAAATGTTATGCTAAACCACCAACTAAAGAGAGCATGGAATATATTAAGAAAACGTTTGAACAATATGGATTAATCGTTCAAATAGGTGGCTAAAATAGAGAGTTTATCCTGCCTAGATCAGAAACTTTTTCTAAGCTGTTTTCTAACTCAAATATCTCTATACTAAGAAATATGATGATAGGAGTAGGAGAAAGTAACATTAACATTTTTAGTACTCATATAAATAACCCAAAAAATAAAAGTAAGGCTATACGGCCACTATAACACCTTTCGGCGTAAGTATAAAAATCGAATCGCCTGGACCAACTACGTACTTTCCCTTTAATTTCTCCTTAATTTGACTTAAGAAAGCTGGTTCTTTATCTAATGGAACTCCTTGTTCTATTAATGTTTTCCTTACGAGTTTTCCGTCAAGTTTTCTAGGTATAATTCCATCTTTTATACATATTGCAGCTGCTGTTCCGGCAGCTTGTCCTGTTCCATGCGGGGGATATCCCATTAAGGATGTTGCGAAGTCTGTTGATATGCCTTTCCCGGCCACAATTAAGTTGTCGATTTTTAATGGGACTAAACATCTATAAGGTATTTCGTAGTAGTCTCCTGGCCTACCGCGGGCTTCATATCCTCCGGGCCTGCAGATTCTATGTGTATCTGCTGTGCATTGTGCTGGTCTGCAAACCGCGGGTTCTTTGGGTTCTCTCAAATGGATATGCCGTATGAACCCCTCTTTTGGATTTGTGGGATGGTGAATATCAATAATTATAGCACATCTGGCGATCCCGTCTTCAAACTTTCTTGCAAGCACAGCATCTTCGCCTGTCAGTACATACTCGCCGATTATGCGTCTTGTTTCCCTAAGCTTTAAATAGCTTGCTATGCCTGTTAATTTACAGTTTTCGAATCCTGGAACATATTTCTGGAAGAATTTCTCTAAGTATATTATTTGTTGGCGTTGTTCAACTATCTGCCTGGTGAGGTCTTCAGCATCCGTGT
>JAWCEH010000119.1:0-8238 GCA_038859955.1 Bathyarchaeia archaeon | reverse complement strand
CCGGCCTCTCCCGCCCCCTAGCCTGGCAGTATCTCCCGCAGTCCAACGGTTAGGCCGTTGGATTTAACGAGAGACTTACCAATCCGGCTACGGACGCTTTAAGCCCAATAATCGTCCCCACCACTCGGGGAGCGGGTATTACCGCGGCGGCTGACACCCGACTTGCCCTCCCCTTATTCCCCCAGCTGTCTACACTGGGGAAAAGCCACCCTCAGCGGGCGGCACTCGGGGTAGCCCCGTCACGCTTGCGCGCATTGCGGAGTTTTCGCGCCTGCTGCGCCCCGTAGGGCCTGGGCCCTTGTCTCAGTGCCCATCTCCGGGCTCCCGCTCTCACGGCCCGTACCGGTTATAGGCTTGGTGGGCCGTTACCCCACCAACTACCTGATCGGCCGCAGCCCCATCCTCAGGCAGGCGCCAGAAGCATGGTTCCAGCACCCCTTTCAGTGAAGGGCCATTCCAGGCCTCCTCACCTATCGGGAATTAGCCCCAGTTTCCCGGGGTTATTCCCGTCCTGAGGGTAGGTTAGCTACGTGTTACTGAGCCGTCCGCCGCACCCTCCCCGGTGGCTGGAGGGTGCCGACTCGCATGGCTTAGTCCCACCCCGATAGCAGTGGGGTCCGGCAGGATCAACCGGAGTTGGGAGTGGTCGCATTGTCTTTGATCATTGGGGGGTTAATGCTAGGCCCACCTTAGACCTTAGCTTCTTGGGGCTAAGGTCCGCATTAATTGTGTCCGCAACTGGAGGTCAATGCTTCATTAGGAGGCTGTAACGCCTCCTTTTTTATCTGCATTGACGCCGCCGTCACGGACCTCGATATATAGTTTCGTCCTTCGTACATAAATACTTTTTGTCTTCATAATAAAACTTATCAGTTGAATAAGGGTTAATATTCTAGTGGTTATTAAACTGTTTAAGAGAGGGTTGATTAATGAGCATTCCTAGTAAACTCCGCAGTGTTTTAGAGACATTTATCGAGGACTTAGAGGCGCGTGAGACCATTTCTGGTATAGGTTTGTTTGGTAGTTGGAGCCGTGGTATGGCGGCTTCAAGTAGCGATATAGATCTTTTGATAGTTGAAGGTAGAGACTTTGATTATGAGTATGTCGAAAGGGTTGAAATAAATAATTATTTAATAGATTTAAATTATATACCGAAGCACTGGATATCTCATAGAGTCCCGCCGGAAGTAGACCAGAAACTCTATGAACTACAAGTTTTATTTGATCGCGATGGCTCATTAACAAGGGCTAAAGATTTGATGTCTAAGGTTTATTTGAGACCTGAAAGAGTTGAGATTAGAACTGAAGCCCATCTTGTTGAGGCTGACACCTTCCTTAGCCGAGCAAGGTTAGCCCTTAATAGAGGTGACTACCGAAGCGCAAAAGCTAATTCCATCAAGGGTTTCTGGGCTCTCATGAAGATTCTAATTGAGATAGGTAAGAAACCTGTTTTGAATAGTTTCTTTATTAGGAACCTTGAGTCCGCATCTAAAACTCTAGACATGTATACCCTGTATGAGACCTATATTAACTTAGCGGGTTTCGCTGGACGTAGCAAGACAGATGTGAAAATAATGCTCGATTCGCTTTTATCAACATGGAGGGGCATGATTGACTTTATCACGGCAAGCTTACCTCTACCTAGAAACATACATCCTAAGATCGGTTATAAACTCAGTTACTATGGGCGTGAGATTTTTCTTAGGGGTCTAGTTGCTAGAGTAAGCGATCTTATTGATGAATCTACTCCCATTGAATCATCTAATTACATGTTTCATACGTTAGCTGATGCGCTTGAAAGCTACACTTATCTCGCGTCAACTCTGGAAGGAGTGAGATTTGATTACGCGACAATACTAAAATATTTGAGTGAATCAAAGAAGTCACCCATTAAAGTATATGAGGGAGCAATTAATGTTTTGGGCGTTAAAGAAGTTTCGAGCCAGGAGGCTGAGAAGGCGCTTAAATCCGTAACCGACATAGCACTAAATATTAGACAGAGAAGAAAAGATTTAATAGCGCACTTTATAAAATAAACCCGAAAAATCAACATTTAGTGTGGACAAAAAAGGAAATAAAAATCCCTTGATCTTACATAAATAGTGTGTAATACACATGAAGCCCGGTGGTGTAGCGGTCAAGCATGGCGGGCTCTGGACCCGCTGACGAGAGTTCGAATCTCTCCCGGGCTACCAAATCCTCCTTGAATGTTGTTGGGATTTTATGAGTAAAGTTACAGAGTGTTACATATATACTTGCAAATGGATATCTATTCGGTGATGCATTTTGGGTTTTATTCACCTTTATACAGGAGATGGCGAAGGTAAATCTGTTACAGCTTTCGGTCTCGCTCTAAGGGCTGTTGGACACGGATATAAGGTGATAATAATTCAGCTTATGAAGGGCCGAAAGGATATAGGTGAATATAAAATCTGGAAGAGACTTGCACCTAATTACGAGATTCATCAATTTGGTCGCAAGGAATTCATAGACTTAAAGAAGCCCGAGCCAATTGATTATTTACTGGCAAAGAGGGCACTTGAATTTGCGAAGAAAGCCCTTAAAAGAAAACCTCGCCTATTAATATTAGATGAAGTAAATCTTGCAGTCTCAATTGGATTAGTTAAACTTAGTGATGTACTTGATCTTTTAAGCGATATACCGGAGTCTACAACAATCATCCTAACTGGTAGGAATGCTCCTAAAGAATTAATCGAGCGCGCTGACCTAGTCACCGAAATGCATGAGATAAAGCATCCTTGGAGGAGGGGCATCCAAGCTAGGAGAGGAATAGAATATTAAACGTTATAGTTTTATTTGTGAAATTTGGGTTTATCCCGCTCACTAACCCCTCAGGGGTTCTCCTTTTGCGTTTTAGATGTTGTTTCTCCCTCGCAGTAAACGAGATATAAAAATACTAGTACAAATGCAATGAATATTAATGCTGGCAAGAGACCATAACCAAACACATGTAAGAATTCTTCGACGCCCATTTTTAACTCAACTCCAGAATGATAGAATTTTAAGTTTTACTTATATGTTTTGCCGAAATACTTTGAAATGCCTACAAAAATGATGATCCTAAAGCAAATAATATGATATTAAGCCGCCATTATAATAGGTGAACGAAAAACTTAAGATGCGGCGACAACATTTAAACTAGGCAATTTCTCCTATCCAAGATCGTCGTGCGTCAAAATGCTGGAATCAGGTGAAAAAAGTGGAAAAAGTGGTTTTTGGGCTTTTTGTTTTTAATTGCTGCTATATGGCTGCTGCTGGTTTTGTTTTACCAATTCTTCCTCTCTATGTTTTAGAGTTTGGAGTTGATGTTGTAGCAATAGGGCCCATATGGACTGCAATGTCACTGACTAGTTTCATCATGGCTCCATTATGGGGGAGCGTTTCAGACAAATATGGGAGAAGGCTATTTCATGTTATTGCAGGAACGCTCATTTTATCATTTATATGCATTCTTTACGCGCTCGCCACAAATCTCCAGCAAATAGTCATACTAATGATTCTGTGGGCGGCTTTAGGCTCATCTCAAGCCTTTCCAATATTTATGACTATTGTCAGCGAACTTTCCGGAACAGAGGAACTGGGAAGGGTTATGGGCTTCTTTTGGATGGGTGGGTCAGTAGGTTGGGCTCTTTCAGTCTCTTTATCAGGGCAAATAATTGAAAGTCTTGGTATTCGAAAATGCTTCGTTGTTCCCGCTCTCCTTTACTTATTAAGTGCAGTTATATCTAAAATCATGATCGATAAACGCTCGGAAAAAGCATCAGGAAGAAATGTTGATTTTATAGAAGCTATAAAAGACTTTAAATGGTGTAGTTTAACTTTCATAGTCTTTTGGCTTGCGACAATATGCTTCTTCATATCCGACTCTGTGAAAATATCGTATGTTCTCGTATTTTTTGAACGTGAACTTGGCTTAGATCACGCTCTCGCCACTCTTCTTCTCGCGTTAACGACATGGGTGGAAATACCGATACTCCCATTGTTTGGTTCATTATCAGATAAGTTCGGAAGGAAACCACTAATTTTACTCGGATTATTTTCAGCCTCTCTTTTTAACGCATCAGTCTCAATGCTACAAAATTCAACCCAAGCAGCGTTAATAGTACCTTTATCAGGAATCTCTTGGGCAGCGTTTGCATCAGCTGGTTCAGCATTTGTTGGGGACATCGTTGAAGAAAAAAATCGAGCGAAGGCGATGAGTCTTTATAATTCATCTGGGTCAATAGCAAACGTGATAGCTCCTTCTCTAATGAGCATCGCAATCCTCAAAACCAGTTTCCGCACAGCCTTTCAATTTATCGCCCTAATACTATTTGCTGGTTTCCTCCTGATTCTTGCAGGTCTACGTAGAAGGAAGCTAAGATGAACATTAAAATCTATGGATGGCGTAAAGTATCAAAAGCTTATGATTTTTATCCAAAGCTTTAAGATACCGCTTTTTTCCATTCACTCATTAGGAAGTCATACAATTCGTCGCCCTCCTCAATTTCATCATACCAACTTAATGCTTCAGCGATTCTTTGTCCAATCAAATGATAGCATAAATGGGCTTTTCTGCTCATAACATGATAGTAAAAGTCATCGCAAGAGCAGAATTCAGCATCGGGCATAACAAGATAATCCCTCTCTTTACCAACAACGATCCAAACAACTCTGCCGCTTGGCTTAAAAATATACTTTTTAACTCTATTATCTTTGACCGCTTCCCAGGCTCTCTGGAAACGTGAGCCGAAAAGCGCGGATAAACGAGTTAAATGTTCGCCAGTAATTTTTCCAATCCTCTTAACTTCCTCACAAATACCTTTTAGAGCATCGATCTCAGAGATCTCCATAAACTTCAAAGAATAATATGCTTCTAAGATGAATAAATGTATTCTCTAACCTTAGTATTCATATATATCAGAGATAATTTATTGTTCGTATGCTATTCCTCAACAGAAGCAGGATAAAGAGAAACTACACCTTTAAATCCTTTAACTTTTTGCTCTGATAATAAATGGCTTTGCTTACCTAGGGGTTCGTCAGCGAAATTCCAACCCTAGATTCAGCATATTATACTTTTACACAGCAAATTTACGTCCCCTCATATCTGCAATGGCTCATCACTGCTCAGTCCGTCCGTCGTAAATCATCGGGGCAAAATAAATACATGGAAATGGAGGATAAAAATTTAGCTTAGACTAGGTCATGAAAAGATTTAATTATCGTCGGTATACTATTATGACCTTAATTGCCTTTAAGGTGATCTTAATGGAAGGATTTCTATCCTTTGGTACAGAGGAGGAATTGAAGGAAGAAATATGTGAAACTATGAAGAGACTTTTTAATAGAGGTTTAATCTCAGCTTTAGGTGGGAATGTTAGCGCCAGGGTTCCAGAAGCCAAGGAGTTCTGGATAACGCCAAGCGGGGTTTTTAAAGGCGAATTAGAACCGGAAGATCTGCTTAAAGTAGACTTAGATGGAAGGGTTCTAGAGGGGTTCTTAAGGCCCTCGGTGGAAACTCCCTTTCATGCGATGATTTACAAGAAAAGAGCGGATGTAAATGCTGTTGTCCACTGCCATAATCCATTCGCGACTGGTTTAGCCCTAGCTGGAATACCAATACAGCCAATAACAGTTGAGGCAGCGGTTGTTCTGAGAAAAGTTCAAGTTGTGCCCTGGGCTTTTCCAGGCACCGATGCTCTGGCAAATCTTGTGGGAGAATACATTGAAGGTGTTAGAGCACTCGTGCTTATGAACCATGGTGTGATAGGTGTTGGGAGCAATCTTCTAGAAGCTGAGACAATTGTAGAAACATTGGAAGAAGTTGCGACAACTCAGTTCGTTGCCAGCGTATTTAAGAGGGATATTCCGCTTATTCCTGAAGAAGATATGGAATTAATAAAGAAATTATACAAGGTTTAGCATGTCGAAGGGAATTAAAAATGTATGGATATATGGGTAAAATTCTTAGGGTGGATTTAAATTCAGGTAGGACAAAAACCGAGAACCTAAATGAAGAGGTTTTAAAGAAGTTTGTTGGTGGAGTAGGGTTAGCAGCAAAAATAATTTATGATGAGGTGAAACCAGAGACCTCTCCGTTTGATCCTGAAAATAAACTTGTATTCATGACGGGCCCATTAACTGGAACATTAATTCCATGTACTGGTCGATACGTTGTTTGCGCTAAATCCCCCTTAACTAACGCGTGGGGTGAATCGCATTCAAGCGGCTTCTGGGCTAGGGAGCTTAAGCGAGCGGGCTTCGATGGGATAATAATTGAGGGGAAATCGGAAAAACCAGCGTATCTAGTTATAAGCGATGAGGAGGCTATAATAGAGAATGCTGGCGATCTTTGGGGCATGGATTGCTTTAGGACTGAAGAAACTCTCAAGAAGAGACTTGGTGAAGATTTTAAGGTTGCCTGCATAGGCCCTGCTGGTGAAAGGCTTGTTCGTTTTGCGTCTATATTGAATGATGAAGGTAGAGTGGCTGGTAGGTGTGGATTAGGCGCTGTTATGGGCTCAAAACTTTTAAAGGCGATCGCTGTTAAGGGAACTAAGGAGATTCCAGTAAAAGATCCAGAACGCATAAGAAATATACTTAGAAGAATATATCCGCAGATAATGTCTTTTCCGACAACTCAGATATTTGCCTCATATGGTACGAGCGGTGAATTGCTAATGCTTCATTATGGGTACGGTGATGTTCCAATAAAAAACTTTACGATGGGAAAATGGAAGAGTATTGAGAATATTTCTGGGGAGAATTATAATAAAGTGATGGTTAGGGGTAAAAGGGCATGCTGGAATTGTCCAATTTCCTGCTGGAGGTATGTGAAAATTGAGGAGGGTCCCTTCGCTGGTTTAGAGCTTAAGAGGGGACCAGAGTATGAGTCGCTCGCATCCTTAGGCTCACTCTTGCTAAACGATAGATTAGATGTGATAGTTAAAGCAAATCATCTATGCAATTACTATGGTATGGATACGATATCGACTGGCGTATGTATAGCCTTTGCGATGGAATGTTATGAAAAGGGTATAATTACGAGTCAAGAGGCAGATGACCTTAGTTTAAGGTGGGGTGACCCTGAAGCAGTAATTAGACTTATTGAGGCTATAGGTGAAAGAAGGGGTTTAGGTAATATTTTGGCTGAAGGTGTGAAGAGGGCATCTGAGCTTATAGGGAAGGGATCCGAGAGATTTGCTTTGCATGTTAAGGGGCTTGAAATACCCATGCATGACCCCCGTGCATTTAAAGGCATGGGCTTACAATATGCTGTATCAAATAGGGGTGCATGTCATCTGCAAGGCTTAATTCATCGTATAGAGCAGGGTGAAAGAATGCCTGACCTAAAAATATATGAGCGCCTAAACAGATTCGAAGTTAAAGATAAGGGAAAAGTGTTGGCGACTCTCCAGAATTGGCATGAGGTTCTCGAATCACTGATAATATGCAAGTTTCTCGGCATAGCGCCGGGGCATATACCTGGCTTATACACGCTTACCACGAGTATACCTGTAACTCTTGATCATCTGCTCCAGGCTGGAGAGAGAGTATATAATCTCAAGAGGATGTTTAACGTTAGATGCGGTATTTCTCGAGAAGATGATGTATTACCACATCGCATTATGCACGAGAAGCTGGAAGAGGGGGAATCTGCTGGACAAATTATTAGCCGGGAGGAACTTAACATGATGCTGGATGAATATTATGCGGTTAGGGGATGGAGTAAAGATGGCGTTCCGCCGGTGGAAAAGATCGAGTAAAAATTAGCACTAATATTTTATAAATATTTTCTGATTTCTCATTCCAAAATTAAGTATTTGGTATAATAAATTTTAGACGCAATATCATTTTCTACAGATTCAATATTTCTTGATTCTAGCTCTATACCCAAGGATTCCTTAAATCCGCGGATTAATACGTTTTTTATTTCAGTCATTGTTATCTCTCGGTTCAGTTCATCTCTGATGTTGGTAACTGGGCTCCATATGCTTGTGCTTTCTCGTCTCTTCTCTTTGTTGTAGAGCACTTTTTTCAGCATGTTTAAGTCTGAGTTAATCAGGAGCGTTCCGTGATGTAGTATAACGTTTCTTCTCCTTAGTTGCGCGGAACCAGAGATTTTCTTTCCTTGAACAAATATGCTTCCTGGAGGAATGAGACTGATCGATGATAGCCCAAGTAGTTCCAATCCCTTAATTATTCCGGAGCAAAGAGTTTTGTATGACCCCGCTA
>JAWCEH010000118.1:0-8255 GCA_038859955.1 Bathyarchaeia archaeon | reverse complement strand
GCTCTTGGAAAATGACGTCATCTTCGCTTATCTAAACGAGTATGATCCCAATCACCCTATTGCGGAGAGAATATTTAGGAAACTTCAGGAAGGAGAGATAAGTGTTCACATCTCAAGCGTTAGCCTGATTGAAATGGAGCTAATTTATAGAAGCGAGAGGATGGAAGAAAGGCTTCTGAGGGATTTAGCAGCCTTGGCGGCTTTACCGCATGTAGAATATGTGCCATTAACCCCTGATACAGCCGTTGCAAGCGTATATTTAAGGCAGACATTAAACCTCTCGTTCTTCAATTCACATTATGCTGCGACAGCACTAAGCCTAGATAGAAAAATAATCTCATTCGACAAAGTATATGATAAAGTGCCGGGTTTAATGCGTATCAAACCCGACACCATTTAAACCAGATTACTATGAGGAAAATCAGAATATAATGGCTCAATTCTTTAGAAAGAGAAAATATGTGGAGATGTCGCAGGCCGAAATAATGGTGCCGCGGGCCAGCACCTACATCACGGGTCCAAATCCCTTCCCCACCTAAAGCGCTTAATTCATATGTCTTTCTATCTTCTTTTTGGGAAAGGGTTTGGCTCATTCGACCACCACATTAGATTATGCTTAATGCCGCCTATAAAATTTAAAATTATATGCAGTAAAACGTTGCTCTGAAAAGATTTTTTACTCATTCCTGAGCTGTTTAGGGAGCCCAAGTTAACTTTACCTTATTTTAATCTCCTAAAAAGGTGGAGCCTAATCTCTTTTGACATCCATGAGAAGGATCTCGCACCTACAGAGACAACTTTCCTAACCTTTTTATAGGATTCTTGAACGGAGATGTTGAATATACCGTTTACTATTAGAGTGCTTTCTAATCCTTTTGTAGGATTCCTGAGGATTTTCCTTACTCAGCTATGCTATTTGGGCCGACTTCACATTTAAATCTTATCCACTATAAATGACCTACGTCCAAGCAGCATTTTAATAAAGCCAAGCATCTTGTCTCCACCTCATCGTATCATGAAAACTCCCTATAAGTGAACTCATCATTTAGGGTATCTTTAACGGCTTATAGATGTGAGCAAATAAAGCGCATCAGCTTTTCGAAATTATTTTCATTAAGTGTACTTCTTAATAGGTTGAATAAACTTTGCTTGCTATTAAGTTATTTAGGATATTTACGTTAAACATGCTTTCCTCCTTTAGCCAAGTTTATAGACTTAAATCTTTCTTCTAATCCGTACTTTACTGATGATGGTTCCAGTATCTTATCAAACTTTATATGTCTCACCTGACCTGGAACTTTAAATCCTGCAGCCGATTTCACCAGAGCCTCTCCAGGTGGAAGCGCGCCCAATAGGCTCGCGAATGTTTCACCTAAATCCTCAATAATTCTTTTTCTGTCCACGTCCTCAACATTAAAGCATATGAAGTTTTGTTGCAGCTCTGTTGTCACGGCCTTACTTACAAGACTTAGTCGTCTTGCAACAAGCCATAATGGACACCCATTTCGACCACCTTCAGTTGCTAACCTCATCCACACAGGGTCCATCTCACCTCCATAAAATTTTTCAGGCGCGATCCTATGAGCTTCATCTGAGACAATTATACAACCAAACTCCCTATTTTGCGTGGCTTCTTCCCATACACATTTAGCTAAGAATATACCCATTCTCTTCTTAACTTCAAAGTCATCAGGCACTTCCTTACTCTCAGTAATGGTGAAATCTATAATTAGAACATTATTTTCTTGAATTTTCTGAAGAATCTCGTTTTTACTCATTTTTTCTTGAGGCTCTTTCTCTGGGATATGTGCAGCTTCATCCACAATGCTAAGAGCTGCACTTATAGTGTCCTCCCTCCGGCCACTACGGAGCAACTGATTGATTTTATCCTTAACTTTTTCTTTTGTTGGAAATTCTCCTCTTTTCTTACAAAGTACTAGCGCTGCAAATACTACCTCACTTGGGGCTCCAGCCCTCGCTCTTGGGTCTTCTTCCCCTATCAAGCGCATCATTGCCTCGGGGTCCTCTATCTTTAAACCTACTATGAATTTATCCCAAGGCATCAAACATATTCTAAAACCTTTATCTTTAAGAGATAATAATGGCCTAAATTCGCCCGTCCAGTCAAGTATCATAAATCGTAAGTTTGGAAACGTTTCCAAGGATCTAAATATTAAGGTTAAAAGGGCCGTTGTTTTCCCAGTCCCTTGCGCTCCGCTTATTAATAAACCTTGCCTAATAAGAGGCCTCAGATCTATATATACGGGCTGAGATGTAAGCGGATCTTCTCCTACTTTAACTTTATAATTTGTATTAGGCTCTGTAATAAGTTTAACAAGATCAGGTGGGCAAATATAAACTTCTGATAAAGGAACTATAGGATATTTTGGAGGCTCGATTTTTCCGTCTTCATATAATTTGCCAACCAATATGCCAATGCAGTCATATGTATGTGACTCATCCTTTGAAATGCTTCCATGCGCTATAAGTCTTTTCTCAAAGTCGTAACCATATCTGTAGTATTCTGGCGAGGCGACTTGATAGACTATCGGTAAACCATCTTCATCTAAAACAAAGACATAAGAACCTAGAGGTAATTTCTTAGTTTTCCTTAAAGTTATATATACCTTATCTATTCCATACGTGTACCTTGAAAATACATTTCCAACAATTTCAGCGGATTTAATTATTTCCTTTAACATTTAGTCTCCCCCTTTACTCAAGGGAATATCCCCATATTAATCCCAAAAGCTTAATATTCTTACCTTCGTCCAACATTTTTATTACTCCCCTTCTGTAAATTTCCTTCATTATTGCCTTTGTTATCTTTGAATCTTTATGAGCTAAGCAGACTATTTTCGGTAAACCATCGAACTCAGTCTCATAAGTTGTTAATGAAGTCGTTAACACATAACTTGCAATCCAATCTTCTTTTCCTCGTAGATACTCTGGGTACTCAACTCTAATTGGCGGAGTTAATGGATTCCTTGAAGTCTTAATATAGAAACCATATATTTCATTAAATCTTGCAAAAAGTTCAGCCCCCTGTTTTTCAATGGCCTTTGAAATCGATATTGCTTGCGTTCTTTGCCCGTAATTGAGTAATTGCTGAAAAATAAATTGATCAGTATAAGGGCAAATATCTTTGAGTCCATACCAGGCCATGAAATGTCGAGAAGTACATCTTTTAACGACAGAAAATACTGGAATTCCAAGCTCAAAGCACCTTTGTATAAGCTGATCTCTAATTCTAATTAATTGATGAGATTTTCGTCGTATTTCCCCATAAACTTCAGGTTTAAGACCGCGTCTGTAAGGAACGTT
Source organism: Bathyarchaeia archaeon (assembly GCA_038859955.1). GTDB lineage: Archaea > Thermoproteota > Bathyarchaeia > Bathyarchaeales > DTEX01 > DTEX01. The sequence goes on along the minus strand of JAWCEH010000118.1, from coordinate 4,931 downwards.
TATTAAAAGTCCTGAGGCGCTAAGAGGACCGTCAACGATAACGCTCTCAGGTTTTCCAAGCTCTTCTATGTGTCTAATACAGGCTACTGGTATTAAAGATTCGGCCTGAACTTGATAGTAAAACTTAAACTCTCTACTCGTCATAACATTATTCTTCACCTTAACTATGTCTCTCATTATCATAGGCTGCGTTTCTTCCCTAAGAGCTATAGCACTTATAAGAGCAACCTTAGCCGTGGCTATAGGCAGAGGATAACTTGATGCATCAGCGCCAAGAGCCTTAATAGACCACATTTCTTCATTCTTGACCACCTCCTTTACTTCTAGTCCTCTATCTTCCAGAATCGTTTTAAATTTAGAGATTTCCTTTTCAGCTTCCTCAGTCATCTCAGAAAAAGATTCAATGGAGTCCTTTAGTAACCCTGCATAGAGTTTTGGATGGATTGTCGTAACCTTACTTGATTCCTCCAGGACAGATAATAAAGCGTTGTAGTCGTTAAGGGTAAGAAGACCACTACTTAGCCCCTCTTTAAGGAACTTTAAAATCCTCTCTTGTAAAGGATTCACCCTGACTACCCCCTCTATTTATAAGCAAATTATGACTTTACTCATCTTTTTAGTAGTAATTTGAGACGATAATGAGGTCCTAGGATACTTGCATAAGTTATTGAAGTATGCTATAATGCCTGAAAGTTTTACATGAATCAAAGCTAATGTGCCCCCTCCAAATGAGACGTGTTCACAATAATACTCTCTAGCTTAGAGGTAACGAATCTACGAATAGATTTGCTAGCTTCCTTATTGTTTTCATTCCTGTTCCGGTTGCTAACGGATCACCAGTCCATTTATTCCAAAACTCACTGTCAACTTTTACACCAGTTGCTTTGGAAAAGTTTTCAAAAGTTTTTATGAGGATTGTTTTAATTTTATTTTTCGAAAAATCTCCGCTTCTCTTTAAGAGCATATAAACATGGGGAAAAAGCATGTGAAAAACGTAGCATCCAACGGTTTTTTGAATAGTGTAATCTTCAGGAAATTCAAAGGCTTCAAAAAATATCTCTTTCAACGCAATCCAATAGTCTTTAAGAAGTGAAGCAATTTTCATTAGGTACACATCATTTTTATCGATACTAAAATCTTCTTCTGGGAGCTTATTCAATAAAATCCCAATAGAATCGGCGAAGGATGTCTGAGTTATTATATGTTGTTTTCCTCTTTTTTCACTTGGAAGGAGAACTTTTTCATACCATGGGGAATCGGGATCGTTCCTGAGGATATCCACAATAGTAAGAGCGACAGCGGCCATAATTTTTCTTTGACTCTCATATTTCTTGATTTCTTCCAATCCCTTCTTTGAGATCGACGCTTTGAGGTGACGTTGTGCCAAGGATGTAGAAACGCTTTTTTGTCTACTGTTTACTATGTAAAATATCCTCATTTCGCTGTACTTATCGCGCAGCGAAAACAATGTGACTGGAACTGGATACTTCTCGAACTCGGGCCTTTCTCTGGCCGCTAAAGCAATGGCCATTAATCGATGCTGTCCATCAATAATCCAGAATGGAAGGGACCTTTTAGGTATTTTAAGAATACCATATTCTCCAAAATCCCCCACTTTGCATGCTGGTGAAAATTCGACTTCCCCTCTAACGTTTATAAGTATACTTGTAGGAAAGACTTTGTCCTCAAAAAGCAAATAATTGGTTGCTTTGGCTACTCGTCTCTCTAGTAAAGGTCTCTGATATCCAAGAGGATTATTTTCACTCCATCGATCAATTTTAGCATAACTTAGCAGGTCGGACGCTTTCATGATAGTAATGTATAATTCGGTATCTCCTTGAGTAATTTTAAATGCATTTAAAATGAACTTGAAATAATTTGTCACGATTGTTTTCTCCTGATCGCATATTGTAAAAAGAAGAGATTTTAGAATGTTATCTCTTCTTAGTTAACTCCTCATATCTCTTTTTTGCCTCTGGAATACCCTTCTCGGATAAGAACTTTATTACCTCTTTATATGCTTCTCGCACTCCTTTCTCTCCACCATAACTCGAAATTGGTGAATCTCGTTTCCAATTAAATTCCCTAAGAGGTTCCAAGTAAGACATTATGTGATCTTCTGATAGTTCCTTAATGCCTTTTTCTGCAGACCAATCTATTATATCATTAGCTAACCTATTTAAGATATATATTCCTAAAGTTCTAAGAACTAGATAGTCTTTACGAGTATCTTGTTGAAAAGCGCCGGGAATAAGCTTACTAACACATCTCCAGTAATTTTTTAGAAAGTTAAGTCTTTGAGAGGGTGATAAAGCGGTGAATTTTTCATTTTTAGCTAACGGTTCAAGCGATTTAACAAACGACGCTAATTGCACTGGTCTTTGGAGCCCCCTTGCTCCACTAATATTAACCATGCCTCTTAATGGGGAATCGGAATCGAAATGAAGGTCCAATGTGAGCGGCGTTGCGATCTCGGCTTTCCATTTTTCTTTTTCTATTATTGGTATCCCTTTTATACCGCTTGCATATATAAGGTAGCTTAAGGTATCTTTTAATGAAGGTCTTATAGCTTTCTGCGTCTTATTTATTACAAAGAAATGAACCCTTTCGACATCTTCAGGACCTAATCGTTCCTTACCTAGTTCTTTAAGCATATTTTCCTTAGCTTCCGGATCTATAAGATCTTCCATATGTTTAGCCGCAGCATTTGCATCTATAAAATGTACAGGCACTTCAAAGTCAAGGAGATCATTGAGCCTTTCTATCTCCTCCTTTGCTATTCTTCTTCTTCCAATCTTCTCCCCCTCAAGTAGTCTCTTAATAACCCAAAAACCACCAATTCTATGCTGTCCGTCGACGATTTCTAGGGCGCCTGGCACCCTTTGTATTTCAAGTATACCAGTATTAGAATCAGTCTTACTAAAGGAGCCCATCCTGAGACTTGCAAGGATAGCTGGTATTATTGGTATTTGACATTTCTCAATATATTCATAGACTTGTCGCATTCTTTCTTCCTCTTCTTGTCGTTGGTAACCTCGAAAAATAACTTGGTTCTCGATAAACCTGTCAACATGCCATACATCAAGAATATCCCTTGCCTTCATTACGCCTAGGTAATTCCTAACACCTTTTTGCTCAAACACTATGACAGGCACTTTAATTGTGTCCTCTCTTTCTGTCATATTACCTCCCTCTTTGTTATAGGATCCATTTTCAAGTATATAAGTTTTGCGACAAAATATTTTGTCGCAAAAAATTGAAACATAATTTATAGTTTCAAATTCAATCAATTTTTTAGGAAAAAAAAGAAATGGATTATTCCAACATCTCTCACACACGTATTTATTTGCTGCTATTTTATGAGAATTACCTACGATTTCATATCCGCAGCAGGCGCATCTCATTGCTTTTTCCTCCATATGCTGAAGGCTTCATCGAAACATTTCGCTCTTTTGAACTTTTCAATAAGAGCATTGTAAGGTGGGAGGATTCCACCGCTCCCAACTATCCTCCTAAACTTCTGGATCATCTCAAGTCTTTGTGGATCCCACTTTGGGCTAATGTATTTGTTCTTTTCTAGTGCGAATATTGGTTCGTAACGCATTGGATAAGCACAGGCACCCCACTCCAGAACATTTCTCACTCTCTCGAAGAAGTCTTCCGGATCATCAGTATAATTGTAGAGAGTGTAGACCATTATACTCCTGCCTTTTATACCATGCGCATTTAGGCGCTCTATAGCTCTTTTAACAAACTTTCCCTTAGCTTTGTAGTCATAGCCGAGTCTAACTTTAATCCTTCCTGGATATCTCAGCTTACTAAGTCTCTCAGCAACTTCATCAGTTATTAGAGCAGCATCTAACCCTTGATTAAAGTCAACTTTCATATTTCTATCTCTACATAGTTCTTCTATCTCACTTAATATATCTCTCCAATATGGGCTCTGTAAGAGATTATTATCCCACAGGACGATCTTCGTATGGCCTGGCCATATTAAATGCTTTATGCTTCTTTTGGCCAGGTTGATCTTGCCCTCTAACAGCGGAACTGCGCAGAAACCGCAGTTATTATTGCAACCTCTCGATGTGAAGACTATGCTTCCATCCCAGTTCCTCCAACGCTCAGACTCACTAAGAATAGCATAGTCTGGTAAGAGATCCTCAGCCTCACTAAATAGCCCCACGTGTATGTAATCGGCCCCAGACTTGGCGGCATGATCTGGCAATAATGATGCATATAGGCCCCCGAGCCAAACTTCAGCCTTAGGATACATGGCTTTATAAAAGCGGACTGCCTCCCAAACAGGTCTCCAGGCCCAAGTATAGAGACTTGTTACATAAACGCGATCTGGCTTATATTTAGGGAGCCCGCAGCCATGAATAAGCTCAACGGTATCCCCTAACATCTTATGATAAGCTGAGATTTTGAGTAAACCAAGGGGAGGGTACTGTGAATAATACTTAGGTTCAACAAGCAGTATATGCATAAGCATCACAAAGGTTTTTCATCTATATTTTAAGAAGATCTGCAGGCTCCTTAACGTTTTTCAGCCCAATTAATACTAATCGTCGTAAAACTTCAGCCTCCTTTAGACCTGTCTTCTTAACTAAATCCATTACTTTACTCTCTGCTTCATCATCCAATCTTGTTGACCAAGTTTTTCTGCCCATAGATTCTCATTAATTATTTGTCTTGTTTTATTTATAAAGATTACTTTAAGCGAAAGATTTATATGTTAGCTTTGTCTTAAAATAAGACAAATAAGACAAATGAGTGGGGTGATATGTAATGGGTAAAAGTGAAGATTGTCTTGGGTTAATGAGCAATAGTAATAATAAAAGTGGCCATGCTGGGAAAGGGGACAAGAGAAAACTCAGGCCTACTCTAACGCTAAGCCAGATTAAGCTGGCTGTTGCTTTGGAGCTGAGGGC
>JAWCEH010000117.1:0-8332 GCA_038859955.1 Bathyarchaeia archaeon | reverse complement strand
GAAAGACTGGAAATGGAGACGGTGTTGCAAGGCTCTGGGTAAACGGGATATTACTTGCCAGCAGCACTACTGAAATGATGTTTAATAACGCGGTGCTTGTTAGGGTTGGCGCAACATGGACGGATGATAAAAATTTCATAACATACTTTGACTACGCAAAAATTAATGATACAAAAAGTGAAGGAATACATTTTTTGTTTAAAGATAGCTTTGAAAGCGGAGACTTCAGCGCTTGGGATTATACTGCAGGTGAGCCTGAAGTCGTCAACACAACGAGCCATCACGGTGCATATTGTTTAAAAGCTGACGCCGAATTTGATTATGCTAGTAAGACGGGGTTAGCGCAGTCGGACACGCTTTACGTTAGGGGTTACTTCAAGTTTTCTGCTTTACCCCAAAACCCCGGCGACAATGTGATTCCACTACTGCTTAGAAGGTCTGATGGAGCAATTCTTGCTGGTTTTGAATTAATAAACGAGGACAACATACAAAAAATAAGATTAATTGATATGATAACTTGGGAAACAAGCGACTACATTACCACATTGAATGTTGACCAGTGGTATTGTTTTGAAATAAAATATTACAGACATTCGATAAATGGTGAATTGCGACTTTACATAGACGGAGTGGAACGTTGCACGCTACTCAACAGGCAATTTGCCGACAGAGCAGACATAATAAATGTTGGATGGGTATGGGGCGCCTACACAGGCATAATCCACGCAGATTGTATAGCCGCCGCCGACAACTACATTTGAATCTACAATTGCTTTACGCAGACTTAACATAACATGATCAATAGAAGCTCTTTTGTCATGTTAACTTTTATATCTTCAAGAAGTTACATCAGATAGAACATCATACGGGTCAGGCATTAGTTATCATTTTACAAACGCTGCTAATTTCTCCGGGCTCAGAACAGTATAAAAACAAGATGAATTGGAGAAGTAACTTAAAGGCTTACTAAATTGCCCAGCACCCTATTTCCGTTGTTGGTTTGTCCCTTAGGCTATCCTGGAAACCATTACCCCGCAGCGGCTCAAATTACGATATCGTTAGGGGAAATCTTCCCTGTCCAGTACAGTCAATTATCTTTTGAAGATGCTTTGAAGAACATTGTGTTCACAAAAACATGTTCTACTGAAGATCTGTCTCCGCAGGAGCTTTCTCAACTTTTGTGGGCAGCTTATGGCCACACAAACGTTACATATCAAAATACATATCACAGAACAACACCAAGCGCTTATGGAGTAGAGTGTATAAACATATGCGATAGGACACCCATATGTTTATTGAAGTGGATGCTGGAGCAGTGATTCAACAGCTCCTTCTTGAAGCATCAGCATGGAACCTAAATGCAAATGTACTCAGCGAAGATTTTGAAGAATGGAACGGAACAAGCGCGCAAAAAATCCGCAATATTCTCGCTTTGCATTCACACCAATCCCGCTTTACCTAGTTTCCATTGGCCGTCACAAGACCTGAGTTCACCCTTGTAGAACCCTACCAAGCCGTTAAAGTCACAGTGGGTGTCATAGATGAAGGTTTAGGATACAAGAAGTGTCCTTTCCTACAGCATAGATTATGGCCAAATATGGGTAAATATAATAATGAACCACATAGCAAACTGCACCTACATTGGAGAAATTCTCGGTTCTTAAAGTTGGGACAAGTGTTCAATACAAATTATCGCATATAACTGTGCTAAGTAATGTGCGCTATTTCTTGCAAAAAGGTATAAATCCCACTTATGCTTAAAATTTTGTTTGGTGGGAATATGAGTATTATGGAGCTTGATGATAAGGGTAGGATAACTCTGCCGAAAGAGGTTAGGGAATCCCTTAACTTTGGAAAAAAGGTTTTGGTTATAAATGCTGGCGATCATGTAAAAATAATTCCTTTGCCCTCCGATCCTTTCCGGTTACTTCATGGCGCTTTTAACGTTCGAAAATCGTTTAAAGAGTTAAGGAGACAGGCGGAACTTTTGGCCGAAAAAGAAGCGGGTAAATAATAGGGTTGATAGTATAATGCCGCTTTTGGAGAATGACGTTATTTTTGCTTATTTAAATGAGTATGATCCCAATCATCCTATTGCAGAGGGGCTATTTCAAAAACTTCAGGATGGAAAACTAAGCGTTCATATTTCAAGTGTCAGCTTAATTGAAATGGAGTTGATTTATAGAAGCGAAAAAATGGAAGAAAAACTGTTAAAGGATCTAGCCGCCTTGGCAGCTCTACCATACGTCAAATATGTGCCGTTAACTCCTGATACGGCTGTTGCAAGCGTATACTTGAGGCAAACTTTAAATCTTACGTTCTTTGATTCCCACTACGCAGCTACAGCGCTAAACTTAGATAGAAAAATAATTTCGTTTGACAAGGCATATGATAAAGTGCCAGGCTTAACTCGAATCAAGCCAGACACTCTTTAAGCAAAAATTGCTAAAATTTATGGATAATGTCCAAAATGCAAAGAAAACTCTTCAATTTTCCAAAAATAATTCAAATTTCATGGTTGGCTAAAGTCGCAGCTATAACCATGGCTACTGTAGCCATATTTTATCAAGACCTAAATTTAGTTTTCACCGATGCCCTCCAAAATGAGAGTACAAGCCACTTGATCATCATACCAGCATTATTCGTCTATCTGGTTTACCGCAAAAGAAAAATGCTCAAAGCTGTCACCCAAATTGAACACAAACATGAAAGAAGGGAAATAAGGCATATTCCACTAATCGGTGGCATACTCCTTTCGGCGACTGCCATTTTACTTTATTGGCATGGCTCCTACACTTTCACGCCACTAGAGTATCATACGTTAGCTTTTCCCATATTCGTAGCTGGGTTAACGCTGATTTTATTTAACTTGCAGACGCTAAGGCAGTTGGCCTTTCCAATAGCGTTTTTAATATTTTTAATGCCGCCGCCATCCGAAATCCTATACACGTTAGGCGCAACGCTTTCAATAATAAGCTCGGAGGCTTCAAATGCTTTAGCAACAGCTTTCGGAATATCATCCAAAATCACAAGTGCATATGGCAACCCAACAATAGTGATAACGAGGCCAAATGGCGCAACATTAAACTTTACTGTGGACATAGCATGCTCGGGCATATACAGCCTCATAGGCTTCTTAATATTTGCAGTTTTCATAGCCTACTTAACCAGAGACAAAACGTTGAAAAAACTGGCAATAATCATAACCGGAATACCAATAATTTACGCCTTCAACATAATCCGTATAACAATAATTCTTATGTTGGGCTATTACTACGGCGAAGAGTTAGCGCTGCAAACGTTCCACTTATTAGGCGGCTGGGCCCTCATATTTTTATGCGCAATTCTGCTTCTGCTGGTTTCAGAAAAAATTTTCAAAGCCCAAATATTCAAAAGTCCCATAGTAAACTGTCCAAGCTGCACTCTAAATCTACCAACTGAAAATTTCTGTTTAACATGTGGAAGACTGTTAAAATTCCCCACAAAAAGCATAAATAAGCTTGAAATCACAAAAATAGTCGCTGTAGTTTTTGCTGCAACTCTTCTAATGTGGATACAGGCGCCTGTCTTTGCCCTGGCTGAAACTAAACCGATAGTGATCGTGAACACCACTTCAGGGCACCAAGTAACAACAGAAATTTTGCCACAAATCCATGGTTACACCCTAACCTTCGCTTACCGCGATAAAGATTTCGAGAAAATAGCCAAACAAGACATGTCCCTACTCTACCTATACTCGCCTACCAACCAGTCTGAAGAAGTGATCTGGGTTGCAATTGAAATTGCAGCAACAATGTCATCCCTACATAGATGGGAGGTGTGCCTAATAACATGGCCATTGTCTCAAGGCTATCAGGTAAGAGTAACTCAAAATGAGATGAAAGACATAAAACTTAACGAAAACCCTCCGGTAATAGGCAGATACTTCGCCTTCACCTATAAGGACACAAACCAAACTCAAGCGGTGCTCTACTGGTTTGAGGAAGGCCAGTTCACAGTTAACCAAACATCTCAACATAAATACGTAAAAATAAGTGTAATTGCCTTTCCAGACTCTATTGAGAAACTCCCCAGCATAGAAACACAATTGACAGCTGTGGCTAGGCATATTGTCGGCCACTGGCAACCAATAAAGACATGGTCACAAATAGTCATGCTCATATCTCAAAGCGGATTGACCCTCGCGGCGATAACCACAGCAATATTAGTAGCCGCAATCTTCATTTATATTCTTGAATCGCAAAAGTGGAAAAAAGCCAACACAAACGCCTACAATAAACTCTCGGAAATAAACAAGCAGACAGTAGACATGGTCAAGGAAACAGAAAATAAGGGCATCGCGACAACATTAAGTAAAATTGCAGAGAACTATAAGGAAAAAACAGGTGAGCCAATCACAGAGAACCAGTTACTGAACATGCTTGTAGAAGTTGAAAAAATCGGTATAGTAAAACGAGCCATTGCTAATTACCAGGATGAACCTATAGTAATATGGAAAACTCAGATAAACTAATATGATAAAAGGGCGAATCAACCAATGCGGAAAAACAAGATGAATTTCGCAAAAGCTTCCGGTTGGATAACCTTAACTATAGGAGCAATTTCCTTAATAACTTCGATTTTATATAACTCTCACATATTAGCCTTCATAGGTTTAGGACTAATCTTCTGGGGCATCATACTAACCTATATACAAACAGAAGAATACGTTAAGCAGAGCCTACTAACCGCCACAGCATCATCTAACCTAACAACGATAAACCAAATAATGAAGGAGCTGGGATGCGAAGAAAAAGCAATATACCTCCCTCCACAATACTTTATAAATCCGGAAGTTAACAAAGCTTATATACCAAAGGACAGAAATTTAAAAATTCCAAATCCCTACCAAATTCAAGGTAAAGAGAACAATTTTTTCCTTCAAAACCCGCAAGGCATTTTACTCACGCCCCCGGGAAGCGAACTGACAAGACTCTTCGAAGAAACGCTCGAAACAAGTTTCACCAAAGTAGATCTGAAATATCTCCAGCTTAACCTACCTAAACTATTAATAGAGGACTTGGAGATTGCTCAAGACGTCGATATAACAGTGGAAAACAATAAAGTCAACGTGACAATACTTAACTCAGCCTATCAAAACCTAACAAAAGAAACTGCCAAACTTTCAAAACTTTATAGAAGCCTAGGATGTCCCCTCAGCAGCGCAATAGCATGCGCCCTAGCCAAAGCTACCGGAAAACCGGTAATCATTGAAAAACAACAAATAAACGATAAAGATAGAGCCATCAAAATTGAATACTTACTAGTTTAAGAGGCGAAAAACTGAAATGAACTTTCCATTAGGCTTCTGGGATATAAGCCTCCTAACAGCAATAACCGCCATAATCCTTCTTATCACATCAGAAATGTTATCCCCTCATTATGGGGAAGTAAACATACTAATTAACAGAAAACGACTAAAGCGCATATCTATAGCCTTCTCGATAACATTCTTAGCGACGGTGATCATTAGAATAGTAGAGATAATACTCTCTTAAAACAAATCTTGAAATTTAACGTCTTAATTACTAGAATTTAAACGTTTTTGTTCTATATTAAAAATTCAGAAACTCTTTTATAAAGCGAAAACAACAATAATGACGAGTGATAACAGGATTTGGGCCAAAAAAGCTTAATTCTCATCTTCGCCATTATATATTTAATTGGCTTATCACTATTTTTCGCATTCAACAGCAATGTACAAAATCAAGAAGCAGCGTCGACAACTGAGGGTTCATCCACTCCCAATCCAACTCCAGAAGAAGACACTTTTGTGGTACCAGAAGTACCTCTAGGAATTTTAGGGTCTATAAGCGCATTAGTAATGGCCCTTGGAATATTTGCATTGATACAGAAGATAAAAATCTAATAGCTCTTCCCAAAACCAAGCTTCTCAATATACTACACTATTCCAAAAGTAGGAAACGATGTCTCATTGCTCTGATTAATCACCGCTGTTCGATATTAATTCCCAATCTTAACAACACCTTATTGACAAAATAGTAAAAGCAATCCTAAGTTGGCTTGCACTTTAAACATGTACCTTCCACATAATAGAAAACATGAAAGGAAAACAAAAGTTTCCATTAAATTATGGCGAAGTAAACCTAAAGGTGAAAAGAATCAAAACTTTGAACGCCTTTCTCCATAATATTTCCGCAACACTTTGATTGAGAGATAGCTTTTACTTATTTCCTAAATTTAATCACCGTCTAATAGAAAACTTGTTCATATTTTCCAGAAATTTAATCCATACGTGTTTATATGTCTAAAACAATATTGTTTACTGAGAGGATGAAGAGGTGAGAAGGCTAAAATATATTATGGCGATTGTATTCGCTATAATGATCATTGCGTCCCAACGGTTTACGCTTGCTCACGCGGTTGCGCTCACACAATAAATGTTATCCCATTAGGCGCTACCAAAACAGGTGAACCAATAATAACGGAAAGTCCGGCAAGCTTAATGATCTTCTATACAGGCCAAGGTCCAGTATACAATGTTTGGCTCTTATTAGTACTGAATGAGCCGACATATGATGCTCTTAAACAAATAACGATAAACAACGCATTCTTCATGGGTAAGAGCGACTTTCAGCTGGTGACAACCCAAAAAATACCATTAGGCGCTCAGTGTGATTATAGTGTTTCTGCAATAAAAGACAAGATGGGCGAAAAAGATAACCCGATTTATTATGGCGTTAAATTCTGCTTTGAACAAATTTACAAGACTCCAACATACTTTACAATATCAATTGAGTTGGAATCAACAGCAGACCTAAAGGCGTTAGTTCTTGCATTAGGCAGAATTGGCATATGTGATTGTGGTACATTTAACGCCTGCAGCAGCTTTAGCAAAAGCGTCTTCATTGTGGCAGACTCAACAACGTTTGCATTAGTGGTCTCACCACTCATAGGGGCGTGTAGCTTTTACCTAATAAAGCAAAAAAGAAAAAGTAAGTGACTTGATATTTCATACCCGCAAATACTTTTATATTTTGGATGGCTCCAACCATTTTTGCGGAGATATCCTTGAAAAAAAGCTCAAATATAGACAAGAAAATCATCCAAATCATAAACGAGAAAAAACCCAAAAATGTTGAGCAACTATTAACCTTAGCTAAAGAAGAACTTATAATCCCGGAGCAAGACCTATTAAAAATAATAATAAAAATGCAAAGTGAAGAAAAAATAACTTTTAAAAAGCAAATACTTCCAACGTTTAACTTTACTGCGTACCTTAAAACTGAACAAGCTTACTGGTATTGGGCAACAATCATCACGTCAACTATCACCACCCTAGCTGTATTTTTGATTCCTGAAAACCTGCATCCATGGATCTACATAAGATATGCGTTGGGAATAATGTTCGTTCTTTGGCTACCAGGCTACACATTCGTGAAAATGCTCTTTCCAGGATTACCATCGAAAGCCTCTGAAAAAACCCTTGATACAATAGAGCGTACAGCTCTAAGCCTTGGAATGAGCATCGCCCTAGTTCCAATGATCGGGTTACTCCTAAATTATACCCCATGGGGAATACGGCTGACACCCATAGTTTTAAGCCTACTCACACTAACTGTAGCTTTTGCTACAGCAGCATTACTAAGAGAATATTATATTAGTAAGGCGTTCAGACCCAAAATTGTGTTGGTAAAACGCTCACCCAGTTACACCTCAACCTAGAATCAGCACTGATTCCACAAGGGAAGTTGGTCCATAAAATTTGTTGTTAAACCACTATAAAACAACCAACAAATATTTTTAAGGTGGTTGTGGAAAAATAAATTTAAATACTTCTAAAATGAATGGGACGCTTATACCGCTCCAATGGAGTGATCCCTTTTGCTGCTGTTTGCTGTTATGGATATTCTGTCCCTGTAATTGTTATGTCAAAGCTGAAACTTGTAACTCCGCTTATGCTTGAAGAAACTGAAAGCGTTAAGACTGCAGAAACAACAGATCCGGCGGCCAACACATAGTTTTGGCGATCCCAGCTTAATGTTATGTAACTTGAGGCTGACGATGGATTCCAGTTGCTTGTTGCCATACTTAGTTTTAACTGCACATTACCTTCATTCTTTATATACACGGTAACGCTTTTTGTTCCACCTGGATCTAAAATTCCCCAATCAATAGATGAAACTGGATTGGTGCAGCTACCATCCCAGTAGACTCCCACTCCTACTGCCTTCAAACGTCCCACATTAGAAATTGTGCGAGAAGCAACAAGAGCACCGAAGGCTGCAAGTATTGTTCCTAAAGCGGCGAGTGCCAACAAAGTTCCAATAGT
>JAWCEH010000116.1:0-8352 GCA_038859955.1 Bathyarchaeia archaeon | reverse complement strand
TTTCATTTCTAATATTGGTGGGGCTGTGGTCTAGCCAGGTATGACGACTACTTAAGCGGTGACTTAGGCGGCTGAAGCCGCTTAAGTCGTTAGGGGCTCCAGATGCCAGAAAACGGGTTTGCTGACCTCTTCAGGGATGAAGATAGTCTGGAGCTTGGAGAAACCCGTAGGTCGCCGGTTCAAATCCGGCCAGCCCCACCATATATTCTTGGCTAGTTTGGACAGCAAGGCATTGTTTTCCGCAAATAACACTTTAGGTCAATTATTTCGTGCTTTTAGCAAAACATTGATACTAGCTGCTGTTACTATACCTTACTTTATAGGGTTCGCTCTGTAATTATGAACTAGGAAAATTATTTATATAGCCAGCATTTAACGGAGTGATTTAATAAAACTTCTATTTCAGGGGGCTCCTCCACTCTACATTTATCTGTGACGTATGGGCATCTTGGATTAAACCTACATCCAGATGGAGGGTTAATTAGGCTTGGTGGTTCCCCGGACGCTACCTCTCTAAATTTCTTTCTATTGTTAGGATCTATATCAGGAATAGCTTTCAATAGGGCTTGAGTATAAGGGTGCAGCGGGTTTTTAAAGAGACCTTCTCTATCAGCCTTCTCTACAATCTGACCTGCATACATTATGAAAATTTTTTCAGAAAAATATTTTATTGTGGAGAGGTCATGAGTTATGTATATAAAGCTTATTTTTCTCTTTTCTTGCAGTTCTCTTAAGAGAGCAAGTACCTCAACTTTTACGGAAGCATCTAGCATTGAAACTGGCTCATCTGCGACAATTAGTTCGGGCTCAATTACTAGGGCCCTTGCGATAGCGACCCTTTGCAATTGACCCCCACTTAACATATGAGGATACTTTGAGTAAAAATCTTCTACGGGAAGAAGCCTCACACTCATTAAGGCATCATAGATTAGCTTTCTTCTTTCTTCCCTATTGCCTATCTTATTAACGATGAGTGGTTCTTCCAGCACCCTATATATTGGGAAGAAATAGGGTATGCTGCCAAAAGGATCCTGTTGAATCAATTGGACTTTTCTTCTATAAAGCGGTAACTCGTTCGGCTTTAGATTAGATAGATCTCTTCCTTTAAATATTATCTTGCCGCTTGTAGGACTATATATCCCAAGTATGGTCTTCCCAAGAGTTGTTTTACCGCTGCCGGATTCGCCAACTAATGCTATAGTTTCTCCTCTCTTAAGGCTAAAGCTCACACCATCTACTGCTTTAATATACAAAGGTTTAGAGAAGAAGCCTTTTTTTACCTCAAAATATTTTTTAAGATTTATTACTTCAAGAAGGCAGTTATTCTCCAATTAACTCAATCCTCCTTCGCTAATGTTAGTAAGAAATCCAACACTTAACATAATGTCCAGAGTCAACTTCTATTTCAGGGGGCTCCTCCACTCTACATTTATCTGTGACGTATGGGCATCTTGGATTAAACCTACATCCAGATGGAGGGTTAATTAGGCTTGGTGGGGCGCCAGGTATAAAAGCTAGTTTTTTCTCACCTCTTAAAGTTGGTGCACTTGCCATAAGCATTCTAGCATAGGGATGAATGGGCTCAGTAAAAAATTCATCAGCGCCTGATAATTCAACGATTTGGCCAGCGTACATTACTCCTACCTTATCTGCCAATTCGGTGCTCAAGGCTACATCGTGAGTTATAAATATATAGCTTAATCCAAGCTCTAGCTGTAGTCTCTTTAAAAGATTCATGATATTTGCTTGTGTCATTATGTCCAGAGCAGAGGTAGGTTCATCTAATATAACGAGATCAGGATTAGTTATTAAAGACATCGCAATAAGCGCTCTTTGCTGCATTCCTCCACTCAATTCAAAAGGATATCTGTCGGCAAGCGCCTCCGGAATTCCAACTAATTTTAATAACTCAACCGCTCTTTTTAAGGCCTCTTCCTTTGAAACTTTTTCGTGATATATAAGAGGCTCTGCAACCTGTAATCCAACCTTTATTACTGGGTTTAAAGAGTCCATAGCACTTTGAAACACCATTGATATTTTTTTCCACCTTATACTTTTTCTAAATTCGCTTTCATCCAGTTCCATTATATTTGTACCATTCATTATTACTTCCCCTTTGAATATGTACACGTTCTTAGGAAGTAATCTCATGAGAGCCCTAGCTAGGGAAGATTTTCCGCATCCAGACTCTCCGACTATGGCTAAAGTTTCTCCCATATTTATGGTGAAAGATACGTTATCTACAGCTCTTACTATACCTTTCTTCGTGATATAGTGAAGATAAAGATTTTTCACCTCTAACAGCGCTGTCTTATTCAATCATCGTTACCTCGTTTTATTGGGTGAGAGGTTTTTTCTTAAACATAAATTTTAAATTACTCTATAGAGTTATATTAGATTTGCTTTATATTGATCAACGATTATTTCTTAGCTCTTGGGTATTGTCTGAGGCTTTTATTTTTCCGAAAGGCTTTTATTCGTCAAATAATGAAATTTGTTGAGGTGAGGAAGATGATTAAGAAAATTCTTTCAATGCTTCACATTATGCTGATGATTGCTTCGTTGCTACTGCTTGTCTTCAGCCCTATTTATGTGTATTCAGAGGAGGTTCCAAACGGACCTTGGCTAGACGAAATTATATTCTTTAAAGAACCCTCTGAGAGCAAAATATTTGACATTATATTGAAAGGCGAAGCGCATCAATATCAGTGGTTTATCTCTCCCATGCTTTTCGAGAAAGTAAAAGCTTCGCCGGAGCTTGCGTATGATGTAGCTTTAGGGATATTTTATGTCCTTGATGTAAATCCAGTACCGTTTAGGGAGGGTTGGAACCCATTTGTGAACGCAAAGATGAGGGAGGCGCTAAATTACATTATAGACAGAGAGTATTTCGCTTACACGATTATGAAAGGCGCCGCGAGACCAAAATATACAATCCTCGTCAACGGTTTTCCTGACTATGGCGAAATAATAGATACTGCCAGATTTGTTGAAAGCAAGTATAGGTTTAATCCCGAGACAGCTAAGGAAATAATCTATAAAGAAATGAGTGGAATGGGGGCTGTTCTAAAGGAAGGCAAATGGTACTATAAAGAAAAACCAGTTGAAATAAAGTTCATCATAAGAGTCGAGGACCAGAGACGAGATTTTGGAGATTTCATAGCTACACAGCTTGAAAAACTCGGCTTTATAGTCGACAGGCAGTACAAAACTATAGCCGAGGCTTCTCCGATTAGATACGGGTCTGATCCGAGAGATGGAATGTGGCACCTGTACACAGGTGGGTATGAAGCAGGTCTGGATCAATCAGCAGATTTCTGGAACTTCTTTGCAGGCGCATATTTAGAGTCAGGTGCCACTCATGATCCTGTGTTCTCTGAAATAGCTCGTAAACTATATACAAGTGATTACTCATCAGTAGAAGAGAAAATTGATCTTATGAGGAAGGCACTTTTGATGTCCGTGGAGGATTCAACGTATATAGGATTAGTCGATAGACTTTCGATTTTCATGAAATCTAAAGATTTGGTGGCGGCTTCACATATCTCGGCTGGACCTTGGAGGATGGCCTTTAGCAGAACTGTGAGGCTTAAAAATAGAGTTGGCGGCACAATTAAGATTGCAAATCGAGAAGCTATTGTGGAAGAGATGAACCCTGTTGTACTTGGAGGATGGGTGTTCGACGTGATGATATATCTGACAACTATGGATTGGGGCTTCTTTGAAAGCCCATATTTAAACGCGTGGATACCGTTAAGAGTGAAAGAATATAGTGTTGAAGTTGTTCATGGAGTACCTGTTGAAATTAAGCCTGAAGTTAGGGTAGTTGAGAGCATAAAAGTACCTTCTGACGCGATCTCTGGATGGGATGTAAAATCAAAGAGATATACAAGTGTTGGGGAGGGTAAAAATGCGCTGGTCAAAGTCACATTAAAATATGATGAAAATCTAGGCAAGTATCACGATGGGACTAAAATAACTTTTGCAGACTTTATGGTTTGGTTTGCCTTAGGCTATGAGAGAGCTGATAGTGGAAGTAAGATTTACGATGAATCTTCTGTCCCAGGATTTATTGTCTCAAAGAAACCTTTCATTGGAATAAGGATAATAAGACAAGATCCGGTTATAGTGGAAGTTTACGGTAACTATACACATACTGAACCCAGCTTTATTGCAAACTGGGCTGCGGCTCAGTTTACATTGAATGGATTTCCATGGTTCCCATGGCACGCTTTAGCGATTGGAATATTAGCGGAAGAAAACAAGGAGATTGCTTTCTCATCATTGAAGGCAAAAACCCTTGCGGTAGAAAGAACAAATTACATGTACGGGCCTAGCATAGACATCTTAAAGAGATACCTCGATAAAGCTATAAGTGAAAAATATATACCTGAATGGATCAGAGGGTACGTAACAGAAGATGAAGCCATAGCAAGATATCAGAAATTAAACGCTTTCTACGAGGAACGTAAGCATTTCTGGGTAAGCTGTGGACCTTTCTACTTACATTCGATTGATCCAATCGCAGATGTCGCAGTAGTTAGAGCGTTTAGAGAATATCCTTATAAGGCTGATAGATTTGATTGGCTTCTAAAGGTGACAAGTCCAGAAGTATATATATCTGCTCCAGAAGATATAGTGCCTGGTCTTAGCGCAATAATCAATGTGTCAATCAGTACAGAAGGTGAACCCTATCCGACACAGAAAGTTAAAAAAGTGATTTACATCTTGTCTGATCCAACTGGAGCTGTTATTGCAAAGGGGGTTGCTGACGCTACAGGTGTTGAGGGATTCTATCAAATCAAGTTAAGCGATATAGAAACTGCTAAAATGCTTCCTGGAACTATCCACATAGCCGTGTACGCCTTCAGTACTGATATAGCAGTGCCGGGAACAGCTGAAGCTTCAACTTTTGTGATTCCTGAGACAAGCTATATATCTTTGGAACTCAGTAGAATGCGTGCAGAGTTAAGGACAGGGCTAAAAGCTATAGAGTCTTTAAGCGCTCAAGTATCTGAGATTTCGGGCAGGGTTTCCTCCTTAAACAATACGGTAAACACTGCCATGATAATGGCGGGAGTAGCAATATTAATTTCGTTTGCGGCGGTAATTCTATTATTTGTTAGAAAGAAGACTTAAGGAGGAAACAAAAATTTAATGACGCCTAAAATTTATCCCTTTTTTTTAAAATACTTTCCTTCCAGAAGAGAGTTGATGAAAATTGGAAAGTTTTTGCTAAAAAGGGTTTTAGCCATATTTATAAGCGTGATTATATCAACTTACGTGACAATATTGATAGCTGAAATGGGCGGATACATAGATACAATAGTTATATCTCAGTTAAAGGAAGAAGTCAGAAACAGAGTTAGGACAAGCCCCATATACTCCACATTATCTCCTGAAGAGCAAGAAGAAATGATAAAGATAATAATTAATAATGAGATAAAGGCGAGGGGACTGGATACACCATTTTATCTGAGAAGCTTAATATATCTAAAGGATGCATTAACGTTGGAGCTTGGCAGAGCCAACTATCTAATAAGTGACCAAGGCTCGAGACAAGTAAAATCAATTATACTGGAGCGGTTGCCTTATACGGTCCTACTATTCACAACGGCTACAGCGCTAGGTTTTGTAATAAATGCATCATTTGGGCTATACCTTTCTCGCCGCCGCGGCTCATTGCTGGATAAGGCTGTAGTTGGACTTACCTTTCTATCCTCCATACCGGGATGGTTCTATGGTATAATCTTCATAATGGTCTTTGCGATGTACCTAAGGGTTTTACCGTATGGTGGCTTAGTAAGCGTTCCACCGCCCACAAACCCGATAGAGTATGCGCTCGACATCCTGAAGCATACAATATTACCTCTTTCAGCGTGGCTATTTTCAGGATTTTTCCTAGGAGCTTACAGCAACAGGAATTTCTTCCTTATTTTTTCGACACACAATTATGTGACTGTTGGTGATGCGAAGGGGCTTTCCGAAAAGACTGTTTTATGGAGATATGTGGTTAGACCTGCACTTCCCACAATTGTTACAAACTTCTCTCTTGGAGTAATAGCGTCATGGATGGGTGCTATGGTAACCGAAAGCGTCTTCAATTGGCCAGGATTGGGGAGCTTAATTTATACAGCTATAAGGGTGAATGACACTCCAATAATTGTCGGCACTACCGTGATATACGCTTATCTTCTAGGCTTCACCGTATTAATTCTGGATTTAGTGTATGCTCTTTTAGATCCCAGAATAAGGGTGGGAATACTAAGTGAGTAAGATCTCTGAGACAATAGGTCTTCTTTCCTTATTAAGGGAGGTCTTAGGTTCTAAAAGTGGCTTTACAGGAGTGTCAATTCTTGTCTTAATAATTGCTATGTCATTTATAGCAGTTATTTTTTATCCCTACTCACTTATCTCCCAAATCTGGAATGATCCAGAATATTGGAAGGATAACCCTCATTTAGCTCTACCAACATGGTATAACACGATTGCTGGTTTAAACTTACCACCTAACATAATTTTTGATTCAAGGAAGGAAGATGCGAGGATCTTAAAGCATAAGATTACGTTTGGAAACTTTACAGAACATCAAATCACTATAACCTTTTCATACAATTATGATGGTTTTCCTAGCGAAATAAACGCATACTTTTATGCAAAGTTTCAGCGCAACCCTTTAATTCAAATAACTTTCGTCCGACCCGATGGAAGAGAAATTCCATTTTGGTCAGGTTCTCTAGAGAGAAATGAAAGTTTTGTTATATTGTCGAATTCTCCTATAGCTAAGAAAAATATTCAAGTATATTACTACAATACTTTCAAAAGTTCAGTTTATGATCCACCTACCAATATAGTTTTGTTCGCTGTAGAAGAGCCTGGAATGTGTGATATGACGTCGGCAAGAGTTTTAAAAAGTATTGACAAAAACGAGAATTACCGAGTAAGGATAAAAGGTATATTTTTTGAACAATGGTCTGAACTTAATGTTAAGCTCATAATCTATGGTAGAGTTTACGGCCTCTTAGGAACGGACGATAGGAGAAGAGATTTAATTATACCTCTGCTATGGGGTGCTCCAATAGCTCTAAGCTTCGGTATATCATTATCCGTTATAATAACATTTTTACATCTCTTACTGGGCACTATAAGCGCATGGTTCGGTGGAAAAGTAGACCTTATTATACAAAAGATAACCGAAATATATATGATAGTTCCCTTTTTCGCTGTATTGGTGTTGATATCAACATTTTATAAAATTAATATATGGACCGTTTTCATATCCATCATTATATTGAGTTTATTCGGTGGAGGTGTTAAAAGTGCAAGGGCATTAGCTTTACAGCTGAAGCAGATGCCATACGTAGAAGCAGCCATAGTTTATGGAACAAAAAGCTTCAGGATCATCACAAGATATATCATGTATCCTATGCTTCCCATTTTGATACCCGGAATAATATCTGCAATACCTGGATTTGTCTTTCTTGAGGCTGCTTTAGCGTATCTCGGATTAGGTGATCCAACCCTTCCTACGTGGGGGAAAACGATTAATGAAGCGAATACTGCCGGGGCGGTTTACTGGCTGTTTTGGTGGTGGATCCTGCCACCAATTATTGCCCTTATACTGCTCTCAGCAGCTTTTGCTTTAATAGGCTATTCTCTAGACAAAATTGTTAATCCAAGGTTAAGAGAATTATAAAAGATTATAAACTCAATTAAAATTAGACTTATGATTAGCCTTTTAATAATCTTTTTCATTAGCGGCTCATCTTTATCTGATGGAAAAACTGTTTAAGGCGGTTTTCAAAATTGATTTTACTACGTTGTTTTCATTTTTCTATCGCTTTTGTTTAACATTTTAAAATATATATTCATCCTATCTAAATTATTTTTCATTGACGTGTTCTGGTGATCGGGATTGCCTAAGATTAGAGTTGGTTTGATAGGTGTTGGGAACTGTGCTTCGGCGCTTATTCAAGGGGTTCATTACTGTAGAGGTGAAGGTGGTCGTGTTAAACTGAGGTATCCGGAGATAGGAGGTTTCCGGCCGGAAGATATAGAGTTTGTCTGCGCCTTCGATATAGCTGAGGGTAAGGTTGGCAAAGATTTATCTAAAGCAATATTTGCAGCACCTAATAACGCACCAAAATTCGCCGATGTCCCAAATTTGGGGGTCGAAGTTTTGAAGGGGCCTGTTTTAGACGGTCTTAACGAATATACTAAGAAGATTGTGAGGGTTGATCCGAGGCCTGAAGTTGATGTCGCAGATAAGATTAGGGAGAGTGGTGCGGAGATCATGGTTAACCTTCTGCCCGGCGGAGCCCAGAGAGCCTCTCTATGGTATGCTGACAAGAT
>JAWCEH010000115.1:0-8406 GCA_038859955.1 Bathyarchaeia archaeon | reverse complement strand
ACTCCGTGGCTTTCAATCCCCATTAGGTCAGCGGTTACAAGTACGTCAGCAACTATCTGTGAATCTTCTTCGGGCACATTATAGGAGTTTAAGATGGCGACAACAAAATTTTTCAAAGATTCATGGTCTACTCTAACGTACTCATGTGGTGGGGTTGGAACAGTTTTCTCATATAGCCTAGCCAATTTTATGCCCTCGGAAAGCTATCATGCATGTTTCAGAATTTTACATTTACCATTTCGTTTGTAAAAATAAATGGCAAGTCCAGCATTCGAGATTCCGGTTGCTTTTCAGTAATGCAAGAGTAGAAAGCCTCAAGGTTGAAATCATAACAGAGAAAGGGGGTTTTGCTAGAGTTTTTGCAATGCTTTTCATTGGAACGCTTTGGCGATTTTTGTTTTGGAAGCAAAATTAAATGCGCAGACTTTTAATACTGGTCCAACGGATGTTCTTGGAGGTTCTGGTTCCATTTACAATGATGGCCTTTTATAGGTCATGAGGCCGAGGTATGGTGCTCTGTGCATGCTGTAATTGTAGAGACGAGCATGGTAAGCTGCGCTTTTGTTTATCGGTTTTGCTTGCCGGTCAAAAGCTGTTTTCCAACGTTTTCCTGTTATAAGAACTTTGAAAAAGTTAATTATGTTCAAAACTATAGCAGCGTTGCTGTAAATTAGGATAATGATGCCGAAGGCTATGCTGTAAACAAAGCTCACGAGACTAATTGGTATGTTCCAAAAACTATGACTATTAGTTCAAGACTTGAGGCTTTTTCATCTAAGGGAGTTGTGGCTGTTTGGATATGATAGGGTACCTTAACCGCGCTGGCTATGGCGGTGACAGAGTCTGCGGTGGAGATGGCTGCGCATTTTGTAAGTAAACTTTTCCAGCTTGGTTTTGAATCGTATGACATAGATTCGATTTTTGAATTTGATATGTAAAGAACTTTCGCTCTTCAGGTAAACTCAATTTCTTTAAATATTAATTATTATAGTGACTTATTTAACGTATTATAGTCTTAACGTTCTAGGACGTCTTTCAACGTTTTACGGAAAAGGTGCAGGAGGTTAAGTTGAGAGCCGTGAAATTAATTTTAAATTTTAATCTGAAACGTGAAGACTAATTTCATAAATAATTTTATATTTTAAAGGCTCAGTCTAACTAACATGAAGTTTAAGGGCTCAGTTAAACTTGTTTTGATTTTACTTTTTCTGTCGTCTACTTCAGCGGTCAATGTCAGTCTGGCCAATATTTTAGCTTCTGCCGACGGTTATGAATTTCTTATAATAGGACCGGAGGCCTATCAACATTGTTTGGAAACTTTTATATTATTTAAACAAAGTTTAGGTGTTTCCGCCCGTTATGTTTCGGTTGAATGGATAAGTAAAAATTTTCAAGATGTTGATCTCGCGTGGGGGATACATAAGTTTGTAGCTGGAGAGTTTGAGAAATGTGGCATTAAGTATCTTCTGCTCGTAGGGTGTTATGATCAGGTGCCAACTAGGTACATTTATTCTCCAAGTGATGAGGGTGGATTTGCAAACTTTAATTATAAGCCTTCAGACTGGTTTTATGGCGTTCCGGATTGGCAGGATTCTCGTGTAGGGCTTTTGGAAGGAAATATTCCAAAAATTGCGGTGGGAAGGATACCGGCAAAAAATAATGAAGAGTTAGAGCAAACGATTTCAAAAATAATTATGGTGGAATCTAACCCTCCTGAGGGTTCTTTCTTAATTTTTCAAGATGAAAGTTTATTATCGAAGCATTTAATTGATTCTTCAATCGTTTTGAAAGCTCAAACAAAAGACATTTCAAATGATTACTTAATTGGGATTCTTTCTGGCGATGTTGCTCATACGTTAATTTACGCTCATGGAAGCCCATTGGTTTTATGGGCTTCAACGTTTAATGGTAGTTATGTTCCCATACTTACTGTTGAAGATGCTGGCTTGATAAATAGGACTTATGGCATACATTATTTGGTTGCGTGTTTTGCTGGAGCGTTGGATTTGGAGGATGAATGCCTTGCCCGTGTTTTAATGACTTCAAAAACCGGTCCAATATTGGTGGTGGCCAACTCCCGAACTGAAGCTCTCGATAATCCTATCCCTTCCATTTTTTGGCATAATTTCTTCCAGACAGGTGATGTTGCAGACGCTTTAATTAAAGCAATAACAAGCTATCTCAAAAATTCAGAGGTTTTCGATACCCAACGCCCATTATTTCAGAAATATAATCTTTACCTTTGCCAAGTAGTTTACGGCGATGTGTCATGGAAAGTTAGAAATCTGGAAAAGATTGTTATAGCTCATCAAAATTCCGCAGATGATCCATCAAAAACTGAAACGCTTGGGAATAGCTACTCGACGTCATCTGTTTCTATAAACTTATTCGTTATATGCATTGTATGTGTTTTGCCGGTTGGAATTTATAGAATAACTATGAGATTAAGGAAAAATAAAAGAAAATAGTGGGTGTTAGACTTGTTTTTCTTATGGTTTTTCTGTTCGCTGTGCTTTTTTTACGGCAAGGGTTGAAATAAAGAAGAATGCTATGGCTTCTATTACTAGGAAGACGACCGCCCAGTTGGTAAAGTCAACGAGTTCAGTTGGGTTTATTCCGTAGCCCATGGCGATCGTTGAGCTGACTATTGCTGCAACTATTATTGCTAGGGCCATGACGATAACGCCGGCCGTGGCAGCTCTGCGGTTACTCTTTTTATCTTTTGGCTTGCTTCTGCGTGCTGCGACAACGCATAATATCATCGTTATTAGACCGGCTAAGATTGAGTATGGGATGGACATGGCCACAGGGTTAACCTTGAAGAATATGGCGTCTATTGCCATAGAGTTTAGCATTGTAAAGGTTGCAGTTCTGTTTGTTTCGCTAATATCCTTTGACCATTTTTGGAATATTGCCCATTCGCCATGCCCTATTTTGTTGGGTGTTGAAATCGTTAATGTTACCCTTGTGCCTTGTCTTATCCATTGTTGAATTGGCGACGTGGGTGATAGCTCGTAGCCCATCGGAGTGCTGGTTACAATTGTAACGGTGGCTTTGAAGGAGTCTTCAACGCCTCTGGCGTTTATCTCGAGTAGATGTTCTACGTCGTAGACTACTGCGAAGTCAAGTGGCTGGTTTACTATAAAGGATAAGTTTTCATTTTCTGTGAAGGGCGTACCGTTTAATGTCCATTTCTTAAATGTGTATCTTGTTCTCTCATTTTCCATTACCACTTTCGGTGCTGGACCAACTGTTACATGCTCGCCTACCGGATAGTATGTTCCAAAGATGTTCATGCCTGCGGGTAGCGTGGTTGGTACGTTGGGTATTCTTAGAACCACGTTGTTGGGCAAGGTTGTGTTGAAGGTGACAAGGTACATTGTCTGCCATGAGGCTGTTACCGTTGATGGTTTTGTCATTATTAGTGTTCCTTCTGGTTCGTATATTTCTGCGTCACCGGACCATTTGAGAAATACCCTTATGGTTCTGTTTCCATGGTCTACTGGCGTTGTTACTCCGAAGGTTGCTGTGGAGCCGCGTTTATACCAGCCGCTCCCGTATGGGTCTCCATACTCGCTGATTACTTCTAAGTAATATGTTGCCTCATAGTTTCCTGTGATTGTTGCTGGTTGTGTGACAGTCAATGGCGATGCTGGACCTGTCACGTTTTCAAGACTGTATCGAGAGCCTGGCAGGTTGCTGGAAACCGTTGCGGCGAAGCTGTACATGATTGTGGCGTTATGGTCAACCCACATCGTGAAGGGTAAGTCTGAAAATGCTTTCTCTGAGCCGTTAACTTCAAGGACTTTCCCAACGGCGTATTGGTCTAATCCTGTTTGGATAAAGGTTACACTGTATTGTATTATGTAATGGGCTGTGGCTGAATGTGGCTTGTCCATTAATACCACAAGTTGATTGTTGAGGTTTAATGTTCCGTTAATAGTCCAGTGGTCAAAGTGGAAGCGTTTTCCTTCCGTGGAAGGCCAGTATTCGGGCGCAACTACGACGACTATTGCACCTTCATCATACCAGCCTTCTCCCGGTATAATAGCGGAGTCTGGAGGTTCCACCTCTATTTCAAGGTAATATTGTATTATGTAGTTGGCGGTTACCGTTTTTGCCTTATCCATTAGTACACTGGTTGTTGGAGTGTTCGGGTCTGTGATTTCATTTATGTCGCTTGTTGTCCAACAGTTGAATCGGTAGCGTGATCCATCAGCTACTTCTACGAATTGAGGTGTTGAGATATTGGCGTATGTATCAGCGTCATACCAGCCTTCTCCGAATGGCGCCGTAACGCCTTCCGGGCTTGTATTTAATGTTAGATAGAATTGAGTTTTCCAGTTGGCTATTGCTGTTTTAGGAGCATCCATTAATATTGGATTGCTTATCAGATTGGTTCCTGACGCGTCTCCACTCCAACCTGTAAAGACAAACCTAACATTTAATGGAATCTCTTCTATTCCATAGGCTAAAGCGGCGTGGGCTATGGCGCCTTCATCATACCAACCCATCCCGCTTGGAGAACCGTAAGGTGAAACCACGTCTAAGTAGTATTGCGTAATGTAGGTGCCTATTACGGTTAATGGAGTGTTAATTATCTGTGGCGACGTAGGCGAGATGCTTGTCAAGAGATATCTTGTTCCAGCTGCTTCGCTGATTGCTTCTGGGTAATTGTATGAAATTTGAGAGCCAGCATCTATCCATAAACCGAACGGTGCTGGTTTTGTAGCTGTGGGACCTGAGTCTATTTGGTATGTTACTACTGGAGGTATCAATGAGCCTGTTTGTGTGAAGTTAACAAGGTATTGTGTTTTCCAGTTCCATGTTATGCTTGAAGGCTCGTTTATGACGAATGTAACCGAGGCTTTCGTCCCAGATACTGGTACGCTGCCCGTTCCAGTCCAGCCTATGCAAATATAGCGGGTATTAATCGGGTTTGTGGGCCAGGGTGAGGTTACAAATGCGGTAATGAGTGTGCCAGCGTCGTGCCATCCGCTTTTTGGCGTTGGCGCGCCATATGGTGAATTTACATCTAGGTAGTATTGAACTCCATAATTTCCTCGTACCAAATTGGAACTTGAAACCACATAGCCTGACAGCGGTCCAGATATAGATTTAAGCTTGTACCTTTTGCCCGCTAAACTGCTTGAAACTTCATCTTCGAACCTGTAGTTTATTGTTGTTCCGGTATCGGCCCACAACTCGTAGGGTAACGCGTTTGTTAAAACTTGAGCATCGTTTACTGTGATAACTAATCTTATGCCGTCTGTTTTAACGTTGTCTGAAGAGTCGAATATTTGTAGCCATTGCGTCTTGTAGTTTCCAATTATTTCTCCTAGTTCTGTTATGGTTATATTTGCTGATTGATGGGGTGATAAGCCTGTAGTGCTTACCCATACAAACCTTTTGGCGGCGTTTACATTTAGTGGAGATTGAAACGTGAATTCGTGAGTTGAGCCTTCATCCCACCAGAACGACTTTGGAAGATCGGCTAAACCATACCCGACGCTGTCTATTTCAATTATGCATCCCATGTATTCAGAGCTGACGCCCGTTTGGCCGAAGGCGACTTCATACTGCCTTATATAATGGGCTGTTGCCGTGTGAGCGGCGTTCATGTGGACTGTTATTGGGTTTCCGCCAACTTGAGCGCCGTCGACATCCCAATGGCTGAATCTATAGCGAATTCCGTCCACTCCATTTATGCTTGGAAGGTACTGAGGTGCTTGCAAAGTTACTGATGTAGAGTCATCGTACCATCCTTCACCTTGTATGGTTCCAATTCCGAATGGGTCTACTTTAACTGTGAGATACCATTGGATTGTCCATAGGGCTATGGCTGTTTTGGGTTTATCCATCGTTATGGGGTTACTTGTTAGGGATGTTCCTGACGCGTCTCCGCTCCAGCTTGTGAAACGCGCTCTTTTCCCAACTGCAATTTCTTGTATTCCATATGCTAGTGTAGCGTATGCTGTTGCGCCCTCATCATACCAGCCCATTCCGCCAGGCGTGTCGTAAGGCGAAACAACTGTTAGGTAATGTTGAGTCTTCCATACCGCAATGGCTGTTTTTGACGCGTTCATTATTATTGGGTTGCTTTGGGCGTAGTTTGCCCCTGAAGCATCGCCGCTCCAGTGTGTGAATGCTCGACGGGTTCCGTTTCCATGGTCAATTAAACCCGTATTCAACCTTGCGTAGGCCGTCGCTCCTTCATCATACCAGCCTTCTCCGTCGGTTACGCCATAACTTGATTGAACGTTCAAATAGTATTGGGTTTTGTAGGATGCCTCCACTATTCCGCCTTCGTTTGGTACGGTTATTGTTCCATTTCGAAGTACTGATAACCCTGAAGTGCTTATCCATACGTAGCGTTTCTGATTAAGGTTAACGATTAAGGGTGATTTGAATTCGAAGGTGTGGTTTGACCCTATATCCCATGTGAACGTTATGGGCAGTTTATCCAGATCGTATTCTTCTTCATCAACTATTAGAATTATTCCTGTATAGTCTTCTTGTACGTCTTTTATGCTGAAAGTCACGTTTGCAACTGTTGGAAGTTTAGCGTAGTGGGCTATGGCTGTTTTTGACTCGTCTATGACAACGGTTATTGGGTTGACACTGTCTCCTTGATTAGCGCCGTTGACGCTCCAATACCTGAACTTAAATCCTTCAACTTGTTGCGCTGTAAGCGTCACTGAGATTGAGGCGTTATACCACCATCCTCCAGCGGGGTCTTGTTCGCCTGCGGGTTCTCTTGTAGGCTGAGGGGTCAAGCCGTCTGGATCTGTTTCTACCATCAAATGGTATTGGGTTATATAGTTGCCTGTAACTGTAACTGGCTCAGTAACCGTTATGGGCGAGTTTGGGCCACTGACGGAATATAGCCTAAAACGTTTACCAGAAACTGTGCTTGAAACAGTGTCCTCATACGCGTAACAGAGTGTGCTGCCGCTGTCAACCCATACTCCGAAGGGCAGGTTATTGTACTCTTTAGCCTCGCCATTTACGGTTACTATTATTCCAGATGCTGAACTATCTAATCCATTTTGACTGAAGGTAACCAAGTATTGAGTTTTATAGTTTCCTGTAATGTTGCCGCCTCCTGCGGGAACTTTTATTTCTCCATTTTGCAATTCTGATAAGCCGCTTGTTGATGTCCATATGTAGTGCTTGCCAGAATTCACTTCTACTGGGCTTTTCCAGGAGAAGTTGTGTGATGAGCCAACAATCCACTCGAAGGTTAAAGGCAGCTGGCTAAATGTATAACTTGTTCCGTCAACGGTTAAAACAGTCTTATCTGATGCGTCTAGGCTTAATCCTGTGGTGTTGAAGGTAACGGTTGCTGTCGCCGGCGTAGGTATCAAAACATTAACCGTCCAGCTATCTTCATTGTAGACACGCATGCCTAAAGGATCAGCTCCTGAAGCGTTGGCGGTGTTCACTAACTGTCCTTCGCTTTCGGCTATGTATGTCTTTGTGAAGATTATGCTTTGTTTTGGCTCTAAGATTCCGTTGGTTAGGAGATTGCCGAATTGCGAGTCAGAGACATTTACGTTGTGTAGTTCGCAGTCACCGGTATTTGTGACGTTTATTTTATACTGGATTGTATCGCCAATGTAGGTCTCAGTAGCATTGGCCGTTTTTTCAACCATTATTGATGGGTGCAGTATATCTATAACCCATGTGTCTGATGCTGAGACTATAGAGCTATTGTATGTGGCATAAACTGTTGCAGTATTTGCCAGCGGATCATGGTCGATTTCTTTCTCAATTTTCTCCGCTTCCTCTTGCATATGTATTCCTCGAAGAATATTGCATCTCGAACTTTTTCAGGAAATTTTTCATCCATTATGGTCACAGCTCTATAAATTAGCGGGTTTTGCCTTTCTCCATATAAACGATTGGTTTGTAAATGTATGTTCTTTCACGGGCTCTAAACTCCTTAAATTGGGTTGAAGGGCTAACCTGCCTTTTTGGCCTAAAATTATTATATAGCAAAAACTTTGGCGGGCTCCCGCACTCAAGATCCCAATCATTTTTCAGCGGGGCCAGAGTCGTCATCGCCCACCATGCAAAACTAAAATGCTTGACTTAAATAAAAAGTTATAGCTGAAGCCTAATTGGCTGTTGAAGGCTATGCTTAAATATATCAGGGTTGTGCCGCTTGCAGCCGAAAGTTTAGGCGTCCGTTCAATGTGCACGTATGTAGAAACTCCAGATGTTAGAATCTTATTGGACGCTGGGGTTTCCCTATGCCCAAACCGTTACGGCTTGCCTCCCCATCCACTGGAGTATAAAGCCATAATAGAATCAAGAAAAAGGATAGCTGAGGCCGCTGAAAAAGCCGATGTAGTGACGGTTAGCCACTACCATTTTGACCATCACACGCCTTCTTATGAGGAT
>JAWCEH010000114.1:0-8455 GCA_038859955.1 Bathyarchaeia archaeon | reverse complement strand
GGAGAACCTTTGCCATTTTTTTGCCTAATCCGACGACTCCTCGAGGCTCGAAAATCACTGCAATAATAGATGCAGCAAACACCAATATCATACGTAAACCTGGGTCAATGGGACGCAAAAATTCAAATAAAGCTTGTATTAAGCCCGCCCCAATTATTGGGCCTATAATTGTACCGCATCCTCCAACGACTGTCATGACAAGGATTATGTCTGACCAGTACCAGCTAAACGATGTCGGGTTAATGTAACGCAGAAAATGAGCAAAGAGGCTTCCGGCTAGACCGGCAAAAAATGCTCCAATCGTAAATGATAGAATTTTATATTTCATGGCATTAATGCCGAGGGACTCTGCTAGGGTTTCATCCTCCCGTATTGCAATAAAGATCTTACCAATATTTGAATTAATAAGATAGTACAGAAATATTACCGTTACAATGAAAATGACCAACGTAAGATAATAATAGTTAACGTAAGACTTGAAGGTTAATCCAAAGATTGGGTCAGGAGGCGGGATACCACGCAAGCCGAGGGGCCCATTCGTTACATCGATCCAGTTGAGAAAAACTAGATAAACAAACCATGAGAAGAAGAATGTTGTTACAGCAAAGTAAGCCCCTCGAAGTTTTAATGCTGGATATCCAACGCCTGCGGCAAAAATTGCACTTATAACACCAGCCAAAGGAAAGGCTAACCAAAAGGGCAGACTTCTGCTTACAAGCAGACCGTTCACATAAACGCCAGTCAATAAAACGGAACAGTAGGCTCCAATGCCATAGAAGGCTGCATGGCAAAAGGATAATTGTCCAGTGTAGCCCATTACCAGATTATAGCTTGAAGTCAAAATACCATAAATAAGGCAGAGTATTATAATGTATCGCATATATTCGGATAGAAAATGTGGAAGGAACGCCAAAAAAACAGCTAAAATTAAGATGGATAAAACATATAGCTTTTTAGTGCGAAGGGAATTAAGTATGCGCGCCATTTTATTAGCACCCGTACACTTAGCCCGCTACAGATTTTTATTTGAATATATCTTTCATGTTATAAGCTTTACCATCCCAGCTAACGTTACGCTCTGTTTTGATGGAAAAATTTTTATAATAAACAGCGAATTTTAAGGATATGCTCTTGGAAGTTAAGGATTTATGCAAGCGTTTCGGAGGATTAAAAGCAGTTAATAACCTTAGTTTTGGCATCGAAGAGGGCGAGATAGTTGGGCTTATAGGGCCTAATGGAGCCGGAAAAACAACAACATTGAACATGATAGCAGGCTTCTACAACCCTACTTCAGGAACTATTAAATTTGAAGGAAGAGACATAACGAAATATAGCGCATAAGGTCTGCAGCCTAGGGATTGCCAGACCATTTCAAATAGTTAGAGTTTTTCCGAGGTAAACGTGTTTGAACATGTCATGATTGGAGCAATTGCCAGAGAAGAAATTAGAGCAAACAAGGAATCGCTAAAACAACACGTGTTAGAAGTGCTTAAGCTTGTAGGGTTAACAGAAAAGAAAGACACGCTCGCAAAAAATTTAACAGCAGTTGATAAAAAACGCCTTGAGTTGGCATCTGCACTTGCGACAAAACCCAAGCTACTGCTTTTAGATGAATTGGCCGCTGGATTAAATCCAACGGAAATCGATGAGACTTTAACGCTATTGAAAGAAATTAATAAAATGGGTATCACTCTCCTCGTCGTTGAACATGTTATGAAATTCGTTATGGGATTATGTGAAAGAATAATTGTGATTCATTACGGAGAGAAAATCGCAGAAGGCCCGCCGAGTGTCGTGTCTACTGATAAAAAAGTTATAGAGTCTTATCTTGGGGAGGAGTATCATGCTGCTTGAGGTAAAAAATATATATGTAGCCTACGGCGAGCTTCAAGTGTTATGGGATGTGTCATTTGAGGTAAGGGAAAAGGAATTAGTCGCTATCGTAGGATCAAATGGGGCGGGTAAAACAACATTAATGAAAACAATTTCCGGGCTGCTTCATCCAATCAAGGGAAGCATAACGTTTCTCGAGAATCGGATAGAAAGATTTCCCCCTCACAAAATTGTTCGCTTAGGAATTTCCCTCGTTCCGGAAGGGAGACAGCTTTTCCCTGAAATGACTGTTCAAGAAAATCTTGAACTTGGCGCCTACCAGAAAAAGGCGAGAGAAAGGCTAAAAGACTCGTTAGAATGGGTTTATCAGCTCTTTCCAATTTTAAAAGAAAGGAAAGCTCAGCTTGCTGGCACGCTTAGCGGTGGTGAACAGCAAATGCTTGCTATAGGTAGAGCTCTAATGTCAAGACCTAAATTATTAATGTTGGATGAACCCTCGTTAGGCTTGATGCCAATATTTGTAAAAACAACATTCAAGGCTATAGAAAAGTTAAAGGATGAGGGAGTTACCATACTATTAGTCGAGCAAAATGTCCGCCAAGCCCTTGAACTTGCTGACAGAGGATATGTGCTTGAAACTGGAAGGATCGTTTTAAGCGACAAGGGAAAAAACCTGTTAAAGGACGAACGAGTAAAAAAGGCATATTTAGGCCTATAAGATTGAAAATGCCGATAAAAAGAATAATTGTGATGCTTTCTTTAGCTTTAATGGCTATCAACAACACATTATTTATCAGAACTGTTTATTCAATTGAACCCGTTATGATTGAATTCTTATATTATTATGATCCATGTCCAACATGTCCAAAGGAGTTATATCTCCACAACAAAGGAATAGTCGATCGAATAGAAAGCGACTATGGAAGGAATGTTTCAGTTGTACGTATCCCTTTTTATTCCGACGAAGGTGAAGAAAAAAGAAGACTATACAAAATTGAAGTTTGTGAACAAAACGCTATTGTAATAAATTGCGAGGTTGTAGTCACCGGGTATGCCAATGAAACTTACATAAGAGAATATATCGATTACTTTCTAGGCATAAGACCCTCTCCTCCAACACCGCCTCCTCAGCAATCTTCTCCACCTGCTCAATTTAACTTGCTGACATTGCTTACAATTTCATTCACTTTTGGCTTTTTCGAGACGTTTTCTCCATGCTTAATAATAATGTTATCTTTCATTTTAGGTTACACCATAACCGAACTGGCTTCCTTTAAAGAAAAAATCGCCCAAGTAATGGCTTTCGGAGTAGGATTTGTTATTGCTACATTCCTCATGTTCACCATAACAGCTGCTGGGATAATCAGCGTAGCGACGATGTTGCACATGCAACATGTTCTAATGTGGATTGTTTGCGCTCTCGCTATTCTTTTAGGACTGGATTTGCTGGGGTTAAACATTTTTAAAATCTTTAAAATCAAGGCTGAAACAAAACCTCTAATTCGGAGACTTACCAAAAGATACGCGTTTACATACACAGGACTAACTATACTAGGTTTCATTTTTTATTTTCTTGATCCATGCATAGCACCTATTTTCGTGGTCATGGTGGCTTTAAGCCAGCAAGCGCTACTTCTTGAATTTTTCCCTCTTGTATTACTTGTATTCTGTTTGGGCGTGATTACTCCCTTTCTAGGTATTGGTTTTCTTTCTGGTTCTATATCTAAATTGGTCAGGAAAACATATCGCCACCGTCATAAAATACGAGCCATCAGCGGTATAATTTTAATAGGCTACGCAATTTACCTCATAGTGCTATACCTCCCTCCAAACTTATAAAAACTAAACAAAATATTTGAGAACGCTAGGTTAACGATTATTTTGGTATAGTTCTAGTCGCATGAGGTAAAGCAACTATACTGGAATCTTCTCCTGTTAACCTTAACGCCATATTTAAAGCTGCCATTGGAGATTTTGCGGTGGCTATCAAGTTTTCATTAATTTCCCTAACTAATGGATTTGGAGAAACAACGATGACTTTGCATTTCCTAAGTATGCGCGCCAACAAATAACAGTGGTCTAACTCCGCTATATGCACATTTTTTTCAACCATTTTTTCAATATTTTTTAACATGTCCGCTGGTGACGTGGAATGTTTTAAGCATTCCAAAAATGAATGGTGGCCCACTCCTTCTATGCATTCAGCAAGTAATATAATTACTCCGTTCTCTTTGACAAAAGCTTCAGCCGTTACAAGGGACTTAACAGACTGATATAGATTAATATCCAATGGATACCCTGAAGATGCTATAACAATATCTGCAGGTTCGTCGATTTCTACCTTACCATATTTCTCATAGAATTTAACTCCTGCTAAATGAGCTTTAATTAAGTCACCTGCGACGACTTTCACTATCTTGTTCTCACTATTAAGCACAACATTAAGAATAAAATCCACCCCAACCATCTTAGCAGCTTCAACCATATCCTCATGTATAGGATTTCCTCTCAAAACGCCTATTCTCGCCTTTGGATGGAAAAGCATTGCTGGACTATGGTTTCTATCAATAGTATTAATGCCGGAAACACCTGGCAAAATACTTTTTCTTCCACCAGTAAAACCTGCAAATTCATGCGGTTCTATATAGCCCGTCAATATTTTTACATCCGCATCAAAAACCAATTTGTTTATTGAAAGCGGAGTGTTTCTAGA
Source organism: Bathyarchaeia archaeon (assembly GCA_038859955.1). Lineage (GTDB taxonomy): Archaea > Thermoproteota > Bathyarchaeia > Bathyarchaeales > DTEX01 > DTEX01. The sequence continues at coordinate 3,909 of JAWCEH010000114.1, read as the reverse complement.
AGTTTTTCCAACATAAACGAGACTTTCTTCGTCAAAGGCATTGTGATTAACAACCCTAACTTTTCTAAGAACCTCTTCCCCCAGCATTAACTTCAATTCTGCTCTAGTGTTACTTCTATGCATTCCTGTAGCCACTATAATTGTTATCTTATCCTTAGAAACCGAAGCCTTTCTCAACTCTCTAAGAATAGGCGGAACAACTTTACGATTTGGAACGGGACGAGTAATATCACTGACAAGCAAAACAACTCGGTTTTGTGGGCTCACAATTTCCCTAATAAAGCTTGATTTTATAGGCTTCAACAGCACTTTTTGTATTTCTTGATCTTCGTCTCTAAGCGCGGGAGGATCTTGGGGAACAAGAACACGCAAGTTCCTCTTGGGTAGTTTAACACTAACTCGGCTATTCCCGAAAGGAAAACTAACAGCTAAAGTGTTCATAAAACCTCACAGCGATATCTTGCTTTATCAATTAAAATTAATTAAATAAATGGGAATTGAAAAATCATTTCTGTTTCTACATTAAAGTTGATATGCATCCCTAAAGTTTCTTCCCGCATACTTTGCAGCTTGTCCTAACTGTTCCTCTATTCGAAATAGCTGATTATACTGCGCTGTCCTTTCACCTCGACATGGAGCACCAGTCTTTATTTGACCAGCATTTAATCCGACGGTGAGATCTGCCAACCAGCTATCTTCTGTTTGACCTGACCGTTCAGATACTTGAACACCATAACCATTTCTAAAGGCATACTGAGCCGCATCCAAAGCTTCGCTTAAGGTTCCAACCTGATTTACTTTCAGCAAGACAGCATTCGCAGCCTTCATCTGAATCCCCTCACTTAACCTTTTTACATTTGTGACGAAAAGGTCATCGCCAACAATTTGGATGTTTAGCGCCCTCGTTAACTCCGCAAAACCTTCAAAATCCTCCTCCTGCAATGGATCTTCGATTGATTTAATGGGATATACTGAAACAAGATCTTCATAAAAATCCATAAGTTCTTCTCTACTAATATCTTTTCCCATTAACCGATATTTTCCAGTCTTCCTATCGTATAAATGAGTGGCGGCGGCGTCCAATCCGAGGACAAAGATATCTCCATATCCCAGATCCTCCACAACTTTTAACATAATTTCCAAGGCTTCTCGAGGATCTTTCATTCCAGGAGGAGTGTAGCCACCTTCATCTCCTACATTCAAAGAGTGTCTTCCCCATTTTTCAGCTAAAATTTTCCCAAGTTCATAATAAACTTCTGCGCTTATCTGCATTGCTTCTGAGAAACTCTTGGCGCCGACGGGTATTATCATATGCTCTTGGAAGTCGAGTTCCGTTGCAGCTAATTTTCCCCCGTTTATGTAATTTAGAAATGGGACGGGCAAAATGTAGGCATTTGAACCTCCGATATATTTGTAAAGTGGAATTTCCAACGCGTTGGAAGCAGCTTTTGCAACGGCAAGGGAAACGCCGACAATAGCATTTGCCCCTAAGTTTGATTTGTTCTCTGTTCCGTCGAGTTCAATCATAAGCTCATCAATTAGCCGTTGATCCCTTACATCTTTTCCAATTAAAACTGGTGCTATAATCTCGTTAACGTTTCTAACCGCCTTATGGACACCCTTCCCTTGGAATCTGTTTTCACCATCTCTAAGCTCATAGGCCTCATATTTTCCTCTGGATCGCCCGCTAGGAACATCCGCCCTTCCAAGAACTCCACCCTTAGTTATAACATCAACTTCAACAGTTGGTTCTCCCCTACAATCAAAGATCTCCCGCGCCTTAACGCTTTTAATTTGAAATCGTTCCATTCCAATTCCTCGATTTAAATTCATCATTAATCCATAGTAAATAAGAATTTTGCGTTTTAAAATTGATAAATGATTTCAATTTAATTAATAATAGCGATCAAATTTAAATCCATTACATTAGTTTCGGTTGGACCTGTAATTATGGCGTCTCCGAGCTTAATTAAGGCTTCAGAGGAGTTATGTTTCTTTAAAACCTTAAATATATCTAAACCTATCTTACAAGCCCTTTTTGAGGTATAACCGTCAACTATCCCTCCTGCTATTTCTGTAGGGCCATCTGTACCATCCGTATCCATTGATGCAATAACTATTTTTTCGCTTCCGGCGATTTTCAAGGAAGCCCCTAAAACAAGTTCTTGACTTGGTCCACCCATGCCAGTGCGCCCAGTTAGAGTAACGGTTGTTTCTCCGCCAAGTATCAAAAAACAGGGTGGTTTGATGGGTCGGCCATCTTTCTCAACTTCATTGGCAATACTTGCCAAAACAATGCCGACTTCCCTGCTTTCACCTTCAAGCTTAGTTGATAAAATCAGCGAGTCATACCCTAATTCTTCCGCTCTCCTCTTAGCAGCTTCACACATGACATTATTGTCCGCTAACACTATATTATGAACTTTAAAACTTTCAAAATCCTTCTCTTTTAACGTTTCTAAATGAGGGTTGCTTATTCCTCTCTTAAGGTGTCCCTTTACCGTCACCGGAACTTTTCGCCAAAGACCATACTTTTTTAAAACACGAACCGAGTCTTGAAAAGTTGATGTATCAGGAACGGTTGGACCCCATGGTTGACCAGCCACCTCATCTATAATTATTAAGTTGATTATTTCGGCTGGGTGAAGATATTTTGCAAGTCTTCCGCCTTTTATTTCTGAAATATGGTTCCTTACAGCGTTTATTTCATCTATAGTAGCTCCACATTTTAGAAGTAGCTCTGTAACTCTTATCTTATCTTCCAAGCTTATACCCTTGACGGGAAATGGCATTAGCGCTGAGGCTCCACCAGTTATAGCACAAAATACAAGATCGTTTTCAGAAGCTTCCTTAGCTATTTCCATAATTTCTTGAGCTCCCTCGTATCCTGCTTCGTCTGGAATTGGATGGCCAGCTTCCAAAACCTTTATATTTTTTAGCCTACGTTTCTCTCCTCTTTTTACAATTATTGTTCCTCTCGTAATTCTTTCACCTAAAATTTCATCTAACGCCCTAGCTATTGAAAACGTTGCTTTCCCGCCACCTACCACATAAATGTTCCGCACTTTTTTTATGTCAAATGTCAAGTCTTTGATGATTAAGCTGTCATCTTTGATATGAATCATGTTTTTTGTGGATTTATACGCGTCCACTGCTTCAATAGCGTATTCAGCCACATCAAGCACAACTTCTCTACCCTTCACATTCCCATGCGAGAGCAGCTCGTTCTTATTTTGAATAATCATAACATAAAACCTGCATGTAAGTTAGCAAGGGTAAATATTTAATGCTTTTACCAAGTAATTTTGTTAACGGGTTAAGTAAGATGGCTTGCGAGAAAAAGTGTAACCATGATAAGCTCTTATTCTTAGGGGATCAAAAAGGGGAGAAGGGAGTTAATAAATATTTTAAATGCTTAAAATGCGGAAGTGTTTTAGTTGTTTCGGAAGAGAATGTTTTGTATGTAGTGCCCGGGAAAGAGGCCAGTGAAACATAATCCCACGTTTTAGACGTTAAACAGTGCTTATTAGAAAACAAAATCTGAGATGTTTACTATTCTGGAGTTTGTCGATAGTATGAAACTAAATCATGAAATAAATGATTAAGAATGGACGGACTATGGTACACGTATAAAAGTCTATATAACCATAACTTGATTATATGAAATTGTTGTGGTGACGAGTATGGTTAGGAAGAAAAAGCTTGAAGAATATGAGGAGCGGATAAAGCAGGCTATGGCTGTGCTTGCTGAAGTTTCAGAAGACACGACAACTCCCCGCAACATTAGGAGGGCGGCTAAGGACTCGATGGACGCCTTGCAGACAACGGAGTTCACGCCAGCTGTTAGGGCTTCAAACGCTATATCCATACTGGACGAGATTTTACAAGATCCAAACATGCCGCCCTACA
>JAWCEH010000113.1:0-8468 GCA_038859955.1 Bathyarchaeia archaeon | reverse complement strand
TAATGCAGAACCTCATAGAAAAATATGAAGGCAAGTTATCAAAGATACACGAGAAAGCCCCAAGCCCCTACGCCTTAGAAGCAGAATTGAAAAGCCTTGGAAAAGGCGTGGGCGATGTAACCGTGAACATCTTTCTAAGGGAACTTCGTGATATTTGGGAAAAAGCCAAACCAAATCCTACAAGACTGGTTATCTTGGCAGCTAAAAATCTCGGCATACTGGACGGGGAAAAACCCCAAGAAGCTTTGCAGCGCCTTGAAGAGTTCTGGGCTAAAAACAAAATCGCTGATAAATCTTTTATAAACTTTGAATCGGCCCTGTTACGTTTAGGAAAAGACTTTTGTAGAAGAAGAAAGTGCGCTGTATGCCCAATCAAAAGCGAATGCGTGCACGTTAGACCTGCTTAATGAACGTTATCACTTCTATAGGACAGTTTTCTGGAAGTTTCATTCTCGTCCTCCACTCCTCTCCCACGGCTATGAGGGAGAAAAACCCTGAAATTTCAGCTTTCGCTTTCCGTACAAGGTTAACAAGAGCTGCTTGGGTTTCACCTGTTTTAATCATGTCATCCACTATCAAAACGCTGTCCCGCTTTTTAATAGCATCCTTTGGAACATACAGCGTCATCGTAACCCCAGAATCCTTAAGGGCATAGGTCTCTTCGAGAAATTCTTTAACACCAACTTCCTTTGTTCTTTTAGCTATTACAAGGTTTACTCCCAAGGCGTTAGCAACCATAGTGGCTAAAGGTATTCCGTCGACGGCGGCCGTAAAAACTTTTGTTACGCGTTTTCCAGCGAATATTGCAAGGGCATGATTGGCCGCCTGCTGAAGAATGTTGAAGTCGCCTATTATGTCTGTATTATCGAAATAGCCATCTTCATTAAACTTTATCCTATTACGGATTTCATTCTCCAAACCCACAAACTTTGTTAGAACCTTCCAAAGCTGCCTCGCCCTTGCGGCATTGGGTAGAACATGTCCTTTAGCATATCTACTCAAAACTGTAACGGGTAAGCCGGTTTTAGAAGATAATTCACGATAAGTGATATTCCTTTTATATTTTGCAGTTCTGAGAAGTTCAATGGTCATCAACCTAAGTTTCAGCTCTTCCGCATGAGTACTCATGCTCCCCCTCTCCTCTTATACAAGATCGGTTAAATTTCAGGATGTTTATCAATATCTGTATTATTTAGATTTATAATTTCCGCTTCAAACACCCAGTTAAAAATTGTAACTTCGCTCTTTTACCGTTAAGCATTTCTAACCCTGGCCTAAACCACCTACTAAGCAGAAAAAGAGATTTAAGGGAAGATTGCTATAGTCCCCACGATATTGGAGAAACGCCGGTAGCGATAGCAACTATGAAAATTAGCAATGATATTATGGCTATTACCATTAGTCCCCTTGCGATACCATTATCTTCAATTTTCATCATGTGAAGCAACAATCCGGCAACTATGAAAACCAATCCCGTTTCGGCAAGGGCTACGCCACCCTTGTAGAAGTCTCTTCCGGCCAGGGCTAGTATGAGGGCGCTTATCCATAGCAGTAGTAAGCCCAGAAATGAAGCAAACATCGCCAAGGATCTGGGCGTGAGTGGAATAGTCGGAGCTGTGATAGGTTGCTCTTGAGCCATAAATATCTCTCCGAAAGTCTTGTTATGTTTCTAACTTTTTATTTAAGTTTTCCTATGCTAAGCCAAGCCAAGTACTGTAAGTTCTGTTTATGGCTTTGAGTAGGGTGTCCATCGGGTCGCAGTTAGAACAATAATTAGTATATCCCATATTTTAATGCAGCATTAATATAGGCTCTGACGTTGGCTACAGGTGTTTCCTTGGGCAGCATGGTTACTCCTGGTGAGAGTATAAATCCTCCTTCAGGCTTGATCTCGTTTAAGAGTTTCTCTATGTACTCTTCTATTTTCTCCGGTGTTTCACCTACAATTAAAGACGTTGGCACCCCGCCCATTACCGTTGTATGCCCTTTAAGCTTGTCCCACACCTTTAGGAAGTCTCTAGGCCTTTCAAAATATGCTACTCCCCAACCCCTTGGCAGCTCTAGTAACGTGTCTACATGGGGGGAGTGATCTCCCTCACAGAATACGAAGCCTTTGTATCCTTTTCCAACAAGTGTCGTGATTACCTTTTTTAACCCAGGCCAATAGAATTCGTTGTAAAGTTTCGGTGATAACATTTCGTTTAGGTGAAGCGGTATGAAGAATAGTGTTAATGGAGGTGTTGGCGGATTAGCCGTTGCAACTTTTACTATTGGTTCTACAAGAGCTTCACATGCCTTCTTAAATTCCTCTGGATATCTCCTAATATCAAGCATGGCGCCGGTAAGTTGCCTGAGGAAATCGCCGATAATGTCTGCAGGTGTATAAGCACTTACCATCGGAAACGTAGGATTACCCATTTTTGCTATATCTGTAAAAACCATTTTTTGAAACGCCAATATCTGTTGTATTATCATTCCGATTCTTACCCATGCACCACTCCATTTCGAAGTTCCCGGATACCCAAGACCTGGACAAGCCTTGGGAAGTATTGTGTTATGTATAAATTCAACAGGGTTTTCAATAAGCTTCTTGTATTCTTCAGGCTTCATATATTCTCCTCCTGGAAACTGCGGATGCGCATCTTCTCTAAGTTCTCTGCCAGGCCACCTGGTCCAACTATCCTTTAAAACATCATGAACCGGTCCTGTAATATATCTGATAGCACTTACGAATTCCGGAAAATCAGCAAATGCTACAGCTAAGATAAAGCCGTCAAGCATCATGGGGACAAACATTCTACCATAATCGCTTGGAAAATCATGTACATATTTTTGAATAGCTTTTCCAACCCTATCAGTTAGACTATATGATAACTCGTACCACGTAATACCTGTATAACCACAAATAAAGTCGCCGCTTACACCAGCAAAAGGGACTCTATCTGGAACCTTAAGGTCTACAGCCTTTAAAAACCTATCAGCTTTTTCTTTGCCAACAACATCAGGTTCTTTATCATGTCTTTCAATCCATAAGTCTATTGGTTGTTTTTGCACTGATGTCAATTTACCTAGACCCCCTTTTTCTTTTTACTCCACCCCATTTCAGCATTATCTTTACCTCTTTTAAGCGTCGTTTATCCACACCTCTGCTCATCGGCTTTAAAATAGAGCTTTAATAAATCTCTTGTCAATAGGCATAAATTTACACATGGATGGTTTGTGTATGGCAAAGCTTGAATATTTAAAACTTTGCCCGTCGATCATGGAACTTGGTATACGTTTTTCTGGCACTATTTGTTTGAAAAACGTATACTAAGCTATGCCATACATAACATTTTTCAAACTTTTAAATGGGGAACACAAATGGCGGGTCCGCAGGGATTCATACCAAAATGGGTTCAAGTCCTAAGCTTTTTAGGAGCTAGGCGTCGTCTAAAACGCGATAGCTGGAATGGATGATAGAGTTTATCTCTTCAATATCGCATAAACGCCTAAGCTGAGGAACGCTCACAAACGTCTGTAAATTCCTATCACCTAGAATGGCCCTGACGTTTAACAACTAAAGCCCCGTCAAAACGCTAACAGGGTTTCTACGTAGCTACCAGTACCCTTGTGCCTGTAAGGCTCCCATCCAGCCTCGCGCTATTTTGGAAACCCTTGATATCGCTGATCTCTTTTTAATAAGCAAAGCTGAGTAAACGTTAACGCCTGTCAAGCTGAGAGGAGCCTAATATCCAATCAATGGATGCCCTACGACCAATCTCACCATAAATTCTCAATAAGCCTTTTGAGACATTCAATCTGCTCAAACTGTCCAACAAAAGCTATCTGAAGGCCTAACTTCAAGTTTTTAAGCTGTTCTAAGCCAGTCCTTCTGATAAGTTGTGAAGCAATTCTTAACGATGATGGCGGAACGGGCAAGTTGCATTCTATGCTTCACTAAAACCTTCCCAACGTCTTTTGGCGGAACATAACATTTAGCCAGCCCACTGCGCAACAGAAAGGCTAAAACCTTAGCATCAACCTATCATTCTTAATCTTCGCCGAAAGCTACGGCCTCATCTTAAAAGGATTAGCCAAAACAGCCTTAAAGCCTTTAATCCTCACAACCTAAAAGTTAACTCACAAATGGCCAATAGACTCCATAACAATACAGCCACTTTCACAAAGCCTACCAACAAACATTCCAATCCCTGAAAAGTCATTGGCAAAGCCGAACTTATCAACCAAAGCGTAGCCGCACGCTCCCCTTGTCAACATCAACCACTCACATACGATTTCGCATACCTCACCTCATTTTATACTGCTTCAAGCTGCCAACACAAATTCGAGCGCACAGCCATTATCTTAGAGTTCCACAATGTCCAGCCAGCCCAACACTAAACAGAAACAGTCTTTCATAAAGTCATGCGCGCAAAAAAAGATAGGTTATTGTTATATTCTTTTTGTTATCTTATTATTTTGGCTTCTTTCTCGCTCTGATTGCCATATAGCCTATTGCTACGATTACAACGATAATTACGACGGCTACTAGTATCATCTGTTCCATTGCTAGCCCTGATGGTGCAGCTGTAGACGTTGGAGTAGGCGTAACAACAGGAGTAGGCGTTGCCTCTCCTACTATTGGAATTAGCAGGTGCAGAACTAATCCCCTTATTGGTGTGGAGTATCCGAATGAGCCCCAAAGAGCTGAAGTTTCTGGACGCCAGTTTGTGAATCTATCCGTCCTATAAGCCCATCTTGCAAATGTGAAATATGCTGTTGGAATTATAGGCAGTTCCTCCGCCCATATCTTCAAGACTTCTTTAAGATTGTGGACTAATTCATTGGGGTCAAGGCTCGCTAAGACGCGCCGAGCATACATGTTCGCCATTTGGGCCGCAGAATTATTCCAATTAATTGTATGCCAAGGGCCTACAGTTTCTGGTGGCAAAAGGGCGTATCTAACAGGGGGTTCCCAATAATCAACCATCTCAGTAATGCTGAATATGGTAAATCCAAAGTCTTTCTTCGAAGTTGCCATCGCTACTCTAGACCACATAGCTGCAAAGTCTAGGAATTCAAAATTCACTTTAATACCTATTTCCATGAGATTCCGCTGATAAAACTCGCCAGCTGTCGCCCCTTCGGGTGTAAGCGGAAATATGTATTCCATTCTTGTTCCGTTTGGTGTTACTCTGACCCCGTCTGGGCCTTTTTTAAAGCCTAGCCCATCTAAGAGGCGGTTTGCTTCAGCTACATTTTCTTCATGTGTTTTACCCTTGCCCGGCCAAAACATTTCCGGAGTGGCAAGTTCAGTATACACATTAATGTTGGTGAGAACTCTTTCCCCTGGTGCGCCATTGCCCATTAGGATTTCGTCTACGTAGCGGGGTTTATCTATGGCTAAGTCTATGGCTTGTCTAACTTCTTTGAGGCTAAGTGGATAAAGTAAAGTGTTCACTGCCAATCCTGTACAGCTGGTATAGTTGGGATAGACCCAGAAATGCAGATTGGGCACGTCTTTTAGTGTCTCAATAAGATCCACACTGCAGGGTATTGCAGCGTCAACTTCTCCGCTTTCAAGGAGCATCGGATATGCCGATACATCTCCCAATTTTGAGGTTCGGAAAAGTACTCCGTCTATCTTTGGCATAATTTCCGTCTTCCAGTAGTCAGGTCTTTTTTTGAACAGATACCATTCTTCAGCTTTGAACGAATCATATTTCCATACGCTGCTAGTGATATGTTCCTCCGGCTTATCTATGAATCCATAATCCACAGGAGAACTTAGTTTTGACCACACGTGGGCGGGAAGTACAACTTCTGAGCCGAAATCTCTCCACCATCTAACCCATGGCTGTGTTGTAATGAACTCAACTGTATACGTGTCAACAGTTCGAACTTCTTTAAGAATTCCTTGCACTTCATAAGACATGGCATATTGCTGTATGAGGGTCCATGTATATTCTACGTCTTTAGCAGTAACGGGTACTCCATCGCTCCACTTGGCCCTTTCATCTATATGGAACACGTATCTTGTGCCGTTATCGCGTATTTCCCAACTTTTTGCCAACCAAGGCATTAATGTGCCATTAAACAGTTTGAGGCATAGAGACTCATACAGTATATTAGTCATCCACGTGTATCCGCATATGTCCATCCATTTTAGTATTGGGTTGAACTTGTTGGGTATACAGTCTACTGCTATTTTTACTATGTATTCCTTTTCAGCTGCTTGTATACTTGTGGTTGTTAATGCAGAAAATATCAGCGAAATCAAAAGAACCCCGATCAGAATTTTTCCGACATTGATCACATCCAACCACCGGAGGGTTTTTTCCTTTTATCTAGTATATAAACTTTGTGAGATATCGGTCTAACTCAAAATTTTGCTGCCTCAAATTGTCTAGATGAGGTTGTAGCAGATGATTTTTGCCCATATTTCCGTTTTAATGGTTTTTATTGTTTTGTTTCCTTTAATGTCGCCCATAATGCTTTTTAGCGAATGCCCATCCTCCTCTATGCGTTGGTGTGCTTGCCGTCAACCTTTAGCCTTCATTAGGCTGTTCATTTTAAGTTTTATGTATGGCTTGCCTCCCTTTTCCGCGACTAGAATGCGATTTCTTCTAGAGGGTAGCTTGGGTCCGTCACAAAGCATTCCATATCCTCTAAGCGTTTTAAGAGGGGCTGGCAGGTGTTTATTTACATTATCCGCTCGTTGCCTTGAAAGCTTCAATTGTTCCCGTCTCAAAGTTGAATAAGCCGTGGAGTTCAGTGTATTCTTTTCTGCCGTTTAGGCTGGTTGAAGACCATGCACAGTCCCATGCCTTAACTGGCGAATTCCAGTGGCATCTGCATTCATCTTCCTGGCAGGCTTAAGCCGTTCAAGAATCCGCCTGTTAAGCTTCCACAATGTACTCTTTAGAAGCCTCTTCCTTGTCCGGTATAGGGCTGTCCTATGGGGGAGGTATGCTTCAAAACCAACATTTGCCGTCGCTCCTTCCTTTCAAGGTCAGCCGAGTAAGCCTTTCAGACCTACCTCGATCTCCTGCCAGATTGTAAGCACAGTCAAAAGCAACATTATAAGGTTTACGTCTAACACTTTCCACTAGCAGTCCTAGGCACTTCCAGCGAATAAACAGCTCACCTCAGCAATTCCTCAAAGATCCTCGTCCAAAACAACCCCTAACTCACAAAAATAAGCCTTTTCCTTAACAGGCGTTAGGAAGTGAACCAACTATGTTTGCGCCTTTAGGCGTGGATTAACAACGTGAAATATTCCATTACCTAGGAGTGAAAAGCTTACTGATAAGAGGGCTATGCACGCACCAGGTGGAACGAGAGTCCACCATGCGCCGTAATATAATGCCGCACTTCTCATTCCGTAATTAATAAGTAACCCCCAGCTTACATTTGTAGGGTCCGAGACACCAACAAAAGATAAGCCTGCCTCTGCTAATATTGCGCCGACAACCCTTGTCACTATATTTGCCACTATTACTCCCACAACATTGGGCAGAAGGTGGGAGAAAATAATACGTTTGCTGTCAGCTCCTATTGCACGCGCTGCCTCGATAAAAACAGCTTCTCTTAGATATAATACTTGAGAACGTATTTGCCTAGCTGCACCCGGCCATGTCATAAAACCCAATAAGAAAATCACATTCCATATATTCGGACCGAAATACATTGCAAAAAGCATAGCCAAAGGTATGAATGGAATAGTTAGAAATACATCACTCACTCGCATAAGTAAAACATCAAGCAATCCACCATAATATCCACTTACCAGCCCGACTACCGTCCCAATGATTGTTCCTAATAGCGCTGCAAGAATGCCGACCAACAAGGATATGCGAGTGCCATAGATTATCCAAGAAAATACATCTCTACCCATATTATCTGTTCCTAACAAGTATTTGGAATTTGGAGGAGTGAATTTATCACCCACTTTCGCCTTCGGGTTGTATGGAGCGATGATAGGAGCTGCCAATGCTACAATACTGAAAGCTATAATTATTATTAGACCTGCAATAGCTGTTCGACTTTTGCTGAATTCTCTCCACAATTTTGCAATATTTACCATTTATCGTCATCTCGCAGTTAGTTTAACTCGAGGATCTAAAATTGCATAAAGCACGTCAGCGACAATGTTGGCCAATATAGTGATTATTGTAATAAGTATAAAAATTCCTTGTGCTACCGGATAATCTCTAGCATTAATACTGTTTATCAGTAAATGGCCTAAACCTGGGTAATTAAATACTATTTCAATGAATATTGTTCCGGTAAGCATAAATCCGAAGCTCATTGCAACTCCCGTAACTAAGGGAAGCATAGCATTTCGCGCCGCATGTCTAAACATGACTATTCTATTGCTGAGTCCCTTAGCTTCAGCCGTAACGATAAAGTCTTCACCTAGAATCTCTATCATGGTATTTCTCATTATAAGTGAATCATAAAAAAATTGAACCAGAGTAAGGGTT
>JAWCEH010000112.1:0-8485 GCA_038859955.1 Bathyarchaeia archaeon | reverse complement strand
AATTGAAAAAACAGTTCTCGTTACAAAGGATGGTTTTGAATATCTTACAAGCCCTATCGAAAATGAGGAGTTACTAGTAATTAAATAAAGGGGGTGATTGTTAAATGAAGTTTGGTGTTGCTTTGCCCACGGCCCGTGAAGGCCTTTTTTATCCTGTTGGCTTTACATCAATATCCTCTTTAAAGCTTATAACACAAAAAGCTGAGGAATTAGGTTTTGATTCTGTTTGGGGCAATGATCATATTACAACACAGCGATATATTCGCGACAGAGGGGAGAAACCGAATTTCTTTGAACCTTTAATTGTCTTTTCAAGTCTTGCAGCATCAACAAATCTTATCAGACTTGGTACATCTGTTATAATTGCTCCTATTAGAAATCCAGTAGTACTTGCAAAGCAAGCTATAACTTTAGATCATGTAAGTAATGGTCGATTTACACTGGGCATCGGTTTGGGAGCTTATAGAGAGGAATTCGAAGCGTGTGGATATACGGGAAAACGTGGGCAATTGCTTGATGAAGTTGCGGTTGTTTTGCGTAAGTTGTTTGACGAACCTATTGTAAATTTTGCGGGAAAATACCTTAAGATTAAAGATGTCGAGATGTATCCTAGACCGTTGCAAAAACCATTTCCATTATACATTGGCGGTAACTCTCCTCAAGTGCTGCAGCGTGTAGCACTCTGGGGCAATGGGTGGACACCTGCGGCATTAACACCTGATGAGTTGGGTGATGCTATCGAAAAAATTAGGATGCTCAAAAAATCACATAATAGAGGCTCGATAGAAATTGAAATCGCACCGGAATTTGGTTGTAGCATACATAGGGATCGTTCCAAGGCTAGAGAAGCATTTTTAAAGTCTCTGATGTATCATCATTTGAAGTCTTTGAGAACATCTACGCTTAAAAGTTTGAAATCGTTTGACGATGAAGAACTAATCAAGCGCAACTTTGTCGGAAATTCCGAGGATATAATTCGCAAGATTGAGTCATATGAATCCATTGGAGTGAATCATTTATGGTTTGATTTTATTGTAAACTCTGTGAACGAACTTATTGAAATGATGGAACTTTTTGCCGCCGAGGTCTTTCCATCGTTCAAAAATGTGTAAAAATTTACCTTTGTCGAAAGTTTTTTAAATTGCTAAAAACAATCCTATACAGAGTCGAGGTGGGTTCATGTTATCGGAAAAAGCCTTGGCAAAAATCTATGTCGCTTTAATTGTTGTCGTAATTGCTGTGGCTGGCGCTGGTGTATATGCTTGGCTAACCTTCTTCCCTTCAGGTCAACAAGAGAACGAAGTGAGAGTCGGTGTTCTTACACCGTTAACCGGTGCTGCGGCTTATTTTGGTGAAGGACAGAAGGCCATGGCCTTATGGATGGCTGAGCGCATTAACAAGGAGGGGGGCATTAAATCACTCGGGGGGGCTAAGCTTCGAGTGATAATAGCTGATACTGAAGGAAAACCGGAAGTTGGTAAAACGCAAGCGCGTCGTCTAATAACGGAGGAAAAAGTGCACGTTATAATTGGCGCCCTACATAGTGGAGTTACGCTCCCAGCGGCACAAGAAGCTGAAAGATATGGAATTCCATTCATATGCGAGACTTCGTCTCATCCGGACTTGACGAGACAAGGTTTCAAGTGGTTCTTTAGAGTATGGGGCTCAGATGATATTTTTGCTCGCAACTATTTCCAGTTCATGAAGTGGCTGAAGGACACTAAAGGATTTGAAATCAGAACCATCGCAATCGTTGCTGAAGAGTCGCTCTTTAGCGTTGGAGTTGCTACCGAATGGGAAAAATTAAATCTGGATGCTACGCTTGGAGGATATCTAATTGTTGCCAACATAAGGCATCCGGTTTCACCTTCCGACCTGACCACAGAGGCGTTAACCTTAAAACAAGCAAACCCAGACGTGGTGCTGTTGTCGGTCACTCCTGTTCCATCCGCAATACTATGGACCCAAGCTTTGAAACAGGTCAACTTCTTCCCAAAGGCAATGCTGACATGTGGTGGTTTCATATTCCCAGAATACCTTAGAAGCGTAGGTGCTGATGGAGAATACATGATGGGACGTGAAGGATGGAGCATTGACCTTATGGAAAAGAAACAAATAGCAAAACAGATTGCGGAGGCTTTTACAAATGAGACAGGCAAGGACATGACTGTGTACACCGTAACTATGCACGCCGCTTTCGTTGTTCTCAAAGACGCTCTCGAACGAGCGGGCTCACTTGAACCGGAAAAAATACGTCAAGCATTGGTTGAAACCGATATACCTGGAGACAAGATAATACCTCCGTGGCAAGGTATTAAATTTGACGCAACTGGTCAAAATATTTACGCCATGAACTTTATGGTTCAAGTGATAGGCGGACAGTGGCGCATTGTTTGGCCAGAAGACATAGCGACAGTTGGTGTTGTATTTCCAGCTCCTTCATGGAATGAGCGAGGCGGTTAATTGCAATTAGACTCATCCCTTTTTTTAGAACTAATTATCCACGGTTTGTTTCAAGGAGCAATTTATGCCCTTATAGGTACGGGCTTAACTTTAATTTGGGGAACCATGCAAATAGTTAACTTTGCTCACTGTACCTTTATGACGTTAGCGGCATACACTGCATTCTGGTTATTTACGCTTCTTAATTTTGATCCATTGCTGTCTCTGCCCGTGGTTCTTTTTTCATTCTTTCTCGCTGGTGTGTTGTTTGAAAGATTTATGGTAGAACCATTAATAGAAAAACGTCGTGAGGCCACACTACTTTTGACTCTTGGTATCTCCTTAATAATTCAGAATACAATACTCTATATTTGGAAGGCGAATCCTCATTATGTAAATTCAGCAGTTGCTGGAACCCTACGCTTTTTCGGGCTCAACATTAATGCTCCTAGATTCGTCAGCTTTATCATTGCCACCATCGCAGCGCTTTTACTTCATCTTTTTTTGACTAGAACCACCTATGGAACAGCTATAAGGGGTACCTGCCAAAACAGAACAGCAGCATATCTCATGGGAATCAACGTTAAAAAGATATATGCACTCTCCTTCGGTCTAGGTATGGCATGCGCAGGGTTAGCCGGTGTGCTAGTATGTCTGTTCTTTCCCATAGACCCATTTATTGGCGATCCTTTTCTTGTCATGACCTTTGTGGTAATAGTTATGGGTGGACTTGGTAATTACATTGGCGCCATATTTTCCGGCTTCATGCTCGGTGTAATCGAATATCTTGCAGCCTATTGGATTGGCTCGCTTCTAAGACTTACCATTCCACTTCTGGTTTTCATAGCCGTATTGCTAGTGAGGCCGAGGGGGCTTTTCGGAGGATGATGGATACAAAAATCAAGTCTACGTGTTTGTATGCTTCTTTTTGCTTAGCCTTGATATTGGTCTCTTATTTTGGTCCAACCATGGTATGTGATATAATATTCTTTTCTGTAATGTACGCCATCGCTTCAATCGGATGGGCAATTGGTATGTATGCTGGCTTATTATCATTCGGTCATGCCGCCTTCTTTGGAGTAGGAGCCTATACAGCGGCAATTTTATACGTTAGATTTCACTTAACCCCTTGGATTGCATTTATCATCGCTCCCGTTGTATCAGCATTGCTTGCATTAATAGTATCTCATCCCTCTGCGCGTTTCGGGATCAGAGGACCCTTTTATTCTTTATTAACACTTGCATTAGCAGAAGTTGTGCGAACCACTTTTTTGGCCTGGGATTTTACTGGCAGGGCTATTGGCCTTTGGTATCCAATAGTCCGCGACTCTTTAATCGATTTTCAATTCCATTCAAGCCATGCTCCATATGTGGGTATTGCCCTAATATTTTTAACGCTCACGTTGATACTTTCGTTAAAAATGCAAAGAACAAAGATTGGACTCGGCTTAACCGCAACAAGAAACGACGAAGATGCTGCTCAAGCAATTGGTGTGAATACATTAAAGTTTAAAGTGCTTTCAGCCGTTTTAAGTGCGGTAGTCACTTCAATAAGTGGTATTTTATACGCCCAGTTTACTTTGTTCATCTCCCCAGAAAATGCTATCGGAACTTATGTGAATGTGGATATTCTCTTACCGGCAGTTATTGGAGGACCTTTTTCGCTTTATGGGCCTCTTCTCGGGTCTTTCATACTCAACCCCTTAATTTGGCTGTTTCGTATAATGTTTGGAGCTGAAGTTATACACATGATAATCCGCGGCTTTCTGTTAATCTTAATCGTATATACTTCGCCTAAAGGACTTGCCGGATTCCTAGAAAAATTCCAGCAACGGAAAACAGGTGGACAAATGTGAAAAAAGGCAGAGCTAAGTTTGGTGTAATAGTTCCGTCGTGCAACACCATGTTAGAACCTGAACTTTACCAAATGGTACATGGCCATAACATCTCATTTCACACAACCAGAATTAAGATGACAGAGGATGCAAAAGAGCAAATTGAGAGATTGATTAGGGATGTTCCTAAGGCTGCCGCCCTCTTGAAAGACGCCGACGTAGATGTCATTGCTTTTGGGTGCACTGCGGGCAGTTTCATTAAAGGGCCTAATTACGATAAGAAAATTATAACATTAATTGAGGAGAATGCACAAGTACCAGCTACCACTGCCTCGTTTTCTGTTGTTAATGCGCTAAAGGAATTAAAGTTGTCTAAAATATCGGTTGTAACACCATATGAGCCATGGCTAAATGAAAAACTTACAAGCTACTTGGGGAGTCATGGAATTGAGGTTGTTGCAATTAGAGGTTTGGGGATTACAAAAAATGTTTCTGCAATAGCCTCCGAAGAAATTTTGAAGCTAGTTGAAAAAGTTAACGCGCTTGATTCACATGGTTTTTTTATAAGCTGCACAGATTTAAGGAGTGTTGAAATGATAGATATAATAGAGGGAAAGTTTGGCAAGCCAGTTGTTACAAGTAATCAAGCGTTGCTTTGGCATATGCTCAAAACTCTAAACTTAAATGTAAATATCACTGGTTACGGAAAACTATTGAAACCTGCCAGTCATTAGCTGCTTCAAGCTTGTTAAGTTAATAGGTAACAATATTGGCAGATCTACGCCAGCTTCACAATATTGTTGTATCTTGTGTAGACATTCATCTATTGTGCCAGATGCCGATAGAGAGTCAATGATATCAAAATCTAAAAAGGTAGATGCTTTATTAAGATTTCCACGCTTTGCAAACTTTTCAAATTTTTTAAATGCGCTTGAATTGATTTGTCTTTCTTCCAACATTATCTTTGTTCTATCATGACGTAGAAGCATAGGTGCAATTATTCTCCTAACCATTTTCTTAGCCTTACATGGATTATGAGAAGTAGAAGTTAGTATGATAGCCGCCACGTCATGCGTGGAAAACGAATTCTTCCTCCTTCCAATTCCTACCTGCACCATTTTACGCGCCATAGTTACATATTTTGGGGAACATCCAGCTGTAAGGAGGACACCGTCCGCTATTTCTCCAGCTAATTCAAGCATCTTGAAATTTACTGCAGCGAGATATATCGGAATATAATTTGGGACATTAAAGCCCAATTTTACATCGTTTAAGTTGAGATGGTTACTTGCATAGGTTACTTTTTCATTATTCAGCAATCGTCTAAGAACGTTTACCGTTTCTTTAACATAAAGAAGTTTGGAGGGGCTCACTTTTATACCCATTTGTTGGAGCCAGGAGTGAACCCCTAATCCCACTCCAGCAATGACTCGCCCCTCAGACAACTCATCTAAACTAGCAAATGACATTGCTATTAATGCTGGGTGTCGAGTGTAAAGATTGATGATACCTGTGGCAAGTTTGATCTTTTTTGTTAACACGCTGATAGCTCCCAAAAGGGTGAGTGCATCTCTAAAAAAATAATGTTCTGGGATCCATATAGAATGAAAGTCCATCTTTTCTGCCTTTAATGAATACTTTATTATGACATCTGATGGGAAAATTTCTGGTAAGAGCGCTATTCCAAAACGTTTCATTATTGTCCCTTAAGGATTCATAGCCCTAGGTAAGCTTTTTTGACATAATCGTTGTTTTGGAGCTCCTCGGCGATTCCTTCCATTACTATGGACCCAGTTTCTATCACGTATCCTCTGTTTGCAATTTCAAGTGCTCTGCGGACGTTTTGCTCAACCAATAGAATGGTTGTTTCCTTTGCGATGTTTTTAATACTATTGAAGATTATATCCACGACTTTTGGAGCCAACCCTAGCGATGGCTCATCTAGTAAAAGCAATTTCGGTTTAGACATTAGTGCTCTAGCTATAGCCAACATTTGTTGCTCTCCTCCGCTTAAGGTACCTGCATGTTGCTTTGCCCGTTCTAAAAGAACGGGGAAAAGGTCAAATACGTACTTTAGGGTTTTCTTCACATCCCTTTTTGCTCTACTTACATACGCGCCAAGTTTTAAATTTTCTAAGACTGTTAGCCTTGAAAAAAGTTGTCTTCCTTCGGGAACATGGGATATTCCCAATTCTACTATCTTGTGCGGAGAAAGATTGTCTATTCGTCTGCCGTAAAATTCTATTGAACCACTGGATGGAGAATTTAAGCCGGATATGGACTTCAAAAGCGTTGTTTTTCCGGCTCCATTTGGTCCAATAATAGTTAATATTTCGCCTTCAAATACTTGAATTGAAATATCTTTTAATATATGTGCGCCGCCCAGATGTACGTTGAGATTAGAAATCTTAAGCGCCTTTTCCATCACTTAACACTTCCCAGATAAGCTTCAATTACTTTTTCGTTTTTCGTTATTTCAGAGGGCGTTCCTTCGGCTATTATTTCACCATAATGTAACACGTATATTCTTTGGGCAATAGACATTATTGCTTTCATCACATGTTCTATCATAAATATGGTGACGTTTAACGACTTGTTTACCTTTTTGACAAGCCCTAATGCTTCCTCAACTTCAGCTGGATTTAGTCCGGCGAACACCTCATCCAGCAATAAGAGTTCGGGACTTGCGGCAAGCGCCTTGCACATTTCTAATTTACGTAAATCCGCAGCTGTCAGATTCAAGGGTAACATATTCTGCTTTTTTAGAAGACCAACAAATTCTAGCAGTTCTCTCGCCTTTTTTCTTGATTCTTCAATATCACTACTTTGGTTTCTGCCAAACATGACAGCGACTGTAACATTGTCTAATACGGTTAAGTCCATAAATGGTTTTGGAATTTGGAAAGTCCTAGCTATACCTTCTCTGCATATTTCGCAGGGTTTTCTTCCACAGATCATCCTATCTTTAAAATATATTTCGCCAACGTCGGGTTTTAGAAATCCAGTAATTACGTTGAATAGTGTGGTTTTTCCAGCTCCGTTTGGTCCTATCAGACCAACTATTTCTCCCTCGAAAACTGAGAGATTGACCGAATTTAAAGCGGTTAAGCCACCGAAACGTTTCGTCACGTTGACTATGTCCATCATTTTTTTCCGCATATTCTTTCACTGTATACGTTCTGAACTATAAAACTAAGAAAGTTGGTTAACTTATATTTAAAATTTTTACGGCTGACCTCGCTCTAATAGCAACGATGGTTCTTTAGAAGATTTTTGAAAAAAGATATGAGTGTGAATGTTTCTTTAACATTTTGGTGAGCTTTGAGCTTTTTGCATAGACGTAGGTACAATGTTTCGCCTAACGTTTGGTTATTTGAGATTCTGAAGGATTCTGGTTTGGCTGCTGACGTGTGCTATGATGAAAGTCAAGTTGTTGTTGGGGCTTCCAGCAGCGGCTTATGCGTTGTGTGTAAGGGGTCTCGTTTTCTTTGCGACAAAACACGCTGCCCTATAATTGTTAGGGCTAACTATTTCCTGAAAAGCGTTCCGCTTCTTCAGAGTGAGGACATTGCCGGAGCCTCTCCGCCCAGCGTTTTTGTGGGCAGAATTGGCTATCCATATGTTTATGCTGGACCCCTTGTTCCGCCAGTTCAAGAGGACACAAGCCTCTACGACTTGCCGGAGCTTTGGTTTGGCAAACCTATAGACGAGATTGTGGGTTTCCGTTCCATGCTGGTACGCGGAAAACACCGCGTGCACGTGCAGAAGTTTCAAGAAGCTGGAAAAATCATCGAGAAAACGCAGGAGCTTGCCTTAGCTGTTAACCCTGTCGATGTTGAACTTCTTTTGAAGAAAAAGCCTAGGGGCTTCATAGTTTTGGATGATGAGGTTCAGCCTTTTGGTCCTTCGGCGCCCATACGCGACTTAAGGGTTGGATATGCCCGGTGGGATCATCAAATTGAGAAAGCCTATTATGATACGGATTTGAAGGCTGCGGAGGCGGTTTTAGAGCTTTACAACAAAGGTGTTTTGGTAACGAAGATTCAAAGAGCTTTTAGCGTTGGCGCCTTTGGTATAGAAGAGAATAGGCGTCTTGTGCCAACCCGCTGGAGTATAACAGCCGTTGACAGCATAATCTCAAAGGAGCTTATGGAAAAAGTGAAGACTTTTCCAGAAATAAGCGAATATCGCGTTTACGAGTCTCGCTA
>JAWCEH010000111.1:0-8488 GCA_038859955.1 Bathyarchaeia archaeon | reverse complement strand
ATTGTTTGATTGATGTATCTCATAGCATTTCCAGTTTTGCCTAGCCATGCTAGCATCCAAGAGGTAGCGGTGTAATCATATACTGCAGTGTAAGAATAGTAGAGGGTTGAATCCACAGTATGTCTCTGCATAGCATATACATCAAAGTCTGTTCCGGCATCTAAGACTCGTAGCATGCTAGGTACAGGAACAGCTTTCTTTTCAATTTTTATGCCAATATTCTCACACCACGAGGCAAGCAGCTCAAGATTAGCCATCCAGTCTGAAAAACCTTCAACAGTGTAACCAGTTAATACTACGGGTTCACCATTAGGAGCTTCTACTATCCCGTCACCATCCCTATCAATTATACCCGCCTCACTCAGTATTTGCTTGGCTTTATCAGGATTATAGTAATATGTGTAGTTTGCTAATAGTTCTTCGTCTCTAAACTTCTCAAGAACAGTATTGGGAGGAAGACATGAAGGATCATGTAATGGAAAACTAGTTCCATAATATACTAGTTGAGCTATCTTTTCAGGATCAATAGCATAAGATATTGCACGTCTAATAGCATATGCAGCTTCACGACCAAATCTTTGCTCCATTCTCGGTAGGTTAAACCCGTATCCATCGATCATGTTAAGCCCTGGTGCGAAATAGGGAGGATTCTTAGACCAAAGGATTATTCCATAGAGTGACCGCAATTGCTCCATGTTTGGTTGAGGAGCAATCGTGGACCAGTCTGCATCCCCAGCAATCAATTTTCGCATGGCATCATCGTTTGATGTGCCTGAGATAAAGGCAAAATATTTTGGCGCTGGCAATCTACCAAAATATTGTTTACCCCACCAGTCGTCCCATCTTTCAACTATTGCTCTATCAGAGCTCCAGGAAAGCAGCTTATATGGTCCAGTGCCAACTGGCGGATTAAATCTGAAGTCAAATATCGTCTTGTTTTGAGCAGCCATCTCTGCTTCGGCCTGTTCAAATATATGTTTAGGTAATATTACTTCTTCATGCCGTGCGAACTGCGCTCTTAAGAGAGCTCTTGCTGGATCTGGCTTGTTACGATTGAAATTGAAGAGTACAGTCCAGTTATTGGGAGCCGTTATTGATTCCAAGTCGCCTGTTAACCAAAGTTGGTTTATCTCATTGTATGTTGCGGAAAGTATTCCTCTTTTGCCAAGCGAATACGTATATATTACGTCCTCAGCTGTGAATGGCGTACCATCCTGCCAGAAAACATTTCTCTTCAGTTTTATTTGACATGTATAATCGTCGATCCATGTGGGTTGCCCGTCAGCAAGCCAAGGTATCAACTCAAATGAGAAGCAATCAAAGAGATACAATGGTTCGAGTATCATTAAGTTCAAATAATTTCCATCATTAACATAACCAGGTGCTAGAGGATTAGCGACCCCGGACAACGTAATGGGGTTAGTTGATACAATCACTAGCATCTCGCTGCGATTCAGCTCTTGTGACAGCGATGGATTAATTAGCCCTACAATATTCATGAAAAATATCAAAGTTATCGCTAAAGACAGCGTTTTATAGAGATATTTCCCCATAGTTATTTTCCCACCCTATCAGGAAGCATATAAGAGTTAAGAAAAGGAACTATTTATAACTTGCGCCCTGCAGGGCTATTATCAAGTAGGCAATATTATTCAATAAAAAATAATTAATAGAATTATTCTAGTGTTTCATATCGTTTACTTATTTTTGGAACGTCAGATATCAATCTCTTACTGTAATGGTGCTTAGGATTAAAGATTACTTCATCAACAGGTCCCTCTTCCACTATTTCACCCTTATACATTATGGCTATTCTATCGCAGAGGTAATATGCCTGGCTTATATCATGTGTTATGAAAATAATAGTTTTATTGAACATCCTGCTCATATTTTGAAGAGAATTAAGTATGGTGACTCGAAGGGATGCATCTACCATGCTTGTTGGTTCATCTACAAGTAGAAGATCCGGGTCAACTAATAGTGCTCGCGCTAATGCAGCACGTTGTAATTGACCTCCACTTAACTCGCTTGGATACTTATATAATATGTCCTCAGTTAACCTTAACATTTTAAGAACCTCACGAATCCTTTCTTCTCGCTGCTGCTTAGGTATAGGGCGTAGCTTTCTGAAGACATTATCAAATGTATGACGCAACCTATAGACATTGTTAAAAGACGAATAGGGATCTTGAAAAACTAACTGAACATGACGATAATAATCTTCAATTGGAAAAGACCAAATGTTTTTTCCTTTGAAGAGAATTTCTCCACTATCAGGCTTAAGTAATCGTGCAATCAACTTTGCTGTCGTCGATTTTCCACTACCACTCTCCCCTATTAACCCAAAAATGCAACCAAGAGGTATACTGAGACTAATATTTCGCACCGCATATATTTCCTTTCCTTTCTTCAGGAAGCCTGTAGCGAATATTTTTGTTAAGCCGTTTATTTTAAGTATTTCATCCATTGTATTATCCTCCCGCCTCTATTTACCGAATAAATGGCACCTTACAAATCTTCCTCCTTTTAATTCTATCACTGGCGGCTTTGTTTTACATCTATCCTCTACATAAGGGCATCTTGTCATAAAACTGCACATTTTCAGCGGTGCACTTAAATCAGGTGGAAAGCCCGGGATATCTTTCAACCGGTCTCTTTTAATCGCAGGGTTAATATCTGGAATTGTTGTTATCAAAAGTTGCGTATAAGGGTGTAGAGGATTATTTATAATATCCTCTCTCTTTCCGAACTCAACCATTTCTCCCGCATACATTATATAGAAATAATTGCACAACTGGTTAAGCACAGCAATATCATGCGAGATAAAGATCATGGAAGAAATAATATTTTTTCTTACAAGATTATACATAAATTCAATTAAACGCCGCTGAGTAGAAACGTCAAGCGCTGTTGTTGGTTCATCAGCTATGACAACTTTTGGATTAAGGAGAGTTGAGATAATAATGACAACTCTTTGTTTCATCCCACCACTCAATTCAAATGGGTATTGCTCTAGGACATCCGTATTAAGCCCTAATTCCTCGAGTCTGTTTCTAGCCATTTCCAAGATTTTTCTTTCAGGGATCCTTGGAAACTTTGATTTAACGTAATCCTTTATGATGGTCTTAATCTTTAAAACAGGGTTAAGTGAATTCATTGAATATTGAGGGATCCTGCTTATTTTTATTCCCCAAACTTTTCGAGCACGCTGTTTAAAATTCATGCTGTAGATATCTAGACCATCAACTAAGACTTTTCCAGATATCAATTTTAAGGGCGGCTTATCATAACCAAGCAATAATTTTCCAAAAGTAGACTTGCCACAGCCTGACTCCCCTACAATACCTACAATATCTCCACTCCTTAATTTTAAAGAGCAATTTTCAACAGCATGGATAATGTTATTCTCCATAACATAATATCCGGTAATATTTTCTGCAAGCATTATCTCTCCATCACGTGAATGAGAATCCGACATTCATTTACCTCCTTGCTCTCGGATTGAAAAACTGGTCTAAACCATCTTTTATTAGCAAAAGAGATGTTGAACACAAACATATTAATATGCCCGGAGGTAATAGCCACCACCACGCTCCTATGCCTGCAGCGTTGAAAGTAATCGCCCATCTTAAAATAATACCAAGAGATATAACATCGGTAGGACCAAGACCTAGTGCACTTAAGCTTGCCTCTGATATTATAGCCACTCCTATCGAGAGAGCAAGCGACATAACAACGTATGCTAATATGTTCGGTAAAATTTCAATAAAAATTATTCGGACTCTTCCTAATGCAAGCTGCCTCGCGATATCTACGAATTCTCTTGTTTTTAAGCTGAGAACCGCCGCACGAATCGCCCGTGCACACCAAGGCCAGGAAACAGATGCTATTAGAAGAATCATAATCCATTCGTTATGAATAGGGATATACGATGATATTACGATCAATAATGCAAGGGTCGGAATAGTCATAACGACATTAGTAAGAGTACTCAAAGCTTCATCAATGATCTTACCAAAATATCCACCAATCCCGCCGACAACGATACCTATTATGGTTGTTAAGACGCCAGCAAAGAAGCCGATTTTAAGGGAGTACCATGTACCATGTAAAGTTTGAGCAAAAACATCTCGACCAATAGCATCAGTGCCAAATGGATTTCGCGATGAGGGAGGGTCAAGAACACCAAACATAGGAGCAGTGGGATTTATAGGATAGAAGAAGCTCGCTAATCCGTATACTAACAGAAAACAAAGGATTGCTAATCCTATAGTAACACGTTTTTGCTTTAGAATTAATTTAATTAAGCCAAATTTTGATGATGACATAGATCAACCTTCCTCTCTATATGCAAGTCTTATTCTCGGATCAACATACGCGTATATAATATCCATTATAAAATTACCTACTAATACAACTAGGACTATAAATATAAAGGCACATTGTATCACATTATAGTCCTGTCCAAATATCGAGCTATAAAGTAACATGCCTATACCTTTATAACTAAACACTACTTCTGAAACTACTTGTCCGGCAAAAGCTGAGCCCAGCATCATGGGTAAACCCGTATATTGCGGGAGAATAGCGTTCATTGAAGCATATTTAACAAGCTTTTTCTCAGTAAACCCTAATGATTCTGAATATTCCATGTACTCTGATCCCAGTTCATATAATGTTAATGATCTCATGCCTAAGGCAACTCTACCAATTTGCGGGATTAATAGGGAAATAAAAGGTAATGTGTAATGATAGAGAAAATCAATTATGAAAGTCGGTGTTAGCGAGGGAGAAAGATTAACACTATATGTTCCTTGCGTCGGGAATATTCTTAGAGAGCCTGCGAATATGCCTATCAGGACTAATGCAAACCAATAATATGGAGTATTTGATACAAATAATGCGAAAGGATAAATTACTTTGTCAAAAATTCCCTTTTTATAAGCCGCCTGCGCACCAATATAATTGCCCAAAAGCCAACCAATTATTATTGAGGGCACTAATAACATTAGACTCCAAGGCAAAACTGATAAAACTAATATTAATGCCTCCGTAGGATAATAAGTGATTGACGGGCCAAAAGAAAAGGAGAAAACATTTTTAAGAAAAACTATGTATTGAACGTGTAGCGGCTGATCTAATCCGAATTTTTTAACCCAATATATATATAGAAGTTGATAAAATTGAGATTCTCCAGTAGTACCACCGCTGGTACCACCACTAGCGCCACCAGCCGCACCAGAACCGGTACTAATTCTCCCAACTAAGTAGCCAATAGGATCACCTGGCATTAGACGTGGGATGAGCCATACCAAAGAGACAGAGACAAAGAATGTTAGGATATAAAAACCAATTTTCCTTAAGAAAAATATAAGTAATCCTTTCTTTTTTTGAGGATTTTCCATTATGATCACGCTATTAGAGAATTAAACAACGTAAGGGTATTTATAAATTTCGGCATTCCTATGAATTACCGCGCCTGAGGGGGCGCTAGTTTTTCAGTCATTTATAAGGGAGAGTGATTAAATCACCATATAGGTGTAAGGGATTAATTACGGGCAAAATATCAATTTTTAGAAGACACCATAAAAATTAGAGTGATTTATAAAATTTTAGATTAAAGAGAGATAAACTAAGTGGAACTTATTTGTCCTATAAACCGAAAATCTTATTAAGAGAAAGGCGTAAATCTTATGTCACAAGTTAGAGTACGAGGGATAATAAAGATGGCTAGTAGTCAACCTATGAGTTGGGAAGAGCGGACTAAAAAAGTTGCAGATGCTCTTTTGCTTCCAAGTAACATTGTGAGGAATGTTGATCTGAATGGTGATGGACAATATGATGGATTTCAGTTCGATATGGGGAACCCCTGGCATACAGCTATACCTATTGACAATATAAAGAACCTCTCGATATCGGTTGATGGTGAAAAAATAGATCCGGAAAAAGTATATCTGCTCATTAGAAGTAATAGGATTAAATTGACTAATGTGGCAACGATTCCAGAGATTTATTTAGGTTTTGGCGAATTATTCTCAGTTTTTGTGGAAAAACCAGGCGGGCTTCCCTTCGGCAACCATGAAATGGAAGTTTCACTTACTTTATATCCATCGTTTTACCTCTTTATGCGCGTAACAACATATACTACAAAGAAAAGCGTGGTTGTTGTACCGCAATAAAATCGTGTGGAGGTGGAAAAATTATGGCTCCTAAAGTTGGAATGAGCATATATTCTTATGGAGCAAATATAGTAACGCGGAGAATGACAATCAAGGAATGCATTGAGCATGCCGCTAGCTTAGGTGTTGAGGGAATTGAACTTGTAGATAACCGAAACATCCCTAATTTTCCTTACCAGAGTGTCTATGATTTAGAAGATCTTAGGGAACACATTGAATCCTTTGGAATGAGGGTCTCTTGCTATTCACCATATTTGGAGGAACCTCACGGCAGATTGCTTACATTAGAACAATATCTCAAGGTCTTCAGAAAGTTTGCTGCTGAAGCAGCATTTCTAAGAACAAATATAATTAGGCCACACTTTTATATACTCGGTTTCCCACGAGACGAGGAGACGCTTAACACATGGTTTAATATGATTAAAAAGATAGTATCCATGGCAACACCCTATCTCGAGAAATATGATTTAATATGGGGCGCAGAGATTCATGCTCCATTTAAAACTAGCTGGTTCATAAAACTCGCTAAAGAAATTAATAGTGAACGCTTTGGGCTCGTACCTGATTTTTCATGCTGGGAGAAAAAGGATATATTTGGACCAGCTGGACCACATGGAGGAGAGGAACCTGTAGATACGCTCAGAGAGTGCCTACCATATACAGTTCACGTTCATGCAAAAGCTCATATGTTCGATGAGAAGGGTGAAGAACCAAACATTCCCTACGATAAGCTTATCACAATTCTTAAAGATGGAGGCTTTAATGGTTACATATCTGCAGAATATGAAGGGTTTGTAACAGGGGATTACATAGACAGCAGAATTACGGCAAAGAAACATATTGAATTGATAAAAAGATATCTCAAATAAAAACGTTCATTTCACTTTCTTTTTTATTTTAAGGTTGTCTCAAACATGAGATTTGGATTTAGGACTATCGCATTTAAGCGTTTTCCTCTAGAATTTGCTCTAAAAACTATCGCTAAGACAGGGTACGATGGCGCGGAATTATGTCTAGAAAGTGAAGAGTTGAATCCTTTTCATCTTTCACTTCATGAAATAATGAGAATTAAGCAAATCTTAGAAGATAATAATCTTGAGATATCAGCAGTAAGCTTACATACAGATTTTGTAGAGAGTGAAAAGGATTTTGAAGGAGTTCTTAAGGGTATAGAAATAACTAAGGATTTCGGTCATAAAATCTTCATTATAAGTCCAGGTTATTTAATGAATTCAAGTAAGCAGACTCGATTAGAAAAACTAAAAGAAAAACTGAGTGCTTTACTTAAAGAGGCTAAGAAGCGGGAAATAATCTTGGCTCTAGAACCTGAACCTGGAATGACCATCGAAACTAGCAGTGAACTTCTAGATCTTATACATTACTTTAATTCAGACAATTTAAAAGTTAATTTGGATATTGGACATTTAAAATGTGTTGGTGAATCAATTGAAGCCTCAATAATTGCGTTAAAAGATTATATAGTTCATGTTCACCTAGAGGACATAAAAGATAGAGTGCATAAACATCTAGTTCCCAGCGAAGGAGACCTCGAGATTAAAGAGGCGCTGCAAACGTTAAAAGCAATAAATTATAATGGATTTGTTATAATTGATTTGTTCGATTTAGAAGATCCCGAGTCCGCAGCTAAGTGCTCAATTAAGAAAATCGAAGAGATACTTAATAAATTGACATAAATCCCTTTTTTATGACATCTATCGGTTTACGTCCAATGAAACTAAAAAGAAGAGGGGATCATAGGATTAAAAATTGAGGATTTTAATTAGGAATATTAGAGGATAACTCACATTTTTTGCATTTTCATGAATTCTTCATATGTCATTTCTCTTCCAAGTTTTGCTGACAAATACGCCATTTCCATAATCTGCATAATGAGTAAACCATCTTCGCCTGTAGTTCTAGGTCTTGTGCCCTCTAGACAAGCCTTCACGAAGTCTTTTACAACATTTATTGAAATATCTATTGGGAATGGTTGAGGAACATTGAGAGTAGACACAACGCAATTACCATTCTGCTCAGTATAATAGCTAACATAGCCACCTCCAACTTGCGGGGATATCAATTTTAGCCCACCTTTTGAACCTAAAATCCTAATTTCGTCCGTATTTTCCATGTTAGCTGCCCATGCTTTTTCAAGAGTTAATACGCAACCATTATCAAAACGCACAAAGACTGTTGCATGTTCCTCTACATCAAAAACCACGTCAACTTTTGTTTCCCCAACGCCTCTAAAGGTCATGGCGCTAACTGATATTGGTCGCGGATTACCAAGGAGATATAATACTAGATCA
>JAWCEH010000110.1:0-8511 GCA_038859955.1 Bathyarchaeia archaeon | reverse complement strand
GTTTTGGTGTTGTATCGAGGCATAGTAGTAGAAAGCGGGACTATAACAGAAGTTATAGAAAAACCACTACATCCGTATACATCTTATCTCAAGAAAAGTGTTGAAGCTATTAAAAAAGTGAACATTTCAGATGAATTGACTTCTCGGGAATCAAAGAATAGAATAACGTCACAAGGGTGTCCATTTGCAACAAAATGTTGGCTTGCCTTAGATAAATGTACTGTAGAATTACCACCTGAAATATTTAAATCTGGCAGGATCATAAGATGCTGGCTCTATGTGTAAAGAATCTAGGAGTGATAACCGCATGGAAAACCATGTTTGTTTGAAAGTTGAAGACCTAGTTGTTAAGTTTAAATTTAAGAGTTCAGCAGTGGGTAAAAGACAATGGATGATGGCAGTTAACCATGTTTCCTTTTACCTAAGGAGAGGTGAGACATTAGCTCTCATTGGCGAGACAGGTTCTGGTAAAACAACGATCGGACGAGTGATTACTGGGCTTACACAACCCACCAATGGAACTATAAAGTTCGTTGAGAAAACCGGGCGGGAATTTTACATGGACAAAGGATGGCCACGAGAAGTTCGAAGGTACATCCAAATGATCTTTCAAGATCCTTTCGAATCTCTTCCACCACATATGACTGTATATGAAATTGTGAAAGAAGGTATTGATGTCCATAAGTTAGCTAAATCTAATGATATGAAAAAAAAGATGGTAATGGATGTTTTAGAGGCTGTTGGTTTACCAGCTGATCGTTATATGTATAAGTATCCTCACCAATTAAGTGGAGGGGAGCGGCAAAGGGTTTCGATAGCTTCGGCGATCGTTTTAAAGCCTAAATTAATAATAGCGGATGAGCCTGTAACAATGCTTGATGCATCGCTTCGCGGAAGTCTACTGCAGCTTATGGTTAATCTGAGCCACCTTTATGAGATTTCATACATCTTTATTATGCATGATTTGGCATTAACTCGATATATAGCCAATCGTATGGCAGTGATGTATTTAGGACAATTGTTTGAGCTTGGAAAGACTGAAGAGCTTATAAGCATGCCTTTACACCCATATACAAAAGCGTTGTTATCGGTAGCTCCGTTAAAGAAAGATTATCGGAAAGAAAGAATAGTATTGAAAGGAGAAATTCCTTCTCCCATTAATATACCAAAAGGTTGCAGGTTTCATCCTAGATGCCCTTATGCCTTCGATAATTGTTCAAAGATCCAGCCGGAACTTTTTGAAGTGAAACCGAATCATTACGTAAGATGCTTAATGTATGAAAATTTTAAACAATAAGTGTTTGAATTTGGATAAAACAAAATTGTTATGGAATTATTGCATACTTAAGGCCTTGTCCCTTTAAATGGAGCTCAAGTGCCTTTTGTATCTCGGTTAAAGGGTAGTAATCGCTTATGAATATTCGTGGTTTTATAAAACCAGTTTCAACCAACATACGAGCACGAACCACATCATCTACTGTAAGGCCGACCGAACCTACTAAAGTGATTTCATCATAATGAAGCCTATAAGTATCAAATGTTACTCGTGTGCCTTCAGGGGCTCCTCCAAAAAACAATACTTGCCCCCCTCTTCTGACCAGTTCCACGGCTTCTTCATATACTTGAGGGTGGCCAACAGCTTCGATAACTATGTCTGGGCCGAATCCTTCATTTACCCCTAAAGCGTTTATCTTCCTTTTAGCTTCTGCAGCGTCGCTTGCTGTAACAACATAATCTGCAGCACCTAAACTTTTCGCTATGTCAAGTCTTGACGGATTATAGTCGATTGCTACAGTCCTCGCGCCCCTTAGACGTGATAACATCATCTGAATAATTCCCATAGCACCGCATCCAATAACTGCAACAACATCACCCATGTTGATTTTTAATTTTCTATTACCATGTATTGCATATGCAATGTATGGAATTTGACAAGCGTCTTCAAGCGGCACGTGATCTGGCAACAAGTATAATTCTGCTGTCTTCAATTTTGCATATTCTTTAAAATACCCACTTACTTCGCCTTTCTCCGGTCTATCTGTTTTTAGGACTTTATCCTCCGCATGCCATTTCTTAACACATAAATTGGATTGACCTCGAATGCAAAAGAAACAATTATTGCATGCATGTTCAGGTACAGCAGATATGCATTTTTTCCCTATCAATGATTTATCAACGTTGTCTCCAACTCTGACAATTTCTCCAGCCCATTCATATCCAAAACCGTGTGGGTACCCCATTCCAGGATATCCTCTTTCATATTGTTTAACCGTTGTCCCGGAGGTTAGGCAAATTTTTATTTTAACTAATACTTCGTTTGGACCGACCACCGGTTTTGGAACATCTATAACTCTAACGTCCCTTTTTCCAAACAAGAGGGCAGCTTTCATAATCTCAGCCATTCTTTCACACACCAGATTTAACCAAAAATTTCTCAGCTTCTTTTATTATATTTTGTAGTTTTCTTCGAGTATCTTTGGGTAACGGATCCGGATAATGCTTGCTTAACAGCTCCTTTACTTTAACTTTAGCTGCTTCATATATTTGTCTTTTACTTTTCTTTGCCTTCACTAAAGGCATTCTGCTAAATAGTTTCGTAACAAAAATTTCGCCTGCCTCCAAAAACTTCAGTGTGTGTTTATGTGAAAGAAAATGTCCCCCAGGACCAACTTCTTCAATAACTTTAAGTGCTAAAGTTTCTTGATTCACCGTAAAACCTTTAGCGATTTTAAGCGCAATACTGCAAATTTCATTACAGATAACTGCCATTTCCATAGAACCCGCATCTCCACCTGCTATATACCCGCAATCATGCATTAAATTAACACCACTGAGAGTATTCATTAAAGTCATCATCATCGCCTCCGCTCCAGCCTGCAAATCAATTTCACTTGAATCAGGACAACCGGCAAACCCAAAGCAAGGCATTCCGTAATAACGAGCCATCTGGGAGTTCACTATAGACGTACTTAAAGCAAATTCCGGCGAACCATAGGCGTGTCTTCCAGTTAGGGGATCTGTTGCTGCAACCCAACATGCATAAAGAACAGGTGTACCTGGATTAATTAATTGCACCAAAGTAATTGCTGTTAACGCTTGTGCGTTACTAATTACAGCCGAACCTGCAATCGTAATAGGTCCTGTAGACCCAGCCATTGCTGTAGGTCCGAGGGCGATAGGGACACCTAATTTAGCAAATTCAAGTAAATTTTCATCGGTTTCTGCCAACATAAGTGGTGGAGGTGGCTCGCTGTACAATGCCAATATTGGCCTTTTCACAAGTTGCTCGACATCACCTACTACTTCTGCTGCCATGGTAAGCATATATTTAGCGATAGTTTCTCCAGGTGCGGGATAAACAACTGGTTTTTCAGTGTTATTAACTATGGCATCATACTCATGCAAATATTGAACTTCACATGGAACATCGTATGCCCCAGCAATAGTCATAAGAAAGGAAATGTTTTCTAATGCATCACCTAACCTGGCTGCATCTGCAACATCCCTCTTTGTTGAACGTCTAAATTCATGAGTTTCATAATCTAATATGTAGGGAGGGGGCGTCCCTCCCAGTCCAAAGTATGATTTTCCATGCTCGACAATGATATCATATTTTGGGTTTCTTCCACATAAGATGAAGCGCTTCGGAGTTTTTTTTATCGATTCTTGAACAATATACTCTGGTATCTTTACAACCTTTTTATTTAAATCAACTTCTAGTCCGTTATCAATAAATATTTTCAGTATTTTATTAGAGAAAACTTTCATTCCAACTTTTTCGAGAACATCAAGGGTTGCTCCATGTATATGGTCGATTTCTTCATTTGAAAGCAAGGTTAGATTTGCTTTCATCAACGCACACCCTTTCCTTTAGGTTAGTTTCTCTTTCTCGATCTTTTTAATAACAGCTATCAACTCTTCCTTAAGATTTTTATCTATAGGTGTCGGTTTATGCTCCCTTAAAATTTTTCGTACTTCCCTATTTGCTCTTTTAATTATATCTCCGTTCTCCTTCTTCAATGCTCTATATACTTTTCTGTTACTGAATCTTGGCATAAAGTGCTCTTGTTGGAATACATCCATGGTATGTTTATGACTTAAATATGTTTTCCCATGCATTATAACATCACGTATTACGTCAACCGCCAATGTGTCTTTTGAAATGTTTATCCCTTTTAGTATCCACGAAATATATTCAACTATTTCATTATCTATAACTGCTTTTTCAAAGCTCATTGCGTCTACTCCAGGTCCAAGGGCTCCTCCTGTTGCGTCCATAATCAAATTGCATCCAGCCAAAACTAGCATGGCTAAACTGATTGAGGTTTCATACCCAGCCTGCATATCGAGGAAATATGTTTCTGTCACCCCTCCAGTTCCCCTACAGGGCACATTATAATATTTGGCTAACTGAACAGAAGCTATATTTAGTAACACAGCTTCAGGTGACGAATAAATGGTGGTTCCAAATCTCATATCAAAAGTTGCAGCTGCAGTTCCGTAGATTAAAGGCGACCTTCTCCTGCGTTGAGCTACTGCATGGACTAGGACAAAACCACTTAAAATTTCAGCATTTTGTTGAACTAGTACGCCACCTAAAGACGCTGGACCGGTAGCTCCAGATTGCACTGCTGGTGCAATAAGCACCGGAAGGCCATAGCTAGCGAATTCTAATAAATTTTCAATTTGCAAATTGTCATGCGTTAATGGACTCACCGGATTTTCCCATCCCATAATTGATGGTCTACGTAATAACTCATCAAAACCTCCTGCAACAATGAGCGCTAACTTAATTAAATCCTTCGCTTCTCCGGCATGAGTGTAGTGTGCATGCGTAAATGGTTTTGAAGTATTTTCTATTTTTGTTAAATAATCATAAAGATGGTGAACGTTCTCGGGTATATTCGTAGGAAATGTAGGTCCAGCTATGAAATCTACATTCGGTAACGCATCGTATAATCTAACAAAATTTGCAAGATCTTTTAATGTTGCACGCCTATATTCACCATTTAGATCTACTACATTTAATGCTGTCCCTCCGTCTAGAAAATATACATTACCATTCTCTATTTGCAATCTTTGTTCATAATTCCTTCCATAATAGTTGAACGCGGTTTTGCTATTTTTAATTGCTTCATCTACGATATACTCTGGAAAATACGCTCGTTCGTTCTTATAGTCAACTGATACGCCAAATTCATCTAAGATTTTTAGTGCTTGCTTATTTCTTACTTTAACACCTACATCCTTAAGAACTTCCAACGTGGCCGAATGGATGTTGTATATTTCTTTCTTAGTTAAAAATTCTAAGCGTCTTCTTCCTCGGAGCTTTATCATTCGGTAACCTTTCCTTCAAACCTTTACTTTCTTACTTACATAAAATGCCTCAATTTAGATAGATAAATTTTCCTTGCAGGTAAGTACTTTTCCAGGTAGATTCTTTCATAGTTTAATACGTTTTTTCCCTTTGGTTTTACTTTTTTAGCAATTTTTACCATACTCCTTGCAGCTTCTTCAACTGAATTGAAGATCTTTACACCTTTTGCAGCGAGAACAGCCGCACCTAAAGCTTCAGCAGATGGTGTCTGAATTTTTTTAACGCATTGGTTGAAGACGTCAGCCGTTATTTGCATAATAAGGTTTGAAGTAGCCCCACCCCCAACAATTCGTATATCAGTGAAAACTGTTTTTAAGCGGTCTTCCAAAATTTCTTTGCAACACCTTGCTTCAAAAACTACTCCTTCAATTAATGCTCTATAGAAATGGATTAGCGTATGTGATCCCATCCAACCTAATACTATTCCCCTTCCCGTCGAATCTTTTTGCGACCAATCAGGTCCTAACCAATATGGTAGTACGAGTAAGCCCTCAGATCCGACACCCAACTTGCCGGCCATCATGTCTAATTCTTTCTCCCTTACGCTTAAAAAATTATATGATTTGAAAGGGAAGCGGCAAAACTTGCTTTGAAACCATTGAGCAATCCAGAGACCGCTGCTCATGCCCATTTCAACACTGTACTTTAATGGAATACCACTTAATCCAGTAATGATAGGCGGTGTGGCAATTCTATCAGAGGTTGTTCCGAGAGATAAAGAAGTACCATAACTTACCATTAGCTTTTGAGGATCCAGACATGCTGCTCCTATAATTCCAGCTTGTTTGTCTCCGCATCCACATACTACGGGTAGATCTTCGGGTAATCCTAACTCTACGGCAACTTTTTTAGTAATTTTTCCTGCAATTTCTCCTGGGTAAAGATATTCAGGTAGCTTTTCTTTGGAAACCTCTCCACTTTTAATCAGTTCCTCATCCCAGTTCCAGTTTGATGTCACGACGATCGGAGACGCCTTTGAACCTTTCCACTCCCCGGTTAATTTATATATAAACCAGGCTTGAACGTCAACTATCTTAAACGTTTTATTCCAAATTTCTGCCTCATTCTCCTTTATCCATTTAAATTTTGGCGATGGTCTGGAATCCATCCAGCAGATAGCAGGTCGTAACTCTTTTCCTTTTTCATCAACGGGAACTATTGTACTTCTCTGATTTGTTACTCCCAACGCAATGATTTCTTTAGGTGATATTTTCGCATTTAGTATAGCCTCTTTTAGCGCTTCTCGAAACTTTGTCCACCAATCACGCGGGTTTTGTTCAAACAAGTTTGGCTTAGGAGAATATGTTTTATGCGGCTTTTTCCCAGCTCCTTTTATGTTTCCGTAACAATCAACGATTATAACTTTACAAGCGCTTGTGCCACTATCAAGTCCAATTACATATTTTTCTGCACTCAAAGGAATCCCCAAAATTTAACTTTTTTGACTTCTTTTAAGGAACTGTAAATTGCTAATATCGTTTTCTCTATATCATCCTCTGTATGGGCCATTGATAAACACCAGGCATGGTTAGGATGACCTAAAATGCCTCTCTTAACATATTCTCTACTAAAAATAAAATTTTTCCTTTTGTTTTGATGCTCATCTAACGTTTTATACTCTGAAAAAGTTGTAATGTTTTCCAATTGCGTAAAAGCTATTCGGAACATCACTTCTGATCCTTCAACAATTGCTTCTATGCGCAAGTCTTGAATAGCATCCGTTATGCCCTTTTTCAATCTTCGACCGATTTCTCTAAAGCGCTGATATAAGCTAATGCCTCCCGCTTCGAGTTCCGTTAGCGTGGCTAACGCTGCAGTTACGGATAGCGGGCACGCGTTAAACGTTGCAGATATTGTTAATTTATCTGCGATGTTCTCCATTATTTTTTTCTTACCAGTAATTGCTGCAATCGGAAAACCATTACCCAATGCTTTTCCAAATGTTGCCAAATCGGGCACTATTCCAAAATATTCTTGAGCACCGCCTGGAGCGAGTCTAAATCCTGTCTTAACTTCGTCAAATAATAACAAAATATCTAATTCCTCCGTAAGCTTCCTTAAGGAATCGAGAAATCCCTTCTTAGGTGCAACCCATCCTTCGCCAAATATCTCAGTTATAACAACCGCGATTTCGTTGGAATG
The DNA here is from genome assembly GCA_038859955.1 of Bathyarchaeia archaeon. GTDB lineage: Archaea > Thermoproteota > Bathyarchaeia > Bathyarchaeales > DTEX01 > DTEX01. The sequence goes on along the minus strand of JAWCEH010000110.1, from coordinate 992 downwards.
TCTCTGTAAAATTTTTTCCACGAGTTCTATGTTATTCCAAGGCAAAATTATCGTGTCTTCAAATGCGCTTTTAGGTATTCCTGGACTAGCTATTTTATAGTAATTTATTGGAAGCCCCCCAGCCGCACTAATTAAAAATGAATCTGACCAGCCATGATATGCTATATCAAATCGGGCAATTTTGTCCTTTCCGGTATAAGCTCGGGCAATTCTCACAGCACCCATATTTGCCTCAGTTCCAGTAGTGGTAAATCTTACCATATCAGCACATGGAACCATTTTAACAATTTTCTCGGCGAGTTTAATCTCATTCTCAGTACTCAATCCATACACTGTCCCTTTTTTTAACTGTTCTTGAACAGCTGCGTTTACCTTTGGATGAGCATGTCCCAAAATTATGGGTCCATAGCCTAAGATATAGTCTATAAATTCATTCCCATCAACGTCATATATTTTAGAACCTTTTGCGCTTTCTATATACATGGGATGTATTCCTGGAATTATTCCATATAAAGGACCCCGAAGGCCACTATTGACCCCGCCTGGAATTAGCTCAATAGCTTTTCTATATAATTCTTCAGATTTTTTGACGCAAACCCCACTCTTAACCATTAGACCACCCAATCTTGACAAGTATTTTAAGTAATTAATTAATTTAATGTTTTTTGATGTTATGTAAGATTAATCAGTGAATAGTTAAATGGGGTAGAAAAACTTAAAAATTTAAACCATAAAATTAAAAAAGGTGAATAAAAATGGTGAAAAAGAAACTATCGTCAATTCTTATAATTCTAATGGCAATCTCGCAATTGCACGCTGTACTCACCGTACAGGGAAAAAGCGAGATTATTTTAAGGTATGGATTAGTGGGTGGTTACATAGGTTTTAACCCATTGACATCTTATAGCTATACAATGTTGCGAAGTATTCTTTGGGCGCCGCTATTTACATTCAATGAAACATGGGGGGCGGAACCATGGGCCGCGGAGTAT
>JAWCEH010000109.1:0-8602 GCA_038859955.1 Bathyarchaeia archaeon | reverse complement strand
AGAATTTGGGGTTGTAGTGACATACACGCCTGGCGCCAACACTCTGTCAGTGGCAGAATATACTTTGGCTTTAATGTTTGCTTTGGCAAAATATCTTTTTGCCGCGGATAAAGCTTTAAGAGAACGCCGTTGGACCATGAGACTTGATTACCCTGGAATAGAACTGACCGGCAAAACCTTAGGCATCGTTGGTTTAGGCGAAATAGGTATTGAGGTTGCAAGACTATCTAAAGCTATTGGGATGAATGTTATTTATTGGTCACGTACAAGGAAAGTTGAGAAAGAAACTCAGCTTGGCATAACCTATATACCTCTTACCAGCGAGGACCTGACGAAAGGGTTACGCGTTCCAGAGAGACTTTTAAAAGAAGCCGATTTTATTTCTATCCACCTGGCACTTAATGAACAAACAAAAGGCATTATCGGTGAAAAGGAAATAGCGGCCATGAAAACAGGAGCTTTCTTTATAAACACTGCAAGAGGAGAGCTTGTAGACGAGAGAGCTTTATACGAAGCACTTAAAAGCGGTAAGCTTGAGGGCGCCGGTTTGGATGTCTTCCAAAAGGAACCGCCTTACGAAAGTCCTTTACTTACGTTGGACAATGTGATTGTTAGTCCCCATGTCGCAGCTTTAGCAAAAGACAGTCTGCGAAGGGTTAGTATATTGGTCGCTGAAGATGTAAGAAGAGTTCTTCACGGTGAAGATCCGCTTTATCCAGTTAATCCACAAGTTCGAAAAAGAAAATAATCTCTTTTAACCTCTTTCTATAAAGTGCTCTTTAAAGGCGCTAATGAGCTAAACACTTACAATTGGTTTTATAGCCTTAGGCGGTATATACAAGTAAACCCGAATTTTTTCACAAGGCTCAGATAATCCACAGAATTTATGTGTTGTGACCATTATTTGGCTATTACCAACTTTAATTTTATGGTCTGTAATAGCTCCCCTGTATTCTCTAGAAATAATTTCACCTTCAACAACATTTTCCGGAAATTTTGGTTTCGTCGAATAGATACCTATTTCATTATGTCGGATGATGATGAACGAACAATCTTTTGGGAATTCATTAGTTTCATACTCGCATACAAGCTCGTTGTTTATGTCTGGTACTTCAATTAAAGCCCTACGGGCATGTTCATTTACGCTTTTTACCCGAGCCTTAAGCATATTTGCCCTTCCTATAAACTCCGCTACAAAAAGATTAGCTGGGTTTTCATAAATTTCAAAAGGCTTTCCTTCTTGCATTACTTTCCCATTTTTCATAACGATAACTCGGTCAGAAATGCAGAAAGCCTCTTCTTGGTCATGGGTTACATAAATAGCTGTGATCCCTATCTTCTTAAGTAAGCTTCGTAGCTCGCTCCTCATTCTTTCTCTGACTTTCAAGTCCAAATTACTCAACGGCTCATCCAAAAGCAAAACTTCAGGTTCATAAGCTAAATTTCTTGCAAGTGCAACTCTTTGCTGTTCCCCTCCACTGAGTTGTGAAGGATATCTATCTTCATATCCCATTAGACCCACAAGTTCTAGTACAGCCTTAACACGCTTTTCTATTTCATGTTTAGAAAATTTTCTAACTTCAAGTCCATAAGCCACATTTTTGTAGACTGTCATGTGTGGCCATAAGGCGTAACTTTGGAAGACTAATCCAAGTCGCCTTTTTTCAGGACTAATAAATATTTTCTTGCTCGGAGCTGTAACTAATTCCCCGTTTAAGTAAATCTCTCCTTCATCTATATCTTCAAGGCCAGCTATGGAACGTAGAACAGTTGTTTTACCACATCCACTGGGGCCCAGTAAAGATACTACTTCCCCGTCTTTCACTTTTAAGGAGAGATGGTCAACCGCCACAACTTTTCCAAATCTTTTTACTTCATTAATCACCTCTATTTTTTCCATCAAACCCTCTCCATGAACACTTTTTTCGCCTTTCGCGCAGTATATTTACGCAAAAGATGTTCATAAACGCTTGGGATAAGAAGCGATATCATAATTAACAAGCATAATATTACCGATGCTGCCGCTATGGTGTTTAAAGCCATTGCATGTTGACTATAAAGCTGTATAAGTAACGATGTAAGTACTACAGATTGTGGCGTAGCGAGAATTATTATTGCACCCAATTCTCTTAGGGCATTTATAAAAGTGTAGAGAAAACTGTTTGTTATGCCTTTTTTAAGAAGCGGCAAGATTATGCGAAAGAAGGTTCGACCCCATGAGGCGCCGGCAACCCTTGAGGATTCCTCGAGCTCATCTGCCACTTGTATCAGGTTGCCCGAAATGATTCTAACACAGTATGGAAGCCTAATAAATATTAATGCGATAACCATGCACCAAATAGTACCATATAGGAGTTTTGAGACGCCTGGAAATAGCAAGAATGTCCAGAACAACGCTAATCCGTAAACGATACCGGGAAATGCGAGCGGCATACTGCTTATTAATTCTATAAAACGGGAACCTTTAACTTTGCTTTTGAGAGCTGCATATGACAAAACTAAGGCTATTAGGCTAGCAAATAATCCAGCGGTTAAACCAAGTAGGATGGAGTTTGTGAGGGCTTTGTAGAAAAGAGGTAGTTGAAGGGCTTTTTCATAATTGCTCAGCGTAAAGGTTATGTTTATTGCCCCACCGCCAAGATAAAGAAAGGGAGTAAAAGACATTAATAAGATTGTTCCAAACGGTAAAAAGAAAACGAAAAATATAATTATGAAACAAATAGCGAACGCTGCACATTTCCATTTTCCCAATCTGTGAACGGTTTGATATGGGGCTTTCCCTGTTACAACCACAAACTTGTATGCTTGACGGGTGACATATATGTATATGCAGACAGCGACAAAGGTCATCCCGATGTAGATTACGCTTAAATATGCTGCATTTACATATCTAGGTGGGATACTTTCATAAATCCAGTAATAAACTTCTGTAGCTAGGGTATCTATGCCAACGGGCCGGCCCAACATGAAAGGATAATCAAAATTCTCCATTCCTATAATTGTCAGCAATATAAAAGCGGAAAGTATTGCTGGTAAGAGAGTCGGAAGAGAAACTCTGCGGAAAGTATGTAGAATACTGTAACCCGAAACTCTTGAAGCTTCCTCTAAGGCTGGATTCATAGCTTTTATAGCAGGCTCAACGGTTAAATAGACGAGTGGAACACCTCCCATTCCAAGTGCAAATATCATTCCTTCCATAGAAAAAATATTAAAAACAGGTCCTACGCCAAAAAGTTGTTTAAACAATATGTTAACCATGCCAATTCTGGGGCTGAAGAGGTAGATCCAAGCGAAAGATTTCACGATAAACGGCATGGTTAAAGGCAAAAAAGGTAATAGCTCAAAGAACTTTTTCCCGGGGATATCTGTCCGCACGACAATCCATGCATAAATAACTGCAAGTGTTGTTGCAACCACTGCCCCTCCAACTGCGTAGATAATTGTGTTAATAAATAGTTTTCCCGTTAATGGGGTAAAAACGATTTCTATAAAACTTTTTGATGGGTCTCCAAACTTAAAGAAATAGGAGCCGTATACAAGGAAGATCACTGGCATTAGAAGCAATACTAAAAAAAAGATGGAGAGTATCATTGGAATTTTAGAGCCTTTCATGTTCCTTTACCCGAAGATACCTCGGTATCGATCGCTCCACGTTGTGGGGTTTGTATAGTAATGCGGATTGTTAAATGCCACCGCCTCTATTTGAGTTACCTCTGGCGGGACCACACCTTTTAAGATTGTGCCAGTTGCGATTGGCATGTGCATTGGAATTCTGCCAGTATTAGCAATTGCGTACTGTCCGGCGGCGGATATCCACCAAGTGTAAAAGAGTTTTGCGAAGTTGGGGTGAGGTGCATTTTTGGCTAGTGCTGTGACAATTGGCAAAGATGTTACAGGTTCGATCCACGCTATTTCAACAGGCACTCCTTGTGCCTTCCCAGCTAAATAGTCGTTTATTAAACCTGTGCCTATAGCACATTGACCCGACGCGACCAAAGTAAATGCCTCACCACATGACGGAACAAGATGAGGTTCATTTGCAGCTATTCCTTCCATAAGCTGCATCCAAGCAGTTTCTCCCATTATCGGATAAAGATGGGCAAAAAGCGAACCTCCAACATTCAAACCTTTAGGATCGTCTAAAGCAATTAATCCCCTCCATTTTGGATCTGCTAGATCATCCCAGCTATCTGGCGGGTCGTAACCAAGGTCTTCTACCATCTCCGAATTGTAAATTATGACTATCGGTAACTGATAACCCGGTCCCCATAAGCCATCAGCAGCATAGGTTCCTTCTGTGTAATTCATTAAACTAATCATTGGACATATCCAATTTTCCGCCACACCGCCCAATAGAGCAGGCATAAAGCTTCCCAGAGTGTTAAAGAGTACGTCGGCTTGAACATTCCCTGCTTGATATTCTGCCATGCATCTACTAGTTAATTCCGATGGTGAGAAGCCTACATATTCTATCATACCGCTTGCCCAAGGATACTGCGCCTCAAAGGCGGGTACTACCTTGGAAACAAAATCTGGTGTGTCCATAACACCGTAAATTGTCAATTTACCCTCAAGCCTTGCCTTTTCCTCAAGAGTTACCGCTTCTGCTTGTTGTGGTAAAGGTCGAAGCCAGCCGTATGCAGCAACGCCTGCCAAGATAATTACCACGATCAAAAGAGCAACCACAACTTTACTTATTCCACTATTCTTCTTCATTTTTATCCCTGGAGATTATGAGTCTGATAAATCTACTTTTAAATTTTTCCTAAACTTGAAACTTCATAAAGATTTCTTCTTAATTTATTTGCTACATAAATAAGCTTAAATGCACATAATCTGTTAACAATTAACATGATCCTACATGATGACCATAGAACCATATCAAGCAGGATTAATTAACAAAAACATATTCACACAAAAAAGAAAAGTAATGGGGGAATTTGTAGCTCTAACCGATATAACATTTGAATCAAGAGGGCTAAAATTAATAGCTCCATTTTCGCGCGTAATTTCAACAAATGAAATACATGAACTGATGATTACAGATGAAAGGGATGCAGGTCCAGATAAAGTAATAAACAGGGTATCTGTCATGGGATTCTTTGAGGTAAAAATTGGAGGAGTAGTCGTGGTTGGCGATGTAGTAATTATAAAGAGGACTTCAATAGGGGAGATTGCAGGGTTTGATATGACTCACGCACCAAACCACCTTGGTATCGTTGTAAAAACTAATACACTCAATCTATTCACGCCAAGATTAGGTGAAAAAATAATAATAATACCCAAAAGCCTTGCTTAAAGCAAAGTATAGACGGAGCTGAAAACATGAAAACAGAAATGAAAATTGTTTTCGTTTGTCCTGTTATTATCATTATGCTTTCTTTTAGTATTTTTTTTAAGGTTTATGGATTATCATCAATAACCAAAGAATATACTGGTGATTTTCTATACGGGGTAATTCAAAATAAGGGTTTCTCCTTCAAAGTTAAAATTAATATCCAAACCGAGGTAAATGGCAAATGGCGCTGCAACAGAGAGTACATACATGAAATTAACATTGCTATTATCTATTTAAATAACAGCATGTTTAACAGCACTAACTTTAAAGTATTGTTTCACTCACCGAGGGTTAAAATCAACGGGATAACCTTCGGATATGGAACTTATGAGATTATATCTGGTTTCGCAGAAGTTAAACAAAGCGTTAACGATACCATAACACTTAAATATAAACCGAGCTCGTTAGACGGAAAACAAATTCAATTAGAATACATAATTGAATACACGATTTATAATGGTACAAACCCCCTCCCCTTAGAACCAGCCTGGCATTCGCCTGAGTCTATTTTGATAGAAATTGAAAAGGAAGACTTTTCATCTTTTTACTCAATTACAGTATTTTCAATCATCATTCTTCTAGTAATTGTCATGGTGGTTTCAGCAGGCTATTACATGAGAAAGCGCAAAAGCAAGCAACGCTCTGAGCCAAACATTACTTCAAAGTCGAATGATAAAAGTAGAGCATACAACCATCTGAAAGCGTCATATTTTAAGTGTCATACTTAGATGGTAGTATAAATGATACTTCCATTAATACTTGCTTCAATCACAGCCATACTTTTTGGGGTAAGTAAAGTACTTATTAAGTTAGCGGGAGATGTAAACTCTTTTTCAAGCGTTCTCTACACTCTCCTTGTCGCTCCTCCCATCCTTTTATGTTTCGCTGCGATTAACGGCGATTTTTTCAAGACATATAATTTAGACCTCTTAACGATCGTCGATTTGCTCGTAGCTGGTGCTTTCCAATTAGCCATAGGCAGAGTATTTGCTTATTCAAGCATAAAGCTTATTGGCGCGTCACGCGCAAGTCAGCTAACTAGCACGCAGATATTTTTTGCAGCTATACTTAGTGTCTTATTACAAAACGAAGAGATGACCCTGACGATAGGTGTTGGGACATTGGCAATATTCTGCGGAGAGCTACTTGTTTTAATGAGTAACCCAGAGGAAAAAGGGCAGAAATTGTCTAAGTCCTATAGCTTTCAAAAAGGTGTCGCTTATGGTCTGATTGGAGGTTTCATCTGGGGAGCATCTCAATTATTTGCAAAGGATGGTTCAAGAAGGTTGGGTTCGCCAATTATGGCTAGCCTATTCGCCTACATTTTTGCAATCATAATACAATTTACTATCACGATAAATTCCGCCGAAAGTAAAACCAAAATTCCGCTGGAACGAGCAAAATACTTATTTCTCTCAGGGATCGCCTCAACATTTGGCTTAATCGCCCAATATACTGCTCTTTTGATCGAACAAGTGATTTGGGTAACCCCTATTGTTAATACTAGCCCTCTTATTACTTTGTTTGTATCGTATATACTTATCCCAAAAGCTGAATTGATTAATTGGAGATTGATTATAGGTGCGATAATAGTAGTGCTCGGAGTTTTGTTTATAACATTTTAAGCTTAAGCTAAGGGATTAATATTATATACCTACATGAATTTGTTTCTAGGTGTGTGATAGGAATGCCGAAAATAGTTGTAGTTGGTGGTGGCTGGTCAGGATGCGCTGCAGCTTTAGCAGCTGCAAAGGCAGGGGCTGAGGCAGTCTTGCTTGAAAGGACAGATATGTTGCTTGGAACCGGACTCGTTGGCGGCATTTTTCGCAACAACGGCAGATTTACCGCGGCTGAAGAAGCCATCGCTATGGGAGGTGGAGAACTCTTCCATATTATGGACAATATGGCAAGGCATAAGAACATCGACTTTCCGGGCCACAAGCATGCAAGCCTTTACGATGTGACAAATATTGAACCTGAAGTTAGAAAATTCCTTAAGGAAATGGGAATAAAAATAATGCTTCAATCCAGGTGTATTGACGTAAAAAAAGAAGGCGCGAAAATAACAGCAGTGATTTTGGAGGATAAAACTGAAATCGATGGCGATGCTTTTGTAGATTGTACAGGTACCGCTGGCGTTCCAGGTAATTGTATCAAGTATGGTTATGGTTGTGCTATGTGCGTGCTTAGATGCCACAGTTTTAAACCTAGAGTGAGCATAACCGAGAAGGCTGGTGTCAAAGAGTGGGTCGGCAAAAAAGCAGATGGAACCCCAGGAGCCATTAGTGGCGCCTGCAAACTCATGAAGCACTCCCTCTCACCCGAAATACAAAAAGAATTAAATATAAAAGGAGTGCTTGTTAAACCTTTACCTGTGGAACTTGTTAAGCAGGAAAAATTAAAGAAAAAAGCTTGCGTTCAATATGCGTTAAGAGAATTTGCTGAGAACATAGTGTTACTGGATACTGGTCCAGCGAAGCTTATGGCGCCATTCTTTCCCCTAGAAGAACTGAGAAAGTTGCCTGGATTTGAACATGCGCGCTACGAAGATCCACTAGCTGGAGGAATTGGCAACTCTGTAAGATTTATGGCTATGGCCCCAAGAGATAACACTCTTAAAGTTCATGGTGTTAAAAATTTGTTCTGTGCAGGTGAAAAGGCGGGTCCCCACGTGGGTCACACAGAAGCCATAGTTACAGGTCTTTTAGCAGGGCATAATGCGGTAAGAGAAGCACTTGGAATGGAACTCCTTGAAATACCAACAACAACGGTGATAGGCGATTTTATATCTTTTGTAAACAATGAAGTTCAAACCGAAGAGGGACAAAGAAATAGATATACTTTTTCAGGCGGGCTTTACTTTGAGAGGATAAAGAAGAAGGGGCTATACACAATAGATGTAAATGAGATATATGCACGCGTTAAAAATGCAGGGTTAATTGACATATTCTCAAAGAAACTAACAAAGTAAACAGTTTAAGTTAAGTTGACCCCAATTTTGCCCAATTCTGATCCACTAGTTCTTGTATTTTCGCAATTTCCTTTTCTGTGAGGTGCGCGAAGCGTCTCTGTATAGCTAGATATTCCTTTACCGGTTTTTTATGAGTAATTTTAAAGGTAACGTTCAGTTTCCCATTCTCTATTTCATAGAGAACCCAGCAGCCAGTTTGTACAGCCAATCTTGCCACTTCAACTGTTTTGTTTTCCGGGAACCCCCAGCCATATGGGCAAGGCGCGTGAATGTGAATGTATTTTGGCCCTCGG
>JAWCEH010000108.1:0-8603 GCA_038859955.1 Bathyarchaeia archaeon | reverse complement strand
ATTTCTCAAGCTTCAAAACCCGCCCCACATATACTCCTCGATAATCCTGGAGAACTTGATGGATTCTCTCGCCGAGGTCATCTTGGAGCTCGCCAAGCGAGCATCCATGCTGGGGAAGAAGGTATGGGCGGACTCCACGACGTACAATGGATTGAGGAGGGCGCTCGACGAGTCATCAAGACTCATTGATGGAGCTATCAGAGCCTATCTCTCCTTAGATCCGGAGCAAGCGCACTCGATTTTAAGCCTCCCAAAAGAGCACCTCGCGGGGATCCTGAGGGAGGAGGTCGAGGAAACTCCTCCGAAGGATAGGCAATTAATAGCCTTGATAGCTCAAGCTGAGACAACCCTAACTATAATCCAGTCAATAGCTCAGAGGATAGCGCAGCTCTCCCTCGACATCTTCATGGAGTCGGAAAACCCCATATGCGAGGTGAGAAGTTAGAGGACTTCGGCAATTAAAAATAAGAGGAAGGTTTCTATTGGAATGTTACGCAAACACCCTCCTTAAAATGGCAGCTATTTCGGTAGCATCCTCAGATTCCAAGCATTTCTCAAGATTCTCAGCTCCAATCTTATCAATCAATTTCAACATAAGTTCTATGTTCTCGATCGATCTTTCACATGCTTTTGCTACATTCTCTCTATAAGGATAGAGATCAAGGGCTATCCATCCATTGTAATTTATTCTTTTTAGCCAATAAATGGTTTCGAGTACATCCCACAGGTTTACGCTTCCCACGATCATATCGTGATCCCAATCTCGGTAATTATCATTAAAGTGCACATGGAAGAGCTTTCCATGTCTACTAAGCAGGCATATAGACTCAGCAGGGCTTTCACCAGCATATAAGGCATGTCCTAAATCGAACGTGACGCCAACATTTTTTAAACCTACTTCATTTACTAGCATCAGAGCTTTTCCCACAGTTCCAACAAAAATATGAGTTCTTGGCTCCTTCAATTTATACTCAACACCTATCTTTACATTAGCATCGTGGCTTGCAATTTCTCTTATACCATCTACAAGCATATCCCACTTTTTATTATAATCTACTTGCAAGGGATAATCGTAACCATCATGTCCCAGCCATAGTGATATAGTATCGCCGCCTAATTCTTTTACCACATCGATGCTTTGGGTAGCTACTTTTATGGCCTCTTTTCTAATTTTTTCATCTTTGGAAGTTAATGAACCATAAATCCACTTAGGATCAGTAAATAACTCCACCAATATACCTGAAACGCCCAAATTATACTCCTTGAGAAGCGCCTTAACTTTGTCTATTTCATCATATTTAAATTCAGCGGGATATATCATCTCAACGCCCCTAAGGCCATTCACCTTAGAAACCTCTGCAAACTTCTCCTCTAGAGTTTTAGAAGGCTTATATGTGGAAAATCTATCAGCTAACACTCCAAAAATCCAAAGACCAACGCTATACCTGAAACCGTACATGTATATACTTCTATACCTAGCAACTTATATAGTTTTATTTTAGTTTATTAGCAGACCGAGTCCTTAATGTCTTGAAAATAATCTTATCTACTCCATAAATAAATTATTTTTCTAGAAAAAACTGTTCTTAATGTAGCTAATGAATTGAGAAGATTTCAGATCAATAAGTTACCAGATTTCGCGTCGAAGATCATTATCTTTTCTTTTGGGAAATTTAGTAAGACTTTACTTCCTGGTTTCACAGCAACATTTGGAGAGACCTTTGCTATAATTCGCCTATCATATGCGTCTAGATGAATTATCAGTCTATTGCCCATAAATTCGATATGAACACAATTCGCTTCTATTGGTCCAGATCCAATTTGCACGAATTCTGGTCTTATTCCTAAAATAACTTTTTCGGGGCTACCTACTTTTTTAAATTCTTCAGACAGAAAACTTACATCATATTTAAAACCGCCTTCAGTTACTAGATATAGCTTGCCGTTCTCTTCCGCAGTGCTCACCTCAATCAAGTTCATTCCAGGGTTACCTATGAACCAGCCAACGAACGTATTCTTGGGCCTATTATACAGATTTTCAGGAGTGTCAAATTGTACAATTTTCCCTTCGTTCATCACAGCTATTTGTTCTGCCAATGTCAAAGCCTCTGTTTGATCATGAGTTACATAAATCATGGTCTTCCTTAACTCAAGCTGAATCTCCTTCAATCTACTTCTAATTTCAACTCTTGCTTTGGGATCTACCACCGTTAATGGTTCATCTAGTATGAAGAGCGAAGGATCTTTTAACAATGTTTTAGCTATAACAACTTTCTGCTTAGTGCTCATATCAAGTTTAGCTGGTTTTTCATTGAGGTATTGCGATATGCCTAGGAATTCCGCCATTCTTTTTATCTCTTCTCTGATCTGGCTTTCAGACAGCTTGGCCTCTTTTAATGGCAATGCTATATTGTCATATACTGTGAGCGTAGGATATAGTGCGGGAAACTGAAAAATCATGGCTACATTTCTTTCCTTGGGGCTCAGAGGAGTTACATCTTTATCATCAAAGTACACCTTTCCTTTTGTAGGTTTTTCAAGCCCCGCAATTATCCTAAGAGTGGTCGTCTTACCACATCCGGATGGTCCTAATATCCCAACAAATTTACCATCAGGTATTTCTAAGGTTACATCATCCACTGCAATCACTCTTTTTTTCTTATCCTCAAAAACCTTTGTTACATGATCCAGGAAAACCCTAACCAATTATATCACCTCCTCTGGCGATAAGCTTATTATCTTTAAGGGAGAAAAAGTACAGGGCTTCTGGATTGAACTCTACTTCGATCTCCGTGCCTTCATGTTTTCTGTAAATTTCTGGAACTAGCACTTTCAGGGGTTCACTAAGCCCGACATCTAAATGCAATATTGTGTCTGATCCTATGACCTCGCTTAGTATTAACTTCCCCTTTAAAGATATTCCCCCAAATTTCCCAAACTCTGTTATAGACAAGTGTTCTGGGCGCAATCCTATTAGTACTTCGCCAGTCTCCAAAAGTTTTTTGACATTCTGCAGCCTTAGCTCAAAGATTTTAGTTTTTAATAACACTTCATCACCTCGTTTATACACGCTTCCGGGGAGAAAGTTCATTTCAATCACCCCAAAATATCTTGCTACAAAAACATCTGCAGGCTTCTCGTAAATTTCTGTTCTATCACCAACTTGGAGAATTTTACCTTCATTAATTATAGCTATTTTATCTCCAAGTGACATAGCATCAAGCGGATCGCTTGTTATCAGAATCACGTTTATACCAATATCTTTCTGGAGTCTGTAGAGTTCTGCTCTCATATCTTCTCTAACCTTATAATCCAATCTCACAAATGGTTCATCTAGAAGTAGAACCATGGCTTCTTTAACTAAAGCCCTAGCTATCGCAACTCTTTGAAGTTCTCCTCCGCTTAACTCGGAAGGGTAGTGGTTTAGTCTATGGCTTATTTTCAAGTATTTTGCAACTTTTTCGACCCTTTTTATAATTTCATCTTTTGTAAGTCCTGAAATAGTTAAGGGACTAGCTATATTTTCGAATGCTGTTAAATGCGGATATAATGCAAAGTCTTGGAATACTACAGCGACTTTTCTTTCGACAGGGCTAAGCTCTGTAACATCTTTGCCATCGAATAATATTTTACCTCTGTCCGGTACTTCGAGTCCTGCTATAAGTCTCACGAGCATGCTTTTTCCAGATTTAGGAGGTCCAAGTATGCAATATAGCGATCTGTTAGGTATCTCTAGGTCAATATCTTGAAGTATTGGTTTCCCATTTAATGATTTACTTACATTCTGCAATATTATTTCAGGCATTTCACCCACCTACCTGAGGTAAAGTCTTATTATATATCTTCTGAAGAGTATGAGAATTATAATCGGGGGTATGGACCCGATTACCCCCATGGCAGCAAATACGTTCCACAACGTTCTCTGTCCTAGCTTAAGTTGAGGTAGATGTGCTGTGTAGGTTACAACGTTGCCGCCGGCTACCTTTAATGCGAAGAGGAACTCATTCCATAAGAATAACCAGACAAGCGCTGTTGTTGCCGCCAATCCGGCTCCAAGTAATGGTATCAGAATTCTCCTAAACATCCTCCAAAATGAATAACCATCAACTCTTGCGGCATCGTCAATGCTTTTAGGTATTTCGTCAACGAATCCCTTTATAAGCCATACTGTTAACGGTATTGAAAATATTGTGTAGGTCCATATCAGGGCGAAAAATGTATCAGCAAGCCCAAAGAATACCCAATACGATACGATGGGTAAAACTACGGCAAAAGGTGGTAACATCCTCAATGTCAGGAGTATAAAGAAGGATCGTTCATCATTCATAGGAGCCCTTGAGAACCTTGAAAACCCATATGCGGCTAATAAGCCGAGTATTAGAGCCAAGATTGTGGCTGTTGTAGCTGTTATTAAGCTAGTAATGAAAGTCCAGCCCGACTTTGTGGCAAAGATCCTTTGGTAACCTTCTAAGGTTGGCTTGAAATCAATAAATGGCACTATCTTTGGAGGTATGGAAAAAACATCAACTAGTTCCTTGAAGGATGTTATTATTGTTAGGTAATATGGCGCTAGCACCCATAACCCATAAATGGTCAATCCAATAAATACCAATAACTTCTTCACGTCCATTACTCTCTCCTCCTGAGCATATTCCAGAAGAAGTATGTTATTATTGCTGCAATAATCATTGTCAAGAATCCAAGTGCTGCCGCATACCCCACATTTCTGTAAGAGAAGCTTTGCACGAATACATAATATCCTATAATTTCGCTTGCAAAGCCAGGCCCTCCTTTTGTTATCATTATAAATTTGTCAATGGTTATATACATGAAAATTACCCTCAAGATCGCTGAGACGAGTACGGCATTTCTTATAAACGGCCATGTGACAACTCTGAACGTAGTAAATGGTGAAAGTCTGTCAATTTCAGCAGTTTCATACAGCTCTACTGGTATGGATGATCTTGCCGCATAAACTAGAAGGAGCGGTAGTGGCGTCCACTGCCAAACATCTATCATCATCAATGTTGTTAGTGCAAGGCTTTCGGATAACCACCCAACTCCGGGAAGCCCCATGTATCGGAGGAAACAGTTTATGTATCCTTCAGGGGTAACCAGCATGAGCCATATTATTGACACAACGGCCTCGGCAAGGCACATGGGCGTTATGAATAGTATGAGTAACGTGAACCGAATAGTATCATTTTTGATGTAATTTACTAGGGCTAGTGCGATAATCATTCCTAAAAAGACCTCAATGAAGGCCCCAATTCCAACATAGTATATCGTTCTTAGAACTGCACTATGTAATCTGGCGTCATAAAGCATTTCTAAGAAGTTTCCTAGTCCAATAAACTCTGGAGAGCTACCTGGAACATATCTGTGAACGATGCTGTATAAGAGCCAAATTAACACATAACCTACAAGAGACCAGATTACTATTGTCGCAGGTAACTGTAAAAAAATAGGGATGGAGGAGCCTTTTCTTACACCCATTGTGGAGCACACCTCTTTAGACAAAGAATCCGAATTCGACCATTTTGTTATAGAAGTCTTTCCAAATTCCTAGATACGTGTCTTTTCCTAATAGTCCCATGTATTTATCTCTAATATCTTCCCAAGCTGCGGCTGCATCGCTTAAGGCTTTCCTTGGATCTTTTCCTGCTATTACTTGCTGGACCTCTCTACCAAGGGTATCCGCATACTCTGTGCATCCAGGTATGCAGGGCATGGGGAATGCGTTCTCCAAGTTCCTCCTTCCCCCTTCTAGATGCAGGAGTACGTCTTCATAGCTCGGGAATAGTGAGCCTGTATGTGGCCACTCCGGACTCGGCTTCTTGTACGGATTGCTCTCCATATAGCATTTAGCTCCAGCCGGGCTCATGTGAATCCACATGTATGGATCCATTCCACAATCCTGGTCTGCACAACTCCATATGCTATAGTGCCAGTGGGATACATGATATGCTACATAGAAGGCCGCTAGCTTAGTTTTTTCATCTATATAATTCGGGATAAGCCAACATCTATTATAGGGGGTCATGGCCTTATGAACCACTTTTCCTAATTTCGGATCGGCATATCCAGGCATTAGTCCATTCCTTAAGTATCCCTTGACAGGAGGTTCTTGGGCCCATTCATTTATGTCTATCCACCAAATTTGTGAGATAACTTTCCCTCCTGTCCAGTATTCAACAGTCTCAGCACTTCCAATACTCTCAGCTCCCTCTGGGAAATATGGAACGAATTTTTGAAGCATCTCAAGCGCGGCCACAGCTCGATCCTGCGGGTAGAATGGCGTAACCATGTCTCGGTCCCAGTAATTTACTCCATAACTCGCCGCAATATTAAACCAGAAAGCCCAGCTCCAGTCAGGTGTGGCCCAGAAAAGCGCCGGCCAAAGTACCTCAGCTCCGGGAATTGTCCTATCATCTGGCAATACTTTTTCAGCAAAGAATTTACATTGCATTAACCAATCATCCCACGTCTCGGGTGGAGCGACAAGAGGTTTGCGATCTGGATGCCACTCTTTGTAAGCACTCTTGAATTCCTCTTTCTCGTAAAATGGCCAGAGATAATTCCATAAATGAACGTCCCCATCAAATAATACAAGATATCTCTTTCCCTGATAAGTTGTGTAGAAATCGTATATGGGGGCCATTTCTCTAAAGTAATCTTCGACACCATAGAACATGTTGTAATAAGGATCTAGCACTTCGACCTTTCCTGTTAAGACGAAGTCTGGTAAGTAGTTGGGATTTATCATTATTAATGGATAATCCCTTGAATTCGCGTCCAGAAGGCTGGCGGCCTCCTCCCTAACTACTGGCAAGTCTACCAGTTTACTAGGCCCTATCTCCACCCCTACCTCATTTCTTAGCAGATCTGCATACCATTCTATTATCCTTCCAGCCCACGCGTCCACCATCATTTTAACCTCAGTGCCCTTAAGCCTATCATAAAGCCAAGGATTCCTTACCCCGGGAGGCAGTAATGGAATCTTCTCTAACTCCGGAGCGGCTACTGTTGGAGCAACTTCTTCCACCCTTTTCTCGACCATAGCTGAGCCTAAGAAGTAACCTCCCCCTAATCCTACTGCAAGACCTGCTATTCCCGCACCAATCATTTTTAGCATGGATCTTCTACTAACTTTTTCCGCACACATTCTCAGTCTCCTCGAAAAATATTATTTTCCGCTGAAATTTAAATCTTTGGTTAAATTTTATTCATGGTTTTTGCATAAAACATAGCATAATAATTCTAATTGAGTGGTGTGATCCATTATCGTCAGCATCTCAATTAGGTCATGTGGACTCTTAATCACTAATGAAAGTTTAGCAACTTTACCTGAGAAAGGGCCATCTTAGCATATTTTTAGGTTCTTTTGAAAGTACTGTGGACGTCAGAAATCGAATTCGATTCTGCCGCATTAAAGAAGTAATGCAAGTGGTCATATTTTGAATAAGCCCCCCTCACCTACAAATGGGTTCGTGAGTTTTTCCACGCGGAGCACGGTTGACGGCCCATGGCCTGGATAAACTACGTAGTCGTCTGGAAGTGTGAATATTTTGTTTAAAATAGAGTCGATTAGGCTTCCAAAATCACCTCCCACCAAATCAGTCCTTCCAATAGAGCCCGCAAAAAGCGTGTCTCCAGTGAAGATGTAGCCATCCGCGACAAAGCAGATGCTTCCTGGGGTGTGGCCAGGGGTGTGTAGAACTCTAAGCTTTAGGCCGCCTATGTCTATCAGATCTCCCTCTTCAATTAGTCCATCGGGAGGCGGAGGCTTTGGAATGGATAATCCTAAGAAACTTTCCGCGTCTAAAGGCGCTTGAAAAAGTATTTCCTTATCTTTTTCGTGGATGTAAAATCGACAATTCAAATCTTTTCTCAAATCATCAATTGCGAGGACGTGATCGAAATGTCCATGAGTCAGGTATATCCCGGTTATCTCCACGTCGTGTCTCGCTACAACTGACAAGATCTTGTGCGGGTCGCCCCCGGCATCCACGATAATCCCCTCTCCAGTTTCCGAGTTGAAAATCACGTAAGAATTCGTGTCAAGCGGGCCAACCACAACTCTCTTTACAATTAACTCCATCGAATTTTTGCTGGCGTATGGCGGCTATTTAGTGTTATGATAAAGTCAAAAATTCATAAGAAGTATTCGAGGCTCGTCGTGCCCGTTATCTTGTTCACGTCTATTCCAAGCGCGTCCAAGACCTGCTCGAACGTTGATAGGAGGTATTCGACGTACTTATCGACATCCACTTGATCTTTTCTAGCGAATTCTAGGGGCTCCACGCCATCGCTATCCTTGGTCTTGACGTAGGCTATTATGTCTCCGGGAACAATAGATATTCCTCGGCTGATGAGCTTTCTGGCGGCCTTGACGTGGGGCGGGGTCGTCTTCACATACCTGTCCACGCTCTTAGAAAGCATGACCTGAAAGGATAAGTCCTCCAAGTTGTATTCCCCCTTCTTAAGGGCCTGATACTTGGCTCGAATCAGCTCCTCGATCCTCCTCTTCGCGCGCTCGAACTCCTCCTCGTTCCTGACCCCCCCGAGTATCTCCAGCATCTCCTCGAAAGAATCTTTTATGA
>JAWCEH010000107.1:0-8618 GCA_038859955.1 Bathyarchaeia archaeon | reverse complement strand
TCACACGCGTCCTTGGCTATCTCGCCAGCCATTAAGCCAGCAATTTCCTCTTCACTCATACATGAATCACCTCAACAAAAATTATTTCAGCCAAAAAACTTAAATTTTGCGTTTATTTTTCAAAAAAAGCAATTTTTCGGTTAAAAACTGATAAAAGAAGCGAAAGAATACTATTCTTTCCCTAAACTCAAAGTTTTTTGCGCGCGCAAGCGCCGACAGCACAAGGCAACAATAGTATTGTTTCGTCTCACTTAATAGGCGTTAAACGAAAACAGCCAAAAACAAAACAAAAACGCGAAAAAGCCGAAATAAAAGCATTTTCGGTTAGACGTTACTAATGGAAAAGAGCACAAGTAGCTTGTGGAATTTCAAAAACGTCGTTGTTGGCGGTTTACCCATATGCAATCATTTTTGCTTTTTAGATAGGGCTAATGGTGAAAGTTTCAAATGCAATTTAGTTGCTTCGTTCTTTATGGAATATGGCTTGCAGCTGTTGGATGGGCCTCTACTCAGACTGCCTTACACTGCGGGAATGCTTCGCCCAACTCCTCCACAACACTTACACTAGGCTTTTCAACCTTTAAATAACGACAGTATGAGTCATGACAGAGGGGCCGCGGTTGCAGTCGTAGCTTAACCCTATACTCCCCATCATTAAAGCTCTACAACCCTTATTGAAGCAATTATAACCGTAACCCTCCTACTCCATCATTCTCCAAAGCAAAATCATAGAAAAAGTATAGGCGAGTGATTATTGTGCGCATAGTTTTAGGATATAAAATCTAAAAGCTTGTGCTTCGTCGTTGGACTCCTGAATCATGCGTAAAATTTATACAGTTATTTTAAGCATAATAAAATTGTCATGGTTGAATATTTCATAAGGCGTTTGTGCCAATACCTTGTTGTATTCTTCATTATTCTTATTGTGGTTTTTGTTTTGCCGCGTTTGGCTTCTGGGAACCCTGCAGATTTTTACGTTACCACAACCGTTGAACTGGGCGAAGAAAGTGAAGTTTTAAAGGCGCATTTAATTGAACGATTTGGTCTAAATAAATCGCTTATAGAACAGTTTTCCGCCTTTCTTTTAAACACTTTTACCGGATATCTCGGAGTTTCTTGGATATATTACCCAAAGGAAGTTACTGCCATAATATTGGAGAGGCTTCCATGGACTCTGTTCATTGTTATAGCCTCGAGAATTCTGGCAGTGATTTTGGCATATTTTGTCGGGGTTATAGCAGCGTGGAAGCATGGAGGAAAAGTTGACAGCCTATTGCTAATATTAGGCTTGGCTTCATCGTCTGTTCCAGCATTCTGGATAGGTATGATTATGTTGTTTATTTTCTCTTTCTATTTTCCTATATTCCCGCTGAGTGGTGCTGTTACACCTGGCGCTGTACATAATAGTTTTTGGGAGTTTGCGTGTGACGTCCTATATCATGGAGCACTGCCTATTCTAACGCTATCCCTTGTAAGCTTTTTTTCAGAGGCGCTTTTGATGAGAAACACCATGGTGGGGGTTCTAAGAGAGGATTTTATTTTAACAGCAGAGGCTAAAGGCCTCGACGAGATAACTGTAATGTTTAGGCATGCGGCTCGAAATTCCATGCTTCCATTCGTTACACAAGCGTTAATGAGCCTTGGCATACTTTTCACCGGTGTGGTGTTTACTGAGACGGTTTTTTCATATCCTGGGATGGGTCTACTTTTAAGAACGGCAATTTTTGGTCGAGACTTTCCCCTTGTACAAGGGATACTAGTTATATCTTCTGTTGTCTTTATTGCCATCAACTTTATTACTGATTTAATTTACATGTGGCTTGACCCACGCATAAGACTTGGAAGGAGATAATTATGCGCATTAGAATCGCACACGCTTTGAAAGGCTTCAGTCGCAGCAGAATAGGCTTTTTTGGTTTAGTAATAATTTTGATCTTTGTATTTATAGCAATATTTGCTCCCATTATAGCTCCATATAACCCTGAATCCAAATATGTTGGGCCTCCCCTTTCTCCGCCAAATTCTAAGAACATCCTTGGCACCGATGATGTTGGGAGGGATATTTTCTCCCTAATCATTTTTGGGTCTCGATCGGTTTTAACAATAAGTCTTCTTGCCGCCAGCATTGGAACAATTCTGGGAACGGTGATCGGGTTGTGTAGTGGATATTTTGGAGGCATTGTAGATGATATCCTTATGCGGCTCACCGATATATTTTTGATCATACCATTCATACCATTGGCAATAGCATTAACACTTTATTTCGGCCCAAGCATGTGGAACATTATTTTGCTTTTTGGTTTTTTCGGCTGGCCACCCGCAGCTAGACAAGTGCGATCCCAAGTATTATCTTTAAGGGAGGCCTTATATGTTGAGGCAACTCGAGCTATAGGGGCAAGCGACTTTTACATAATTTTTAAAACTATTATGCCTAATGTAATAGGAATAGTGATAGCTAATGTTGTAATGAGGACGGTTTTTGTAATAGCGGCAGAATCCGGCTTAGCCCTCATCGGCGCCACAGATCCAAGAAACATAAGTTGGGGTACCCTATTATTTTACGCGCAGAGAAGTGGTGCCATAATAAGGGGAGCATGGTGGACATTTATGCCAGCTGGTTTCTGCATATCCCTATTAGCATGTGGTTTCACGTTTTTCGGTCATGGAATAATGTGGTTCTTAAACCCTAGATTGCAGAGGCAACAATAAATCTCTGAAAATTTTGAAATTTTTAAAATAATTTTATATTTCAAAGTAAGTCATGCGACAGGCCAGTTTACAGTTGACTACTTCTTCTTTTATGTTAGAGCCTAGCGTTCGGTTGAAGTAACACCTTTTACAAAAAAGGGGTTTGTTTAAAGAGTTTAAAAGCTTCGCACACCCCTCTCCATTAAAAAACACTTATATGTTTAGGTCTTCTTTAAAAAATGTCAGTGATTACCATGGTTTACAAAAAGTATGAGGTAGATGTTCTAGTTGTCGGTGGCGGGATGGCTGGTGTTGCAGCCGCAATTACTGCGGCTCGCAACAGAGCGAATACTTTACTAATTGAGAGCCAAACTAGCTTGGGAGGAATTGCAACAAATGGTTTAGTTAACGGAATTGCTGGCACTATAGAAGGGTTATGTCAAGAATTCGTGGATAGAATGAAGATTGAAGATGCCTTTTCTCCGCCTAACATTTTTGACCCTGAAAAGGCTAAATATGTGCTTGAGCAGTGGCTTCTAGAGACTGGAGCAGCCGTTCTATATGGTACATGCGCAATTGATGTCAGCGTTGAAAACAGATCAGTTAAAGAAGTAGTGGTTTATAATAAGTCTGGAAAAGCGGCAATTGAGGCAAAAGTAATAGTCGATGCTACAGGAGACGCAGATGTAGCTGCTATGGCAGGAGTCCCTTATGAAGTAGGCGGTAAAGAATTCGGAGGTTTAAACCAATCGACCACGCTCGTTTTTAAATTGTCAAATGTGAATCTGCGAAAATATGAAGATGCGCGAAATGAATGGCGTGCAAAAGAAAAGATACCATCCAAGATTTCGTTAATAACAGAATTCATGGAAAAGGCTGTTCAAGGAGGCGACTTACCCTATTTTATATTTCCAACAGCCCTTATTTACCCTGCCTCCAGCGCCTCTAAAGAGAATTGTGAAGTAACTGTTAATGCTGCACATAGCTTTTATTGCCGCTGTACAGACGCAGCTGACTTAACTAGGCAGTTGATTGAGCAACGCCAACAAATAATGTTATTGGAAAAATTCTTCAAGAAATATGTTCCAGGATTTGAAAATTGCAGGCTTTCGCAGATAGGGAGCTTGCTTGGAGTAAGGGATTCAAGGCGCATAATAGGCGAATACATCCTTACAGCTGAAGACGTCGTATGCGCACGTAAATTTGAAGATGGAATCGCGAGGTTCCCTGAATTTCTTGATACGCATCATCCCACCAGTCCAAAGATAGGGTTTAAGCGACATATACATTTAAGGGAGCCAAAGGAACCAGCGGTATGCAGGCCTGCTCAGTGTTCGGCTGAAATGCATCCTTTATGCAGACTAGGAGGCTATGAAGCCCGCGTCAGACCTGGGGAATATTGCGAAATTCCATATAGATGTTTGGTTCCTCTCAAAATTGACAATTTACTGGTTGCAGGAAGGTGTGTCTCAGCGGACTTCGACGCATTGGCAGCCATAAGGGTTATTGGGACATGTATGAGTATGGGGCAAGCCGCGGGAACAGCAGCCGCGTTATGTATTAAAAATGGGATTATGCCGAGGAGATTGGATGGAAAAATTTTAAGAGAGAAACTAATAGAACAAGGTGTTCCGTTGGACAAGGAACCTGCTAGCCGATGGGCAAATATCGTGAAGGATTTAAAATCTAGAGGCGAAATAGATTATGTGGTTACCGCGGGCGACTTTGTAACACCTCTCCAACGGTTAAAATGAAAGTTGTATTTGAAAGGTGAAGACTTCTTTGCCGCCGATGCTTCCACCTAAAAAATGGGACTACGAGGCTGACGTTGTTGTAGTAGGATTTGGATATGCCGGCGCCTGTGCTGCGATAGCAGCTCATGATAGTGGTGCAGAAGTTCTAATATTAGAGAAGGCTCCTGAGAGATTCGCAGGAGGCAATTCAGCAGTTTCAGGAGGCGGTATGAGAATACCCTTAAACTTATCAGAAGCAATAGAATATTTTAAGATGTTATGTTTTGATACTGTTTCTCCTGATGAAATCATTGATATGGTGAAGGCGTTAAGCAATGTTCCAGAACAACTCAATAGATTAGGAATAAAAGTTAAGCAATTGCCACCGGCCCCTTGGACCGGAAGCACACTTCCAGGAAGTTTACATAACGTTTCACGAAGCTGCGGTATTTACTTTATCGACACAGATGAAAATCCCACTTTTGATGCTCAAATGAAGTGTGCTGGGCGACTTCTCTACCTCTCTTTAAAACGTTTGGTAATAGACCGAGGGATAAAAGTAATGTATGAAACACCTGCAAAAAAGCTGGTTCAAAACCCCTTCACCAAGGAAATATTGGGAGTTATGGCTGAGCTAAAAGGTCAAGTAATATATGTAAAGGCGAGAAAAGCAACGGTTCTAGCCTGTGGAGGCTATGAAAAAAACCCCCGATTTTGGGCGGACTTTAATTTTCCAGGGATAAAGGTCTACCAATGGGGTTCTCCCTACAACACTGGGGACGGTATAAATATGGCTCTGGATGTTGGGGCATCCTTATGGCACATGGTAAGCATTGAATGGGATTCTCCATGCATCAGAGTTCCAAGCGAATTATACGGCTGCGCAATACAGACCAAAGTTGTTGGGGCTCTGCGGTCACCTCCAGGCAGCTATATAGTTGTAAACAAGTATGGACAGAGATTTATGAACGAGTGTAAAAGTTTAGTTCACCGCAAGGAACCTTTAGAAATCACATACTTTAACCATGAACGAGCAGAATACCCCAATATTCCGTTTTTCCTAATCTTCGACGAGTCTTTCAGACTTAAAGGCCCAATTGCGTCAGAGGATAAGATAGGATGGAACGCTATTTTCAACTTCTATGAGTGGAGCAGCGATAACAGCTTAGAAATAGCTAAAGGCTGGATTGCCAAGGCAGATTCCATCAAAGAATTAGCCATAAAAATGAATATAGATCCAGAAGGACTCGAGAATACCATAAGGAAATATAACGAATACTGCAAAATGGGAAAAGACTATGATTTTAACCGCCCCCCTGAAAAAATGCTACCCATAATTACTCCACCATATTATGGAGTAGAGCTTGCCTTAACGCTTACAAACACCCAAGGAGGACCTAGACACAACTCAAAAGCTCAAGTACTAGACACAGAGAATAACCCTATTCCACGACTTTACGTTGCCGGTGAACTGGGCTCATTCTGGGGATTTCTATACCCGGGCGGAGGTAACATATCAGAAGCCATAGCCTATGGCGAAATAGCTGGTAAAAACGCGGCGGCAGAAACACCTTGGGAGTAACCAGAAAATTCTCAAGTATAGCAAAACGCAATTCCACCTATAATCATTTCCAACTTTTAAGCTTTTCAGTAGGTAGATGCTCAATATTGCTAGAAACCCTTTTCGCAGCGAAATATCCGATGCTCAATTTCAAGGAAAATAAACTTATATCACCATTTTGCGCTAAAACTGAAAAATTTATAAGACTTACACTTTTATAATTTTGAGTTAGGGTGGTCCTTTGGCAGATTTTAAAAAATTAACAGCAGTGTTTCTCATAGCATCAGTGATTGTTATTGCAGTAGTACCCGGTGTATCTGCGCAACCAGTGCACGTGCTGAAAGTAGCATTGGACGGTAATCCGAACTTATTTAATCCGTTATATCTGGCGCGTGACATAGGCCAACTTGTATGGTTCAGTCTGACATACTACGAACCGCTCACGCTTAGGTTACTTAATGGCTCCATAATCCCATGGCTGGCAGAACGGTGGGAAATATTAGATAACGGGCTAAGGTATCGTTACTTTCTAGATAAACGTGCCAGATGGAGTGATGGTGTGCCCGTTACGTCAAAAGACGTGGAATATTGTTGGCAGCTAAGAATTAAATACGCTTTCCCCGTACGTTTAAAGGGTATTCTCAAGGATGTTAAAGCAGTCGACGATTATACCGTCGATTTTATCACAAACGTCCCGTTTGCACATTGGTACGTTGAATTTGGCAGCGCAACCATATGGCCTGAACATGTTTGGTCCAAAATTGAGGACCCGTTAAGCTACAATTTCTTAGACAAACCTGAAGAACATGTTACTTCAGCCCCGTTCATTTATGATTCATTCAAAGAGAGCGAATGGTATTTCTTCAGGGCGAGAAAGGATTACTGGAAGACGGAAAATATGCCGAGGATAGATGGAATACTGTATCAATACGTTAGCGATTGGTCCACAACTCCATTACTCATCATGAAAGGCGATGTAGATGTAGTACCTGCATACCCATTCTACTTACTTTCAGAAGTTGTTGGAAAGCCCAACATAGGTATCTGGCTATCTCCAAGCCCAACCGCGTTTGAATATTTAGCCTATAACACAAGAATATATCCACTCAGCCTAAAAGAGGTTAGAAAAGCCATAGACTTGGCTATAAATAAATTCTTAATAGCAGACTACATGTGGATGGGTTACGGCGTCCCCGCCAACAGAAGCGAAATCAACCTAGCAGCATTCCCGGAGTTTTACGTTCCAGAAGCCGTCTGGCCTGGATATTTAATGAGCCGTGGGGAATGCATTGCTGAAGCCAACAGTATACTGGATCGGCTGGGCTTTGTTAGAGGCCCGGATGGAATAAGAGTGACTCCAAACGGAACAAGACTAAGCTTTGAACTTGTCATACAAGGCACGACGCACCTCCCAAGATTACGCGAAGGAGAGCAAATAGCAGATGACTTAAAAGAAATAGGCATAGAAATAAGCAAATTCAGTCCATTAACGGACTACTTTACGCCAGTATTCCGAACCGCTAATCCAACATGGGGCTTTGCATTAGGATGGCTTGGAGAGCGTATTGATCCATGGTATCTCCAGATCTACAACTATATGCTTCCAGCCACCGGCACGGTACTTACACTGGCAACCGGTTGGCAAAACAGCGACTTCAATGCGTCAGCACATCAATGTTTTAGAAGCGTAGAGTATGAAAAATTGGTAGAAAACGCCAAAAACTGCATTAGAATATACGCGGAAGAACTACCTACCACTGTAATCCTATTCTATCCAAACTGGGTTTGGGTGTATAGGACGGATAGATTCACAAACTGGCGTCCAGAAGTTGCAGGTCTGATCAGCTTTCTCGGATATCCGCAGCCGGTGGTGCCGCTAGCTTCGCTTGAACTTACTCCAATAGGATGGCGACCACCGCCTACGCCTACTCCCATGCCTACGCCTACTCCAACGGGTCCAACGCCTACGCCTGGAGCCTCGCCCACACCAACGCCTAGGCCTACCCCTGTTGCCACGCCGACGCCTATCCCCACGCCGAAGCCTACAGCCACACCTACCCCCACGCCTGTTGCTACGCCTACCCCAACGCCCACCGCTGCACCAACCGGACTAGGAACAGAACAGATAATCCTAATAGCCGTTGTAATTATCATCATAATCGCAGTAATAGGCTATCTAGCCGTAAGAGCTAGAAGAAAACCCAAAACATAAACACTCTCCTCACGCATTTTTTCTATACCCTCAGCGAGTCACTAATTCATATTGTAAAATCTAGCTTTTCAAAAATGCAATATAACGAATCAACTTTCTATTAGTCGCTGATAAACGAATAGTGTTTGAGTTTAAACCAAAAATTTAATTAGAACCCGATACTTAAGGGGGTTAAGTACTTAAGGGGGTCTGGTTTGCCGCTTTTCAGCTTACATCCAAAAGAAAAAACAGAGGAGCTCTTTGGAAGGGAGAATGAAATTGAAGAACTTGTCCGCCTAATTAGAGCTAAAAGATGGGTTGCAATACTTGGTCCAAGAATGGTTGGAAAAACAAGCCTAGTTAAGGCAACAAACAAAAAACTGGAAAGCATGGGCATTAAAACAATTTATGTTAACCTTTGGGGTGCAAGAGGAACTCATGGCTT
>JAWCEH010000106.1:0-8708 GCA_038859955.1 Bathyarchaeia archaeon | reverse complement strand
GGACTAAAATATTTGATTAAACCTGACTAAAAAATAAATTTTCAATGACCAAAAATAGTAAGACTTATATATAACCTTCAAAAAATGACCTTCAAAAAATTTTTGGGGAGAATTTTAAAGTTGAAATATTTAATTAAGAGTACTTTTGCTATTAGTATAACTTTATTGTTTTTTGTATCTCTCTTCCCCTCTAAGAGTTTAGCCGCTGAGTGCATATGGGTTACTGGAACCGTTTATTGTTATGACCCGTACATAGGCAGTTGGCTTCCAATTAGAGGGGCGGAAGCGAAGCTTTTTGATAGCGATCCATTAAATCCACGTGTTGAGCTTGGAACTACTTACACCAACAATAATGGGGAATTTATATTCGGACCTATTCTTAATGACGATGGATGGAGGATGGTTATGACATATTTGTGGAAATATATCTCAGAAATGATGTGGTGGTTGTATCAACTGGTAAAACGGCAGACATTTTCGGTCTCTGTTATTATCTTGCGCTTCCAAAACATGACAATATAAATCCTCCTAATAATATATTCAATTATGGCGTAATGTATGTTGATATAAGTCAAAATCCTTCATGGCAACATGCATTTAGTATATATAACAGAATAATGGAAATTAGTTCAAGACTGTATAGTTTAACTGGATGGAAGAGAGGACAAGTTAAAGTTTATTATCCCAACAATTTAGTAGGGAATGTAGAAACAATGGGATACGTCGATAGTGGTGGAAATCTATGGGAAAAAATTGTAAAGTCTATAGTAGCCTCCACAAACACCATTTATATAGCTAGTGATTATTGGGCTAGCGGCCCATATTCGTACGATGGAATAGCTCATGAATATGGACATGCGGTAATGGACTCGCTTTATGGTGGGATTCCAAGGGGATCTTACGCGGGAGATCATAGCTTTTATCAAAAAACGGATCCAATTTTTGCTTTTGTTGAGGGATGGGCGAACTTTTTCTCGAACGCAATGAGGAATAATAGATATCTTCTTAACTATGATGTTGAGACGCTACCGCGTAACGCTGATGCTGATAAAATTGAAGGTTATATAACTTCTATACTTTGGGATATATATGATGCTGCAAATGACGATCCATTAAATCTAGGATTTGATGAGATTTTTAATATTCTTAAAAATTATAAACCCAAAACCATGCATGAATTCTGGGACCATTGGTTATTTTCCGCGAATTACAATTATAGATCCGCTCTTAACACCATCTTTTGGAATGCTGGCATAGATAAGAATGAAGCTCCCACTTGCAGTATTACTTCGCCTAATGCGGGGGGATGGTATTCTGGCGTCGTAACTGTTACCGCCTCCACCTTTGATGTGGATGGAACTGTATCTCAAGTCGAATTTCAATATAGTACTGATAAAGTAACTTGGTATAATATAGGCAGCGATAGCTCTCCTCCGTGGAGCTACTCTTGGAGCACATCCTCCCTAATATCTGAGGATTCTTCTGTTTGGGTTCGGGCCAGAGCTTACGATGGAATGGAGTGGGGACCATGGGATGAATGTGATGTACCCTTCGGCATAGATAACACTCCCCCATCTTATTCTGGACAATCTCCTACAGGTGGAACAAAATATGATAATGATCCAACCAATATTAGACTTCAAATCACTTGGACGGATAGTGTAAGCGGGGTTACCTCAGTTAAGTTTAGATACAAGTATGGAGCAGACGCATCTTGGAGCAGCTGGCTAAATCCAAGCAGTTCTTCTGGGAACACTTATTGGTATGATATCCCGCGATCAGAATGGTCTAATTATGTAGGAAAGACCATATATTGGGAATCATACGCAGTTAATGGGGCGAGAGCAAGTAAAACAACATCAACGTTTACAGGCCCCATGATCGTTGATGACGGTGCAACTAATCCCTCTTGTTCTAATCCTTCAGCTAGCCCTGGTGGAACAATTTATGACAACTCTGATTCTATTATCAGATTTATGGTTTACTGGTCTGATCCAAGCGGTATATCTGATGTTAAATTTGAGTTCTGGAAAGACTCTATTAACTATCATGCCTTCTCATGGTCGGGTAGAAATGTCGACTCTAATGGTAATGGCTGGTACTGGTTTGATATGCCTCCAGCAGTATGGAAAAGTCTTGTTGGCTATAAAATATATTGGGCATCATATGCCTGGGATAATGATATTGATAGACCTAATGATATATCTGGTCCGGCATCTACTGATATTTTTGAGGGGCCCTCTATTTTAGATGATGATTCCTCTCCTCCATCCGGCTCTAACGTTCAGCCGCCCGATGGAACGGTTGTTAGCTCTGAGTATATGGGCAATATTCGTATTAGTGTAAATTGGGTTGATAGCTTATCGGGCATATATCAGGTGCGCTTCTACTATAAGTATGGTAGTGGAAGCTGGCTTGAGCGCTCACCCTCAGGGCAGTCCGGAAGCACTTATTGGTATGATATTCCCAGAAGTGAGTGGTCTCAGCATATTGGAGAGACCATTTATTGGTATTCTAAGGCTTGGGATAATGACAATGACAGAACAGGAGACCAATTAACAGCCGAATACCCACTATCAATAAACCCATACAAAATCATAATACAACTCTCTAAAGCACAACAGAAGAATATTTATCTTGTTGTTAGGGGGATGAATGATGGCATTTATTATCGTGTTTATGGTGTTTCTTCTGGTTCTTGGGGTTCATGGAGCGCTCTTCCGGGAGCTACATGTGATAGTCCAGCTTCCGTGGTCTGTTGTGGTAGGTTACATTTGGTTGTTAGAGGGATGGATGGCTCGTCTCTTTGGTATAGTAGTGTAGACTTGGCTACAAATACTTTTAGTGGGTGGAGTAGGCTTAGCGGCTCTACACCATCAGCACCAACACTAACATCGGATGGTGTAACGCTATACCTCATTGTCAGAGGCTTAAACAATCAGATATATTATCGGAGCTACGCTAATGGAGCATGGGGAAACTGGCAAAGCGTTCCCTCAGGAGCAACATGCGACAGCCCAGCAGTAACAATAATAGATAGCCAGCTACATTTAGTTGTCAGAGGAATTGATGGACAGAGCCTATGGCACGCGCACATAAACCTATCAACTAGTAGCTTCTCAGGTTGGACTAAAATTAGCGGAGCAACAAATTCAACACCAACGCTAACGAGATAAAAATAATAAATTGAAATGTCGATAAAAGCCCGCATTCATCTTCATTTAAAACCAGCTATCTATTTTTTACTAATATATTTTCTGAGCACTTTAATTTTTAGGACATAAACTCAGATCCATAACCATTTCATAAGCACAAGTAAGACCTTCATAATCTAAGCAGCTCAGGACACTAACTTTGAACTAAGGCTCATATCCTTGCTTAACCAGGGTATGAGCTATCTTTTAACTGGAAAGCCTTTTTACTTTTTATTTTTTTATATTCATATTCCTAGGATCCGGCATGTTCCATCAATTATATGCCCTATCTAGTTTTTATTTATGCAGAATTATTAATAACGCTTCAATATTTTTCTTGCTAATTATCTAATGAAATTCGTTTAAAGTAAAGATGCGGTTGCTCTTTAATAAGATATTGCTCCTCATAGATTAGATCATATCCGTAAGAGAAAAGAGAATTAATAATATTTTTGACAGAGACCCCTCTATTTACATGGGCTTCAACGATTAAAATTTTTACCTTGTTATCTCTAAATAGTGAACGTGCCCCATCAATGACTTTTTCTTCGTGACCTTGTACATCAATTTTCAGAACATCAATATTTTCTATTTTCAGGCTTGAGATTATTTTGTCAAGCGGCATTCCCTTGACTGGTACCTCTATCCCTTTTTGAACTTGAACTACATATTTATTGGAACTTTCCCCACGAAGATAAAGGGTCTCCTCCTTATTATGAGCTGCAACTTTCAAGACGATTATATTATCAGGATCATTGAGACTAAGATTTACCTTTAATGCCCGAACATTCTCCTCGTCAGGTTCTATAGACACAACTCTTTCTGCGAATTTTCTAATTGCAAGCGTAAAATCACCAACATTAGCACCCACGTCTACAATCGTCGAGAAAAATGAATTGAGAAGATGAAGTTTTCTTAAGATATACATATAGGAAAAGTAGGTTTTGAAGATACCATAGGTGGAAGATCTTAAAATTGTACTGTTACCGACGTATAGGTAGCCTATCGGGCTCTTTAGCACTCCCTTAAATTTACAAACATAAAATAATGGCGCTAGGATTAAGAAGAGCAGAGCATGTAAATCACTTACAGAAAAGGTAACTCTTCTAAGCGCGAAAAGAAGCATTCTTATGTAAACTTTGAGAAGATAAATAGTATTCAAAAGAACAAATCCTTTATTTTCTTTCGTTTGAAGATAATCTTTCAAGTAATATAAATTTGCATCCAAGATATACTAACGTAAAATTATTGTTATTAAGTAAAGCATCTATGATCTCCTTTTTTGTGTAATCTCTGTCAATTATGTATATATGGGAAGATGAATCTGAAGATAAATTTAAATGCGCCATTCTTATAACACGGTACACAAAGTATTTGTATGAAGAAGGAGAGTAGACATAGGTATTTTCCTTGCACTTTATAAGTATGCTCAGTAAATTAGGAAGATCGTTATACTCTGTTATTTGAATACTCTTTATGGTTGCAGAATAAAATGTAGACGAGAAAACCCCAGAAAAGATAAAAAGTAGGAAAAACGCCATTATGATTTTTTCCTTTTGTTTAGCAATAAATGATAAAAGCGGCGATGCTAAGACCACAAACACTATGGGGAGTAATGATGTTGACATGCTTACCATGCCACCAAAAAGAAAGAATATGAAGAATGTTAAAGATGTAAATGCTATTTTTTTATCGCATTTTAGTGTAAAGAAAACAGCGATAAAGAATGCTGTTAGAACATGATATCGTACAATTATGATGTTTAAAATAGCGATAAATGGACTATTAATTAGTCTTTCGATGGAAAATATCAAATATGCATGAAAAACAACATACATAAATATAGCTAACATAATACTTAACACGGTAAACTTAAAACACGAAATTTTTATTTCTTTCTTGATTCTATCAACTTTTATTGTAATACTGTCTCTCATATTCCTCGCAGAGAACTTTGACGCATAGATATTATTGTCATTATCTCTGTGCCGCTTTTTTGTGAAGTCTAAGCAAAACATAAGGATTAAACCTAGAAATGCCATTAAAATCACCATGGCAATTAGAGGAGAATTCTCATGTATTAGGAAAAGTTCAAGAAGATTAATATAACTGGAAAATGACTTTTCATCTATTAAACCTATCTTACATAAAGACCAAAACAATCCATATAATCCTTTATACAAGTGTGTTAAGAAAGTTGGTCCGGAAGAGATTATCACGGATAGAAGAAATAAAATTATATTTCTTGTGCTGATTTTTTTCATTTTAAAGAGGAGCCAAAAAAGCAGAATAGTCAAGATCGAATATCGAGGATTTGCTAAAGATACAAAAAACAGGACTCCGCTTAACAGGAAATTTGTTGGATGTTGTTTATGGAGCACGCTGCAAGCAGCTATTGCTGAAACGTTAGCAAAGATTTTATAGGGAGTTAACCAAAGGTGACAAATATTTGAAGCGTATAATGATCCTGTTAAAGGAGAAATTCTCCAGTTGATTATGTTTTCCGTAAGTTTTCCCTCATAGAGGGGGAGCAAAACAATAGCTAATCCATCCATTAAAGACGCAGCGATCGTAGCAACTATAATTAAGCGGGAGTCATCGATTATAAAAGATTTAATAAAATGATAGATGACAAAAGGAAGCGTTATGTAAGTCGCTAAAAACGGAAGATTTGATGATAAGAGCAAGTTACTGAGCATAGTCTCGTAAGAAAAGATTACTGCTATAAACCCTGCAATAGGACTGTAATACTTAGAGGCTAAATAGTAAGGTTCTAAGCTTTCTCTCTTAACGATACTTAAGGCACTGCCTAAAATTATAGCATTATCAGCATAAAGGTTGTATAATCCAAACGGAGCATAGGTCATCATAAAAATGCCTATCGAGAGAAGCGCCAAAAAGAGTTCTGTAGATTCTACTTTCAATTGAATTTTTTTGTCCTCAAAAAGTCTATTTACTTTTAGCGTCAATAAGATGAAAGACGCATGATATAGGGAAAGAACCCAACGTATGCCGTTGATTCCGTTGATATAAAATGCGTAAATGCTTAGGGATGTTTTAATAGCAATTATTGCAAGTAAATAAGTAGGTATTTCGAAGAGCTGTATTATTATCTCGCGATGGATGATAAGATACAGAACAATAGCGTTTGCCGCTGAAACGGCAATAAATTTTAATAGTGAAGACAAACCCATAGATGCCTGGGTTAACGTATTTTCTAATAAGAAACCTATATCAGGATTTTCCAGTAATATTATTGAGGTAAGAGAAGATATATTTAATGCTATGGGAACTGTTATCAAAATTTTTGGAAAAAAGAGACTTAGTGATTTTTGAGGCGGCTCCTCACCAAGAATTAGGCAGAAGGAAATATATATAAAAACAAATGTTATCATACTAAAAGCAAAATCATATATTAATCGGAACGGCATTACAGATAAGGAGGAAATCAGCGAATCAAAACTAAAAACGATGGATAAAACCATTAAGATCATCAAACAAAAAATACTTTTATTCATGACTATTTTCGTAGCTTTAACTTCAGTTTTAAGTTTTATTGCGAATAGAGGTGGCCATCTCATAATAGACCCTTTCAACTTTTTCGGAAATTTTTTGCCAACTATACTTTTCAACTATTAGTTTTCTAGCGTTTTCTCCAAGTTTTCTTCTTAGGTCCCTATCTTCTAATAATTGTATTATTGCTTCTACCAGAGCTTTTGTATTTTTAGGCGGTACAAGAATTCCATTTACTCTATGAGATATGACGTCATTTATTCCTGCAATATCTGACCCTATTACTGCTCTACCGCAAGCCATTGCTTCAAGTAAAATGTAGGGCATCCCCTCTTTCAGCGAAGGCAGCACGCAAAGCGAAGCTGTGTTGATTAAGGCCGGTAACTTATCATGAGCGACGACCCCCTTAAATATAACGTTTCTTTTAAGACCAAAATTTACCACCATCTTGTATATTTTTGGGAAAAACAGTCCGCCGCCGGCCATTATAAGTTTCACTTTAGGCTTAACCTTTACAATCATGCTAAGAGCTTTCATCAAATGTTCTAGTCCTTTTTCCGGCATAAAACGCCCTCCCCAAAAAATTAAATCTTCCTCTGGCTCTCTAAAAGGTTTAAATTTATTGATGTCAACACCATTTGGTATTACTCTAATTTTTTCAATTGGGCAACCCAATTTTTGAATTTCTAACGCATCACTTTGTGTTAAACATATAACTAAGTTTGTCTCATGAAAAGCTCTTTGCATTAACGTCATTATAAAAGCATACTGCATAAAATTTAAAATTTTAGCACGGGCACCTATTACTCCGTGAACGTGGAGTACGCTTGGGATCCTAAGTTTTTTAGCAATAAGAATTGATTGAAAGCTAGTTAAAAATGGGAGATTATTTATATGAATTATATCCGGTTGACTTTCCTTAATCATGTCTTCAAGATTCTTGAAGTAGGGAAATTCTTTTACGAGATAGGGGATTGATAAGCTTAAAGCATCTATCGGATGGAAATGTATATTCTCATCCTTAAGAGATAAATTCATTTTTTGCCTTCTCCCAACATATCCTATTACCTCAATATGGTGTCCCTTCTCAGCTAAATAGCGAGGTAACGTATTAAAGAAAGCATCTAAGAACTCAAAATACGGCTGTACAAATAAGAGCTTCAAAGGAGACGTCATCTTCCTAAATAGCAAAAGTTCATTTTTATGGAGCTTTCACTTTTGTTTAGGTTCAGCATAAAGGTAAAGCTCCGCGCTGCGTGACAAAAATAATGGAACAGAGTAACGAAAAACTTTGTAATCATGCTTCTGAAGAAATTTCTCAATCATTATACTCTCATCATTGAAGTGATATGCGGCAATAAGTAATTTAGGTTTATATCTCTTGAGCGTTTTTGCTGCCCCCTCTAGAATTTTAAGTTCATCGCCTTCTGTATCAATTTTAATCAGGTCCACTCTACTTAACGGTAATTCACTAAGGAGGTTATCTAAAGATTTAATTTTGACACGATATCTCTGTGGCAAGAAAGTCATTTTAGAACGCCCAAATCCATATCCACTTTCATCTAAGTATGCCCAACCATCTTCTCTCCCCAAACCTAGCCTAAGCATAATCACTTTATTTTGCAAACAATTTTGAAATATGTTCAGACATAAAAAGTAAAAGTTAATCGGATGCGGCACCACGGTCTTAACGATATGGGTTTTACTTAAGGGGTGGTAATTCCCAGAGGCTATTCTTTCTGCTCTTCTTCTCCGCCGGTCTTCTCGCCCTCAGCCACGGATGTCTCCTCAGTCTTCTTAAGCTCCCCTTCGATCTCCTTCTCTATCTCTTCTATCGGTTTGGGTGGAGGGGTTGTTGCAAGCGTATAACCTATCCATGAGACTATCGCTAATATGGTGGCTACGGCTATAAAACCAGTTAATTGGAGGACAAGCATAGACCACTCTGTTAGGAAGACAAGCCAGCCATAAAAAATTATGCCTAAAACCCCAGCTACCAGA
>JAWCEH010000105.1:0-8900 GCA_038859955.1 Bathyarchaeia archaeon | reverse complement strand
GCCTCTTCTATATTCTGGTTTGTGAACCATAACTCATCAAAAAAGGGTTCCAATTGCGGCGCTGAGCGCGCTTGTCTCTCTAGAATAACGGCTGTGAGACAACATAAGATTGGAAAAAGAAAAGAGATTATATCTATTTCGCTATTAACCATAATCAATTATCCCTATGATCTTAACATAGAGGGCTAACCTTTTAAGCTTTTCAATAAGCGACATCATTTTAATTTGAAACAGACCATTAAAAGTTTTCGGCAAAGCCACGAAGAGCTTGACATCTGTGCGGCTTTATCAAGCAAGAAGCTTTCGCCTAGTAAAGGAAAGCACAGGACAATTTAGTAAAAGCTACGTTCCTGCACATTTACTATCGCGGTATATTGTCATCAACGGTCCAGAAAAAGTCAAAGCGGCAAGGGCTTCAGCCCAAGACGCCCACACCAAACAGCATCAAACAACTTATAAAAGGCTTCTCCTTCAGTGGCAATAATGGCAGGCAACGAGAAACACAGCAAAAGCCTGGAAACTCTTCCCCGTCCCATGGCCTCGGCTCTCTCATAATCCAAAGCCTTGCGTTAAAAACTTTCGCCATTAGCCTTCATCCAAAAAGAAGCTAAAATGGTTTCGCATCAGCACCTTGCTTAACGCGACGTTTTTAAAACTTCCACAAGTTACTTTTGCTGCTTTTCCATTAGTAACGTTTAATAGAACAGCCAGAAGTTTTTCGTTCACGTTATGAACCTAATACGCTCCATACATAACGTAGATTATGAGTGAAGTGGCCTAAGCTTCATTTTGAAGAATGCCTTATTCATGTATGTGAAATATGTGGTTAAAAAGCCGACAGCTGAGGTTATAGTCCTAATAGGTAATGGTAAGCTTTATTAACACTTCAAAAAATTATAAACTTGGAGGTTTTAAGTTGAATAGAAAAGCTATTACGAAGGTTCAGGCAGCTGTCATCGTCATTATTGTTGTTATCGCCATCATTGCAGGTGTTGCCTACTACTACGTCACCTTCCCAACACCCGCGCCTACGCCAACGCCTGTTGCTACACCCTCGCCCACACCTAAACCTACGCCTACTCCCACGCCTACACCTACCCCTGTAGCAACGCCTACTCCCACGCCTACACCCGCTGCACCAATAAAAATTGGTGTAATACTTCCGTTAACCGGGGCGGGTGCTCGATTGGGAAAGGAGCAGTTGGATGGGGTGATGTTAGCCGTTGACGAAATAAATGCTATGGGGGGAATCCTTGGGAGAAGAGTCGAAATTTTTGTGGAGGACGATGAAAACAATCCAGAGAAAACCTTGTCTGCAGCTAAGAAATTGGTCGAGTTTGACAAGGTTGACATTTTGACTGGCGTAATGACGGGCGTACCGGCTATAGCCGACTACGTGGCAGAGGTGGGAATTCCTTTTATGTCATTCGTTTCCTCGATCCCCACTCGGATATATATGTCAAACCCTGCCAAATACAAGAACATCTTTACAATGGCTCAATACTGGGATGACGAGGCTTTAGAGGCTCTAGTCTGGTTAGAGCTTATTGGAGCAAAAAGCTACGCGTTTATAGGAGAAGACTTCCTATTTCCTCATGAATTTTCAAAATATCTGAGTGGGTTTAGCGCCGAGAAGGGAATAGAATGCAAAGCTGAGGTTTTTGTTCCGATGGGCTGTAAGGATTATACTGAAGCTATAATGAAAGTAGAGGAGGCGGATTCCGATGCACTTGTTCTGGCAATCATGAGCGGGACAGAAGTTATAGCTGCGAGACAACTTTATGAGAGAAGGTTTCCCCATCCCATTTATGGCGTACTAGCTACGTGGACCTTTTACGAAACTGCTCAGGGACTCGGAGAGGCAATGGACTATGTGACATTCGGTGGAGTATGCTGGAACGTTAGTATCACCGAAAAAACCATTCCATTCTATGACAAATTCTTAAAGAAATACGGCTACACGTCGTCTTCTGTTGAAGCCCCACACGCTTATGACGGAATGTATTTCTTGAAGGCAGTAATTGAAAAGGCAGGCTCTTTGGACTGGACTGCTTTAATAAAAGCGATGGAAGAGGTAGAAATTATTGGAGTTAGAGGGGTGGTTAGGATGGATCCGGAGAGACGTTGTCCCTACTTTAGGCCGCGTTGTTCTCAGGGCATTCCACTCATCATAGCGCAATGGGTTGGCGGTAAGGCCTATGTCCTTTGGCCGCCCGAGGTTGCACAAGCGAGTTTTCGAAGGGCGCCGTGGTGGCGTTAATAACAATACCTCTATTTTTTTAACAACGACTGAAAATATTTTAATTGACAAGGTTTACATGAAACTTGTTGTTTGTCACTTTTTCGATTCGTTTAATCCCCAAATTTTAAAGTATTCGCGGCCTGTTGGGCATTGAGGGAAATCCGCTCTCTGAAGATATATGAAGCTTTTATAGGTTATCCCTTTACTCTCAAGATGCTTAAGTCCAGTAATCAGATCATCAAGCCTTTTTTTTGGAACACTGAGTATTATCTCATCCTCGCCAGCTATTGCCCGCTCATAATCACCAGGATCCGGAATAGTAATATAGCATTCTCCAGTTTGAAATGGTGAGATAACCGAATGAACGCACGAATTGAACGGGTCAAACCTAGATGTAACAAGATATCCCCTATATCTAAGCGCCAGCAGAAGATACCTCAATTGTGCGGTGTTACAGTATATCATTACAACGTCAGGTTCAAAGTGCACTTTGCTGAGAGGCGCACAGGTCAAGCCTACATACTTACCGTAAGGTAAGCGTGGAATCTCATGAACCATTTTAATCGCAGTCTCCTGGCTGGCAATCCAGCCCGGATAATACGTCCATGCTAACCCTTTCCAGAAAGACTCTGGTGCCTTAACAAGCCCGTAAAATATCAAAGGCGTATAACACCAATGATCTTCCCTGAGCATTGTTATAGTTAATCCATGGCGTCGCGCCACAGCAAAAGCTTGACAAAGAGCCCAGTGTTCGCCTCTGTCTCTTTTCGGCCTAATAGAACTACTGGGTATTTCGCTTTCATTCCCCAAAAGTTTGATGGCTAAAGAGTATGTCCGTAAGAAGGCGAGTCTTTCAATGTCCTCGCCGTAT
The DNA here is from genome assembly GCA_038859955.1 of Bathyarchaeia archaeon. Taxonomy (GTDB): domain Archaea; phylum Thermoproteota; class Bathyarchaeia; order Bathyarchaeales; family DTEX01; genus DTEX01. The sequence continues at coordinate 5,787 of JAWCEH010000105.1, read as the reverse complement.
TTTTTAAAGTTTTCCAAAGCATTCACAGTCCCTTTCACGTCCATAATTAATGTGTGAAGCTTTAAATTTATTATTAAAACTTTCTGTGAAGGTGTCCTGAAGTCGGGTAAAAGCTTTAACCAATGTCGATCCTCCACGCTTTGGCTGTGCCTTAGGGTTAAAGTGTCTAATCTAAAGAAAACGGGCTCAAGAATTGAAGCATGGTTAGACGCTAGGACTATCGCTGGGTTAGTGAGACTTGATGCTCCGGCCCTGAGCATTATGCCTTAGAGCTTAAAAACTTTTAAGATATGGAAAGTCTTCAAAACCGAAGAACATGGCTTTAATGGAAAACTAAAGCATCTTCCTTATAACTTTGTTAAAGTTGGGTTTTGTTTTATTTCCAGGAGAGTATAAAGGGCAGGGTTTTTCTTGCTTCCCCCTCTGTTATGCCATTCGCCTCAAAATAATCTCTTGATACCTCTATAATTTCATCTTCGTTTCTACATTTCCAATATTTTAGCCACCTATTTTCATATTCTTTCCCGCCTATAGCTTCGTTTATTATTTCGAAAATTGACTTTACAGCGAATGGTAACCCATGTGTCAAATAAGGTGAAAAAGCCAATGTGCATTGTTGACAACCTAACGTTAAAATATCGCTCCTGCTTTCCGCAACTTTTTTGCTGAGAACTTCTCTAAAGACTTGTGCGGTTTGTAAGTAAACTTCTGGGAGCGCCACTTTCGGGGTTCCTCCACAACATAGAGGCTGCCCTTTAATCACCTCTACCCCGGGTATTTTTTCCAAAAGTTTGTGTAAGACATTGTCGACTTTGGCGCTTCGATTTCTGCAGGAAGGTTGAAAGTACACAGTTTTCTTTAGTGGCTTTTTAAACTCTAGTTTATTAATGTGGTCGAGCAGAAACTGAGCGTAATATTTAACTTCAAAATCTATATCAAAAAACTTCAGTTTTTTATATATTTTGTTTATAAAGTGATAGCAGGCTGTGCATGCTAAAACCACCCTTTTTGGAGCGAATTGCTTGAAGGTGAAAACAAGCTCTTCAACAGTCTTATTAAGCATTCCAATGTTCCCGCTGAAATATTGCGGGAAACCGCAACACAAGTTTACGTCTTTTTTAATAGGGCCTCCTCCAATAGCTATAAAATCCATTTGCATGGCTTCAAGAATGTCTAACAAAGGGAATGTAAAGTGAGGGTGAAAGAGAAGAGTGCACCCTAAAAACACTAAATTTTCAGTCTGATGGGGTTCAAAGGAACTAGCCGCCATCCACCTTCTCTCGGAAGGTTTTACAAGCATGCTTGAAAGAATCGTTGGATCTTTTAAGGTTGCAAAATCTTTATGCTTAAACGCATCAGGGATTATCCCGCGTTTGAAATACTCGCTTCTTACTTTGCTAAATACTTCTACAACGTCTATTCCTAAAGGACACGAGTTGGAACATTCCCCGCATAATGTGCAGCCGAAGGCTTTAAGATAAACTTCTTTTGAATGTTCCCCCTCCTTCAAGAACCTTGCAACTTCCTTAATAACCTTTTTAGGGGTAACACCTCTAAGCACCAGTGTAGTCATGGGACAATTTTCCAAGCATCTCCCGCAAAAAATACATTTATCCAAAAATTCTCGGACTACCTCATCGTAAAACTCGTTTAAAGAAGAGTATTTATATTGTGGCATATTGAACAACCTCAATCTAGAATATGACGCATAAACATACAAAATTGCTTTTTAAATTTTTTGTCTTCTACGGAATATTGTCGTGGCATGTTATTTCTCAATACAAAGAAAGTTAGCAAAAATAAACGAAACTTCGCTGAAGCATATTACAATAAGATCTGAAGCGTAAAATGGAGAAAACGCGAAATCAATACAAGACTTTAGACTTTAGTAGTGTTGCCAGCTAATTCTTTTTGTTGTTTTTAGAGTTGTTGTAAAGTGTTTATAGTAAATTTTATGTGGTTTTCATTGTATACTTTGTTCTCGATAGGTTTGCCTTGGATGACGGGAGATTGTTGAAAGTTTGAGGTTTTCTTGTGAGCGTGTTGGGCGGCTTTATCCCGTTCTTTTGGATAGGCATGGAAATGTTGTTGATGGTTTGCATAGGCTTGAGGCTGATCCAAACTGGCCCAAAGTGAGGCTTGACCATGTAGAGTCTGATGAGCAAAGGCTTGTTGCTAGGCTTATCGATAATGTTTGTAGGCGTAGTGTTTCGGCTGAGGAGAAAAGCCGAATGCTTGGGGAGCTTGGCGAACTTTATGTTAAGGCTGGGGTTAAGCCTGGTGCTGAGCTGGCAAGGAAGATTTCTGAGGTGACGGGTATGAGCTTCAGGTGGGTTATGATGTATTTGCTAGATAGGCTTAAGGAGAGGCCTGGCGTCGAGGTCCTTCCAGAGCGTCTGATTTGCCAAATGTAAAGGGAATTTTTATAAAGGTAAAGTTGCAAGGCTTGAAGAAGCGTGCAGAGTTTTTAAGCCCTAAATAGCTTGCTCCGTAGAAGCCGTGCAAGCTGGGATTTGGCAACATCCTAAAGCCTTTTGTCGTATTTATGGTTCAGCGTTTGCAAGTATGGGTTTGAGGGTTATGTTGAGGGTTTTGGCGCATTTCAGCCTGTTCAGAACGGCTAGGTTGTGGCCTATGGCTGTTGCAACTCCCCATCTCCTCTGCGTCCGCCTCAGCCTACACCTGGTTTTTAGTCCTTTGCCCGCTTCTATCGCCCCGAATATTCCTTCAATGAGGCCTCTGTAACGATAGACAGCCTCATCAAATTCTTCTGCTGCTTTTCTCCTATATCTTAGGCCCCTGTTTCTTCCCCGCGTCTCTCGATGCTTAATGTTAGGCTTCATCTTCTTCTCGTAGACCAGCTCGCAGTTCCTGTCTGAGTCGTAGGCCTTGTCAGCGTTAAATATGCTGTCTTCCATCTGAGGGAAGGCGTTTAAGTATAGACCTCAAATTGGGTGAGTCGCCCGTCCTCCGACTCGTTACTTTAGCTGCCATAATAATGTTGCAGTCCAACACTGCAATTACGTGGAACTTTAAGCTTATCCTTCTTCTAAACTTCTGCAGTTTAACCTCCACAGTTTCGTAACGGTCTGTCTCAACGCTTGTGCTGTCCGCCGCAACTACACTCCTAACCCAGCCTGAGCATATGTAGAAGCGCCTCCATCCTTCTATAGGAAAACCCCAAAATGACCGTCAACACGCATATGACAGCCATCTTCCTAGGCGAGTGGACGGCTGGTCTGCCCCTCTTAGGTTTAGGCTAAAGGTCACCAACATCATCCACCAACATGACTAGCTTATCAACAACCTCTGAAAGCTCCCTGGAATGCGCAACGTCATAAAGCCTCCAATACCTATCCCTACGCTTATGCCTGCTTCCACTCAATTCCATTCCCCTAACCGAAACAGACCATCATGCAAAAACATCTAAAAGAATTAGCCGACAACCCCGACTTTGGTGAAAATTTAAATAGAACATTTAAAATTAAATGGTTTGAGGTTTTGTGATGATTGCGAAAGTAATTGAATTGGTTCTATGGGGTATAATGTTTGGTTCTGTTTATACTATTGCGGGTATTGGCATCTCATTTATTCGCGGCGTTTTGGGCGTGTTGGATCTCTCTTATGGATCAAAATTAACTTTAGCTGCTTTTCTTGCCTTTACCCTATCTGCGATTATTGGCGTGAATCCTGCCCTAGTTATTTTGATTGTATTATTATTAGTTGCCGCAATATCATCTATTATGGCAAGGTATCTTGTCTACCCTTTTAGAGTTAACGAAATGCGGTTACTGTTAATAACCTTCAGCTTAGGGGTTATTTTTGAACAGCTTATTTATTTAATATTTGGTCCAAACTATATAATAAATAGGTTGTTCTACATTCCGGGTACTCTAATTTTTTGGGGCATGAAATTTCCTTATCAAAATCTCGTTATCTTTTTGTTCAGTACAATTATCCTTTTAGTTTTTTGGGTGTTTCTTCTTAAATCTAAGTGGGGAAAAGCCATTAGAGCGGTATCTCAAGATGAAGAGGCAGCAAGATTAATGGGCATTGATACGAAGCGAGTGTACATTGGAGTATTCGTGTTGTCAGGCATTTTAGTAGCAATGGCAGGGATTTTCCTTAGTTCTATCTATATGTTTCACACGGCAAGTGGAGCAGAGTATCTGTTTGTAGCATTATCAATTATCGTGGTAGGGGGCCTAGGCGATCTTAGAGGAGCGGTTTTTTCAGGGTTTCTATTGGCGACAATAGAAATGTTGGTTGGTTATTATGTGTCATCCAGGTGGCGTCTTCCAATTTTCTTTATCGCTGTTGTATTAACATTAGTTTTGAGACCTAAAGGAATATTCAGGAGTGCAAGGGGAGGATGAATAATTGGAAATTCCTGCATTTTACGGAAATTACAAAAAATTCTTATTTATGGCTCTATTATTCTTGTTCCTTCTATCAAGTCCAGCGCTTATTCGGATATTAAACCTGAGCGAGTACTTAATTCATATCTTGGTGTTAGCAAACATTTATGCGCTATATGCAGCGGCCTGGGACACGATTTCAGGATATACAGGTCAAGTCAGTTTAGGTCACGCATTATTCTTAGGAATGGGGGGATACATAGGTGCTTTTTTGGCCCAAAATAACGTTCCTATTTTTCTATGTCCTTTGCTCGCCGGTGTTATTGTGGGAGCTCTTAGCCTGATTGTAGGAGTTCCATGTTTAAGGTTATCAGGTCCTTATCTCGCTATAGCCACTTTAGCCTTTATGCTTAGTGTTCGTTCAATTATCTTGGCGTTTTATGACGTGACAGGGGCAGAAATGGGCTATCCAGCAATTCCTCTTGTATACGGGAGTATCGCAAATTATTACGTTTCCTTCACAGTTATGGTTGTTTTGGTAAGCATGATTCATTTAGTCGTGAATTATAGACTTCGCCTTCCTTTCTTAGCGATAAGGGAGAGTGAAGCAATCGCTAAATCTATCGGTCTAAACGTTACTAAATATAGACTCTTAGCCTTCACGTTGAGCGCAGCCTTTTCAGGAGTCGCTGGTTGCTTATTGGCTTGCTACACGATGAGAGCTACTCCTGAAATGTTATACATACCCACTTCATTTATGCCTATTGCCTCCTCCATTGTAGGCGGTATTGGAACTATTATAGGCCCCGTTTTTGGAGCCTACATTCTCACAATAATCTCTGAAATGCTGCGTACCGTAATTTATAAAATCCGCCTTTTAATCTATGGTGTAACTATTCTAATATTTATGCTACTGATGCCTGATGGAATTTATGGATTTGTGAAGAAAGTTTCTAAAAAGTTTAAAGGCTTTAGAATTTCTTATTAGTCATGTTTAATCTATCATGGACGCTATCGTTTCTGAAATCATTTCCATAAAAATGAGCGCTAAAAACATCAAACTTGGTTTGCTTAAACGTGCAAAGAAATAGCCTTAAGGATCAAACTATTTAACAAGTCAGATATTTTTAAATATAGAACTCATATTAATTGAAAATGCTATGGAAAAAGCTGTTCAACCATATTTCGAAGTTAAAAACCTTTCAAAGTCTTTCGGTGGACTTGCCGCGGTTAAAAATCTTAGTTTTAGTGTTAGCAAAGGCGAAATATTAGGATTAATCGGGCCAAATGGCGCCGGCAAGACAACGCTCATAAATCTAATTACAAAATATCTCCAACCTGACGGGGGAACAATTCTTTTTAAAGGGGAAGATATTACTGACCTTCAACCCCATGAAATCGCAAGAAAAGGCATAGTTCGAACATTTCA
>JAWCEH010000104.1:0-8993 GCA_038859955.1 Bathyarchaeia archaeon | reverse complement strand
GCTTGAGGAAGCTGCTAAAACACTATGTACAGAGTAGAGCTATCCTCTAGAGCATTAAAATCCTTAAGAAGGCTTCCACCGGATCTCGGAAGGAGAATTCTCGAAGGCCTGAGAATTCTCGAGGAAAATCCAGTGCCAAAAGGGGCTTTAAAGATCAAGGGAGGAAAAGACGTTTACAGGCTGAGAATAGGAGACTACAGGATACTATACACAATACTGGAGAAGGAAACATGCATACTTGTATTTAAGATAGAGCATAGGAAAAGAGCTTATAGGCAAAACGATCAATAAGTTTGAAATCTACCTCAGGCAGAGAGATAAGGTTTGAGAAACTATCACGTAAAAACCCATTAAAATCTTGATTAAGAATCTCTTCTTAGATTAAGCTTTGATAACCGCCCTAATAGGGCTTTTAATAGGCCTAATTTATAGGATGCATGATCCTGATGTAGTTATATTATTATTTGCTTCTGGGAAACTTATGCGCACAGGTGCAGTTAACGAGAAGATGGTTTATGATGCGGTTGAAAAATTAATGGCGGAGCTAATACAGAAAGGATTGTTAATAAGATAGGGATATTGCCCGTTAAAAGGCTTTCAGAGATTTTTTACAGCTTTTCTCGCTTTGGGTTTTAAGGTACGAATGGTTAAGTTTCCCTATAATACTTTTAATTCCTATAGAGGTTGCTTTTCTTTCAACTATAATATGTTTCTATGCCTTCCTATGTGCCCAGCTTAGCCAGGGAGGCTAATAAATAATAACAAGAACCCAAAAAAGTAAAAAGGACCATAGAATCGTGAATAGTAATGGGACCATGGGCGATATTATATGTATCGGTATTTTTTCGTAAAACTTTAATTTCTCCTTGAGCTCTTCTTCCTTCCTGAATATGGTAAGCTCTTGCAAATGTTGCTCTTCGATATCTCTAATTAACCTTATCCAATGCCTGTGAAAGGCATGTGTTCGATTCGTAATAAGAAACCAGACAAACGAGGAACCAAGACCAATGACTGAAATGCTTAATAAGCCAACACGTAGAAAACTCGTTATATTTTCCTTAAGAAGGAAAGTTAATGCAACTATAAGTCCCGAATTTAGACCGAGATAAATATTATATCTTTCCCAAAATAGATTCCTTTCATGAATTAAGTAGTTCATCAATAATTTGACATTCTCAAGATAAACTATACTCTTTCCTAGTTCTTCCTTTTCATCTGTTTGGTTCATCTATAGTCCGTGAGTTTTATATTCGCTTTTGATTTTTAAAACTTTCTTAGAAGCTTTGAACTTGGTCTAGGCAGGCGACGTTATGCCTCTCGTTCCACCTAGATTTCTTAGTTTAACCGACAACCCTACGTTATTAATATATAGGATTCCTTCTCTCCTATTTTAAAGATTTTTGTATTTACCATACGATTAGGAAGATCCACTTTTAACTTTGCTAAAATGAAGCAGTTAATCACTTATCTAGGATGGCGATTGAGATGATGGGATAAAATATTTTTTCTTGATTTGATCTCGTGCTTTGGCTGTGAGAGTCAATTCTTCTCTGTTTATTTTCTTTGCTCCTCGCAGTTGACTTACTTTCACTACCAGTTTCTTATTATCAATAGGATGACCACTATAATTCAAGCATTTCTCTAATTCCTCAATATTTGTTGGTGCTCTACCAGTTATCATCATAAACCCGTATATCATAAGAAGTATTGCTTCCGTATCTTTTAAAGTAATTTGGGTTTGCATTCTCACCAACCCATCCTCTGTAAGAAAGAATTCAACTAACTTTGGTGCTATTTTACCTCCTAACGCTATGATTGTTTTTTGAATATGATTCTTCCATTCTTCTTCTGAAAGTTCAATAGCAAATAAGTCTTTGAGAATAGTCTTGGCTTTTTGTATATAGTCTTCTATCTTTCTTGGTTCAACCGAAAGAGGTGCAGCCTCATGATAAAGAGGATTTCTTAGTTTATCATGATAATTGAAGATATCATCTGGATTCTCTGTGAAGTTAGAATTTGCTACAACACAATCAAGAAGTTGTCTAAAGCTTACTTTTTTCTTTTCCCACTCATCTCTTTTGATTTTTCCCTTCGGAACTAAATATGTATCTCCATAGGCCTTTAACATATATTCTACTGCATTATCAACAATTATTAATGAAAGACGTTTACCAGAAATGGCAGTGCTATCCTTTAAAATTTGAGCTATACAAATTTGTTCAATAATATCTTCTATCCATGTCTGCATTTTCTATGCATGTCCTTGTTTAACTTCTGATACTTCCCCCTGAATTTTCTGAGACCTAAGTTTTGGAATAATCTTTTTAGTAACCCATTCTAAGCCTTCTTGACTTAGGGCGTACTTTCCATCCTCTGTTTTCCACCAATATTTTTTATAATCCTTATGTGGTAGATAGGTTGAGGCTACATTTTTTATCCCTGATGAAAGAGCAATTTGTTCTACAGTTGCAGCTTCAGGATAGTATGCAAATAACACAAGTGCAACTGTTTCGGCTTTAGATTCTGGCGAACTTAAAATCTCTACAAGACCCTCTGGTGTAAACCTATAGATTTCTTCACAACCGGGTTTAGGCTGTCTGGTTTCTTTTATAATAAGGGCCTCAAATTTCTTCAACAATATATCTGACACAGTATTAATATCCAATGATTCAATGTTAGACTTTAATTCATCAAGAGAATCGAAATTAATAATTATCTTGCCAAATTTCGTCTTAATCATGGCCATATACTTTGCCATAGTCAACCCTCCTTCAGTTGTCTTATGGATGGAATTATCCTATTAATTACGTCCAATCTTCCTTCGGAACTCAGTATGTATGTTCCATCTGGATTAGCTATAAATTCCTTATCCATATAGGCGGGGGGATTACTTATTCCCGTGATTTGCTTCAGCTGTGCAGAATTTAAGGGAGTGGAAGATAAAAACAAGGTGAGTTTCAAAATATCTCTTTTTGCTTCAGGAAGTTTGAGAAGTTTTATCAAGCCGTCTGCTCCAATTGTATAGAGATCTTCAAATCCAGGAACCACTTTCTCTGGTTCTCTTAGAAGTATAGCATCAGTTCTTTTTTTGGACAATATCAGCAAATTCCAAAACTTGTAATAACTTTTTTCCAAATCTTCTTTATCCTTAAAATGAATTACAAATTCTCCAAATTTAGTCTTGATTCTTACTTCGTAATCTGACATGATTATCGTATTTATTGGATAAGAGCGAAATATTTAACTTTAAACAACTCTTTTTTCGGGATAGATTTACTAAGATTCCGACTTTTTAAGTATTTAAATGACTGTTTCTACTTAAATGAAGAAAGGTTTTGCCTCCTCCTACGCCCTAGTATGCCTGTAGAGCCCTCCATTAATCTGTATCAAATCCAATAATTGATATTACTTGTGATTTACCCGAATTTTTTATACTGTCCATAGCCTCTTTTTAAGGAGGTCCTTTTTCTAATGATAACTTCTATAAGATATTTGTAACCCAACTTCTTAAACTCTAAGAGTTTTTCCAAATCCTCCTTGATTTTATAAGTTATCGGCGAGTTTAAACTCTATTACCACAAGGTTTTTGAGCATTGCTATCTGGTATGTGAATAATGAAATCGGGTATTTTGCCCTTTCTAAATATGTGCTGATATGTGTTTTATTCACCTCTGCTTAAACTATTGGTCTGCCAAAATCCACAGCCCGTTAATCCATTAATTTTCGAAGCTGATGGTAAAACCCGTATGTAAAAGGTCTTTCCAAATATTTTTCTTTTTAAGTTTCTCTTGAATCTCTATCCTTACATCTGGCCCATGAACTAGTTGTGACAGCTTACAGTATTCTCTATCAGTTTTCTCCAAAGCCATCTTTACAGCCTTTATTATATCGTTTATCATCCTAATCTTATATCATGCTAAACTATCTAATAAAACTTATATTACAAGTTAGCAGCGTCCATTAAATTATTATGAATAGCCTGCTTAATAGTAAGAGTGATGAAAATTTATTCCAGATAGACAGTTGACGGTTTGCCAAAGTAAGTTATTTCAGGACATCAAAATCAATTTCTATGCAATGAATCCGACCTGTTCCTGTGCTTGTTGCTCTGAATCCTGTGTCTTTGCCTTCTACGAAAATTCGGTAATAAGGTTCATACTCTTTTGCTTTATCGTTATAATTCATCGCACCTAAATGTAGAGTGACTGTTCCATTCATGTCTGTGTAGAACGTTGGCAAGCTGAATTCTTTGCTCATAAATCGGTGTTTCAGAACCACTTGAGCATTTGCTAAAGGCTCTCCGCTAAGCGTGACTCTAATGATAATGGTGTCTGTAGGAACGTATTCCTGCGTCAACTCTATGAAAGACGAATCCACGAAGGCTACTACGTATGAGATCGCCCCAAATTCGCCTATCCTTCTGCTAGCTCTCTCCAGTCTAGTCATAATATTTCCGGCATAATAGCCTGGATCTGCAACTAGCCATTCGCCATTTATATTAACTTCAATAAAGGAATGATCCTCCCCGGGAAAGGAAACTGCTCTAGCAACAAGTCTGACATCGTTCATAAGCCTAGTGCCAACCATCGCCATTTCTCCGCACGAGCCAGCACCGGAAAGAATGAACTTCCAGAAATCTGTCCCTGCCCTCGGAACCCAGCCGAAAGCTGTTATATCCCTGACATGTTGAGAGATAAAAGAAGTCTTATCCGGCTCATTACTTATCGAAGCTACCTGATTTACGAAGCTGTTGACACAGATGTAAGCTGTTAAATTGGGAAGCAATATGGCGATGATGAGGCCAGAAACAAGAAGGCGACCCTCTTTTCTAAAAAATTCTTTTCTAGCATGCTTCAGATTAGCACATAACTCGATTAAGATAGGTAGCGGAAACCAGAGAAGCAAATACACAAATATAGGCATCATAAGGAATCCAAGCAACTCGCAAAATCCACATAGTAAAAGAAGGATTAGAAAGACTCGTCTTCGATCAGTTTTGTAAAGCCAAGCAATCATAGAAAGGGGTATGATAAAGAAAAGGATCCAATACATTATAACGTTGATTAATGCGATGTTGACTGGAAACAGAAGCCGAATACAGATGACCAAGGAAAGAAGTATTGAAAATGAGAAGTATAGGGTAAAGATTACTTTAGCATAATCAACTGAATGTTTTCTTAAGACGTTATGAATGTGTTTAGCCCAGCCACACATTCCTTTGGTAAGTTCACGTTTGAAAGGTAGTATAATGAAGGCAAGTGATAAAAATAATTGGACGAGGATGGGGCATATTTCTATGTTTAACATTTTATAAAAAATTAGCCACGTATTGCTTGCTGTCCCTATTAATAAGCTATAAGAAGCCATAATAAGCATTGCTATTGACAAACTTATTTTAAGAATGAGGAGTAAAAACCCCATTTTCTTATTTTCTACTTTCACGTTATAGAAGTGGTAGAGAAGGGTTCCAAAAGCTCCTATTAAAAACCAGTACCATGCGGCCAAATCCATCAGCCATGGTAGAAAAGTTTCGAGACTAGGATTCTCCACGAAAGCCCTCTGATACGGATTGACCTCGAATGAACCATATCCTGAACGGATGAATATTGCTGAAGTTATGAAATCTGTTGTCAAAGCAAGCCAGAAAATAATAGTTATTTTACACATGGTTCGCCTCGGCACTGGCTTACCTCCTTCCTTAAGCATACTGATCCTTCCAAAACCATAGTATTAGCTTCTACTGTTGAAGAGTCCTTTTCAGGCTTCTTTATGGTTAATTATTTCTGATACATTTCACTCATTAAAAAGTTAAAACTTTAAGGAGAATCCTCTAGTATATGCCTAAAAGAGAAACAGCGGAAGATGTTTTGACGCGTAATACGTGGCTAATGTATTATGTATGGAAAAAGGGCGGTGTAAATGCCAATATATCTGAATTAAGCAAAGAACTTGGTTATAGCACAGATGGTGCTCTCAACACGAGAATAAACTATCTGAAAAGCGAGGGCTATATTAAGGAGAAATGGACTAAAAAGGGAAACATGTTTAAATTGACAAACAAGGGGATCCAAAAAATTCTATTTCTTGTGATGCCAAAATGGGCTCTTACTGGTATCTTTATCATTAGCCTTGCGAACATTCAGTATGCAATCGGCGAAATATGGTTGAATTTGCCTATAGAACCATTATATCTGCTTTTCTTAGGATTGATTTCACTTGTACTTGTTTTGTTACTCTACTGGATGCAAATAAAAGGAGAAAGACAGTTCGTTCAAATCGGAAAACATTTGCAAGAGGACCAGATACCTTCAGCCATTCTAAAGCCTCATAAAAAGAAGTACAGCGATGTGAGAACACTATAGCAACATGGTCTTTTATAAGGTCTTATTTGCAGAATGCATGATCCTGATGTAGTGATACTATTATTTGCTTCTGGTAAACTAGTGTGACCGGCGCTGTTAATGAGAAGATGGTTTACGACGCTGTTGAGAAGCTCATGGCAGAGCTAATCCAGAAGGGTTTGTTGATTAGATAGGTTTTAATAATCATGCCGCGGCTACTAAACAAAGACATAATATCTTTTGTTAATTATGCGTTAAGAGCGAAGAAAGGATATGCAAGCACGATAACATTTAATAAAAGATTCTATGTTAGTATCTTCAAGGTGAAAAAGACTCTTTACGTTTGCCTCTTTGACAGAGAGAAAAATGGTTTCATAAGGAAAAGAAAGTTTCTAATCGATCAGGTCGATAGGAAAATGAGCAGCATCATTAAGCTAGTTAAAAATTATAAAAAGCTTGTAAGCTAATGTTTTCCCACAAAAGAAAAAAAGTTTTAAAAGCTGAAACATTAACTAATTTGTTGCTTGATGAAAAACTTTTCTTCTGTACCTGCTAGATTCTCTTGAGCCTACCTACAACCCAAAGCTTTGACTTCTCTATTCGTTCATTAGTATCCACATCAAAATCAAACTTTAAGCAATTGTCTTACCAGAATGTCTATCTGACGGATTTCTTTTTCAAGAGTCTTCTTGACTTGACTCCTAATCTTGCCAATGCTGCCATATTTCTGAACGAGAGCTGGAAGAATATTTGCAACCTTTTTATGGCATTGCTTACTTAGCTCCACTAATTTTATATGAATTGGATCATCGGGGTTATAAAGAGGTATTGGAAACTCTAAAGGTTTTTTATGAATGTCTCTTGGTCCTAATGCTCCTCGTGACTGCATAGGTTTTATTGCTGCATCAAGGAATGGTGAGTTTAATATGGAAGATAAGTAATGAGCTTCATCCTCATCATCGGTTTCATACCAGTAAGTCTTAGCCTCAGCTACAAGTCCATTAAGTCGTATTTTCATACCATCAATTCTTAACGTTCTAAACCCGTTTTCTGCTACACAAGATACCAGATAGGTACCAGAGGTGTTGTATAATACTTTGAATCTTTTCGATGGGTTTTGAAACGTGAGATTCCTTTGATAATCCAACCGATTGTAAATGCTCATTGCTTTTGCTTTTTCTCCTCTTTTTTCCTTCCATAGTTTTTCAACCCTACTCAACCATTTCTCTAGGTTAACATGACCCTCTCTTCTCGCGTCGCTTCGTTGAATAATCATGTACCTTCCAGTTTTGACTTGTTTTATGGGAAGTATAGCTACTAAGAAGTCGAGATGGCCGAATGGCACGAGCTCGGAGCCGGAGAGAACAGCATAGAGGAACTCCGCTTCAATATTTCCGCTTAGTTCAACATCCTTGTATGCTTCCTTTGCTTTCTTAATAGCCTTGCTGGAGGTTTTTACGAAGGGTGTCCTTGGGTCTAATCCTAGCTTGGGATGCGGCTTAATGTCAACGAACCAAGCAGATTTGGGAACAATAGTTGCCCCTTGTCTGAATGCTTCAAAATATGCACTCTTACCAGGAGCAAGTGCAGGAGGTTTAGCACCAACCTGAATCAGGTAGCTTCGTTCTCCTGCTTGTCCCAGCTCAAATTTGACTCTTACATTCTTTTCCATTAATTCCATAGCTTTGTGATAATCTAGATTCCTCTTGGGTAGACGGCCACTTATTACACGCCCTTCCACTGGATAAGCAGTATCTATTCCCATTCTGCATGATACTACGCAAGCAGGTACGTTGAAAAGCGGGCTGACCTCTTCCAAGTCGATTAGTCTAACTATAGCTAGCTTAAACTTGAGATTTCCTATTCTAAAGTTATGGTGCTGATCGGCCACCATAATGCTCCTTGGCATGACGAAAGAGATTATTCCATCATTCTTCATGTAAAGGTCTGCGCATCGAGCTAAAAAGAGTGTGGCAAGCTCCATGTGGGTCATCAACTTAACTTTATCAGATGGCAATAAACCGTATTTCTCTACAATTAGTTGCTTCAAGAACCTTTGGTATTCTGTACTCTTAACATACCTGTAGGATAGCCAAGGAGGATTACCGATAATGGCATCAACCTTCTTCTTATTAATGAAAATTGGCCTGTAGTAGTTCTTTAGAATAAATCCCCATATGGTATCTCTCTTTTTCTTAATCAAGGTAATTATATTTTGTGCTGTGCGATGAAGAGGTCGAAATATGGCTTCAGGGTCGAATCCTACTAGACTCGGGATTTTAGACGTCATAAAGGATTTAAAGTAGTCAAAGTCATCTTCTATGCCTGAAGAAACTTCTTTAGCGTAATCTCTAAGAGCATCTACAGTTGCGTCTGCAACAGTAGGATTCTCCGCTATCCGGGCTGGAAGCCCTAAAGTTAAACCATCTGCCTTAATAGTGTAGATCTTCTCACTACCATAGGTAGAACCTACGACCTCTGGAAGCCTTAGAGAGTCTGATAAATACACAGGGATGACTATGTCTTGTTCACGGTATTCCAATAATTCTCTGCCCAACGTGATTAAGTAAGTAGCTCTTGAGATCATTACTGCCAGTGGATGAACATCCATACCAACTACATTTTCGAGAATATGCACAAGTAATTCTGCTG
>JAWCEH010000103.1:0-9119 GCA_038859955.1 Bathyarchaeia archaeon | reverse complement strand
GCTTCATATTTGTTGTTTTTAATTATTATTGAAGCGGCATATTCTAGGAGGGCTGGGCAAATAAGACTGGATAAATATGATGTGTAGCCCGAGTTATTCCATGCTTCATATTTGTTGTTTTTAATTATTATTGAAGCGGCATATTCCAAGCCAGCTTTAGATGGCGATGCCCCTTCATAGGAGTTGCCTAGCTCAACTAGCATGGAGCCTTTGAGCTCCTCCTCTATTATTTTTAGCTCCTCAAAGATTACACTATCCGCCTCTTCAAGGGCGGCGAGCATATCCATCGCATACTCCTTAGGAGCTCTCATAGAAAGTATTAACTCTGATAAAATATCAGATCTAGCTCTCAAATCACTTCTCGCATTCTCATGTGGAAATTTAAGCGATAATGACGGTAACCCAACCAGAAAGAAAGCCTCACGGGAGAATGCTGAGAGAATATTGTTCGTCTTATCATTCCTGGTAGATTTAGCCTTTGCTAAGGCTTTTCCCAAGGGGCACCCCCCCAATAAATATTTTAGTAATTGTATTGATGCTTCTACAGCATCATTAGCGAGAACAGTCCAGCGTGCGACAACAGCGCCCCTCATACCTGAACTAATAGCCTCTGCAAAAATACGCCAACTCCCACAGGCGGTAATGACAAAAAATGTATGCCTCTCGGGAGAAAGATACCTCTTTATATCAGATTGATGTAGATTATAGACTAGCCCAGCCCTTAATAGAGAAGGACCACATAGAAATAAAACTTCCCCCTTTTCATAGTCATAGATTCCATGCGTTAAAGCCAAAAAAATGTCACAACCAAAATTATTGAGAAGAGCGAACATGGGATATGGATTAGCGGCTTCACGCTTCAGCCTAAGCAGCAAACCACTCTTTTTCAACTTTTTTTCCCAAAGTTTATTCACTTCTTCCCAGAGCTTATCTGAGTTGGACCGACAAATATCTACTTGCGGATCAAAAATGATTATAGATGGCACAGGCGAAATGCTTCTCTCCTCTGTTAATAGACAACTTAGGAGGATTCTATCAGCAGCTCCAATTGGGACGAAGCCCACAGCCTTACTACGTAAAGCACTTGAAAGATCATAAGGAATGTCGGCATCAGCAAATATGTGAATAATCTCAATAGAAGAAAGCCCGAGATCTCCTAAGGTATCCCCAAGCAAGCCATCCACGATGTTAATAAGTTCCTTTCTAAGATTACTAAGCCATTCTTGTAAAATCTTCTCAGGTGTCAGGCACTTTCCAAATAGAAAGTACACTTTTTCCCCTCCATAGGGGATGGTTTGCAAATATCTACTAAACTCCTCATATAAATTTATACTTCTAAACACGTCTTCCAGTATTTTCTTCTCAGAAGATGTCATTATATTTGGCCGGGCTCTCATGAGTATATCTATTGCTGAAATAAACTTTGTGACTTGTTTTTTCTTTGAAATATTTTCTTCGAGATCCTTCTTTGAGATTTCAAATAGCCTAGCGCCTTTAAGGGCCGCATACCCATAACCCAGAATCTCCAGGAGCTCATCCTTTCCTCCATTTGAAGATACAGCATCTATTAAAACGGCCTCATTATTCTTCTCTTCTCGCCTCTCATTAGCTCTTCTCTTCAGCTCCTTGATTGGATCACTTTTCTCGTCTAAGCCGAGTTGAGCTAGTGCCTCTTGAGCCTCATTCTCTCTCTCAAGGAAGCGAATCTTAACGCCCTTAAATTTTTCAAAAACCCTATCTATTTCTTTTTTAATACTTTCGACTAATGAGGAGTCAAGCCCAATTAAGGATACCCCAATCTCGCTGGGCATAATCCGCCGGATAAACCGCTCTATGCGACTTAATTCCAAACCGTTAATGATTTCTTCTTCATCATATGCTATTATGGGAGCATACTTGCCTTTTCTTATAGATCTGAGCAGCGTTCCAGCACATATTTTTAAGTTAATTTCACTAAGCGCCTTTTTGGGCACAAGCACCATAAGTTCTCTATCAACTATTGATTTTCTCGGAATCGATATTAGGTAGATTCTGATGGATGAGTTTCCACGTGGAATTAGGAATGACCCCTCATCTAACACTTTAACATGTCCATCGCATCCCTTGATAACGCGGATCCCCTTATCTCCCTCGATCTTAAACTCCCACCTGAGACCGCTCAATTGGGTCTCAAAGGATACGTCTAAAGCTATTGTTCCCATCTCAATGCCTGGAATAGCCCTAATTGTTCTTTTTATCTCTTCACCATCCGCCTCCCAGACGCACTCAAAAATTGAGCCATGCATACCTTCAAGTATTGGAAATGGGCTCTCACCACTTAACTTCTCAACCCAATCATCGGCGATGAGACCCTCTCTAGTTAACAACATGGTGGGCTCATATTTAGGCTCCTCAATCGACTTTAGCTTTAAGTTCTGAGTCGAAAAGCTATCGGTCACTTTAGCCTCCACGTAACATCTCGGCTCTATATAACTTACGATGCTCTTTATGAGTCCATCATCCCCTAGCTCTATAACTAGGTTTCTGGACGAGCCTAGCCTCAACCTATTTCGGTTAATTTTTCTAGGGTGAATTAGATCTCCCAAAGCTAAGCATGCCCCCTAGCTTAAACCTTAGCATGCTCTAATACAGTCCTAGGAGCTCTTTGCTCTCCGCTTACTCTCAAATATTAAGGCTTCCACCAAGTTATCTGCGAATGTTGCCTTAACCTCCATCAAAAGATCATGCAAAGGCTTTATTGGTGGATTTGCCTCACGAGACCACCTTATGCAGTCACCCACCCAAAAGCCCAATGAGTTCATAAGATCAATTAACAGTATATTAGTAGTTTCTACATTTTCTTTGATGAAGTAGGTGGCTCCCATTCTGTACCATAATCCTATTGCACGGCTCAGCACAACAAGACACTGATTAAACACGCTATTTTCCAGTAGATCCAGTTTTCTACCTATATTTTCCTTAGAGTCCTTCAATTTTTCGCAAAGCTCATTTACGGCCTTATCAACCCCATCAAAACCCTCTAGTAGAGTGAACATGACCTCTTCATTTTCTATAGACTTTTTTATTTTATCAGCTTCATTTTTGAATTTACCCGCTATCCGCTCACCTTCTTTAATAAGTCTATCAAGCCTATCTCTAATAGTTTTTCCTTCCTCACTCCCCAAACACTCATCCCCATAAAAACCTTTAAACACAACATATATAATTTTTGACTCTCTCATGCACAATAATAGAGCTAATTATTCACTTTAAAGAGACCTTCTCAGTTCAAACATGTGCCTCACAGGAAAATTTAAATATAAGGAAATATATATGTTGGAACACATTCAGGTGATATTATGGTGGATAAAAGTTTAATTCTCGTTACCTTGAATATTCGGCAATTCGATAACTCCAATAATTTGATATATTCAGGGAGTATACCGGTCGGCGTTGAAGAGCACGAGACCTTTAGTGATCTCCTAAGGCGAATGATAGAATCTTCCGAGATAAAATCGGAGATAAAGCAAGACCTCAAGAGCTGTTTGAGCAACCAGTCTGGCCACCGCGGGTTCGTGTTCTACGTAGTCAGTGAAAATGGAGAGCGGGTAGTAGTCAACCTTAGAGATAAAGTTGCAGAGGTATCCAGGCACCACGGGACAAGTCAGATAGGTATGGACATTTTCCCCATAGTGGGATCTCAATGATTAGTGCAATAATAGCCACAAAAGCAATATCAAACCTTTTTTCCTACAAGAATATGAGAGATGAAACCGGTGGCTTCTTAAATGTATCGGTACTAAAAGTAGGGGAAGAAATCCTATATGCTGTTAAGGGACTATGTGAGTCCATTAAAGAAAGTAATGCGGTCTCAGCCACAATCTTCTCTAACAGTCCACACATATGGCACCTCCACCCAAGAAACCTTGGCGCATTTCTCTCACAGACGGATAAAGAAAGTATTATGCAAATTGGGGCTATCCAAGCGCTCACACTAAACGGAGTACCACCACTCTCTCTGGTAGCTAGCTTTCACGACAAATCCGTAAAAGACAACGAGGTTTTTCACAGTCCTTCAGGCCTAGCAGTCAACAGAGTTGAGGGAGAGATCCTAGAAATTAAGTGTTATGTGGTCATGCCAGACCCCAGATGCTTTAATATAGAGGAGAACGGGCAACGCATTGAGAATAGTTTTCACCCAGTTGATGATAAAGAAGGATTTATCAGTGAGACAAGCAGTGGAGAATGCTTCTACGGCTATAAATTCATCGAAAATTTGTTTGCGTATTGTTCAAAATACACGGACAGTCTTCTCTCCATGCTTAGATGTTTAAGTGGAATCTACTCGCCAGGTATAAAGCCAGATCCCATCGATTTAATGAGAGCCCTATGCTTCTTCAACGTTCTTAAGCGATTCGGCATAAATAAAGATAAGGCCATTCTTCTGAAGACTGGTTCCGGCACAAAATTTGTTATAAGTCTCAAGGAAGATGTGGGCTTCATCATCAGAGAACTTAAAACATACATTATTGAAGAAGAACTTGTAAAGATTCTGCAGGTGGTGGGAGATTGAGCAGAAGGATCGACTTATTGAGGCGGGCTCAAGAGAACCTAAAGAGGACTATAGTTATCGGCGGTGTCGGAAACTTAGGAAGCCGAATTGCACATAATCTTGCTAAGCAATCCTTTGGAAGACTAATTTTAATCGACAATGACAAAGTTGGTTATGAAAACATAGGCTACCAAGAGTATGAGAGTGGAGATATCGGCTTACCCAAAGTTAAGGCTCTAAAAAATCATCTTGAGAGCGCTTATCCGTGGGTTAAGGTTGAAGCTTACGATATGTACATAGCGGGTCTCGGAGGCTTTTTATTAGATGATAACGAGTTGAGAGAACAAGACCATTTACTGAGGAAAATATTCAGTGAATGCAACTGCATAATAGTATCTTTCGATCGAGTTGGACCCAGATTAACCATGCTCACATATTCACTAATTTACAATAAACCGATCATCCTTGTCTCAGCATGGTCATCCATCCTCCTTTTTAAGGAAAATGCTGTGCCCATAGTTAGCCATCACGGGAGGATCAATTTATGGAAAGCTGGCCTTCCATGCCCACTATGCTACACTTACTTCCAATTTTCATCAGAAGGCGGAACATATGTCGCCCACCCATTAATATCTGATATAGTGTCCTCGTTATCCTCCTTTTTTGTTGAAGCAATACTCTGGGATCTCAGGATCTATCCCTACGCCACAATCGAGTTAAATGATGAGGACGTGAGACCCAGAATAGAATACTTTGTTGGAAATCCCTCTAAAAAATGCCCACTATGCTCAAGAAGGGATGAACTTCGAAGTGTTATTGAAAATAAGGGTTTAGCTGGCCTACTAGAAGTTATGGAGGAGGCAATTAATGAATAAACTAATAATATTAATAATCTTAGCTATAATCTACTTTTCCGTAATCGGAGTATTAGGCTATATCATCTATGAAATGCTGATGGGAAAATATCCTCTGATTGGTTTGCTCTTAGGGATTATTACTGCGGCTTGCATATCTTATTGGCTTAAAGACAAATTGGATTTTGATCCCCTGCCTAAATCCGTCTCCAGTCTACTAATATTCGCTGGTCTAGTAAAATTTTTGCCGATAACTCTAGCCTTATCCATACTGCTCGGCGCATTATTCCTATTTGCCTACATAATGCGACTAATATTCCCAGACAGAGAAAGAATAAGAGTCCATCAGCCCAGGGCGAGAAAAGTACCATCAGATTTCATAAATGAGATAAGGAGGGCTATGGAAGAATGAGTGCAACTAAATATTTGCAGAAGTTTGGAGAAGATGCCATCTACATGAGTATGGCCGGATGGAATTTCATTAATCCTCAAAGACCGGGAAATGGAATATACCGTGCATTTAAGTATAAAAAATATGAAGTCTACGTTCTCATATTTCCTTCAACCGGCTATCCTATAATGCCCCCAATAGTCATATTCCTAGCTTCAAGTGAAGAATTTTTTGGTGAGTTTGAGCATCCATGTCTCTGGTCTAATGAAAGCTCCTTCGTTATCAATGCTCCTGAAAGACTTAGAAGTTTATTGGCCGATCCATCATATTCAAAAAGATTTCTCCACATACTGGAGGGAAAAGAAAGCTTCTGGCACGCACTTAAAGATGCAAAAAATAGACTTCAAATCATTAACGACTTCCTAATAAACACTCTTAATCTAAAACCAATAAAATGAAACTCACTCATATTTTTATTTGCATCAATAAATGCTTAATTAAGTCAATCCAATATTGTATGATCTTAGCCAACCAATCAGCTAAAGAATGCGGGCTCAGAGATTTAGGAAGTGGCTGAGCACATCCAGAGATGTATGGAAGCCCCACAAAAATGAGAAACAGTAATACGAAAATAATTACTCTATTATGGGTTTTCATAAATTCACCCCTTTATGTTACACAAATATTTATATAAAAATCAATTATATAAATATTACTTTTATTTGCACATATGTGTTGTATTCATTCATAATGAATACAATAAAATAAATTCTAGGATGAGACAACTAATCTTCAGAGAAGAAATGACAGTCGAAGAGGATGGATCCCTAAGAGTCTTAATTGACTGGATTCTTAGGAGTGGCTCGGCTGGAAGGATTGCCCATGCCCCGAGAACAACGTCCTCCTCAAGCTCATAGAGAAAATACTTAGGAATGAGCTCAGGATAGTCGTTGAGATCCTAGGGTTTTAAAGGACCGGTAAGATCCCAAGAGAAGGAGCTTCAAGAGGGACGTCTACAAAACTATTAAGGGAGCTGCAGTTATAGCCGAACTAAGCTGGATGTTAAAAGACGAGGCAAGTTACGTGATCAACACATAAACCGAGAGTGAGGAAGAAGCCCAGCAAGACATTAACTAAACCAACCGCCCTATACACAGCTCTCATACCCACTCCAGTCTCTTCAGCGCTTAAAGCATCAGCTTCTCATCATCCATAAATATTAAGAAGCCTATATATAAAAAGATGGAAGAGCTTCCTCTGAGCCTTTTATTTTCTCTTTTTATAAGACAACAAGATCAACCTCGTCTTCGTCTCTAGCCAGTCTGCATATGTGCAAATTAAAAGTAATATTCCTTCTTCTTGATCAGTTTCCCATAAATTTTACTAGAGTTAATCTCCTTCGGTTTTAAGAAACTTGTGAATATGGCTTAGAACGCCGAGTTCTTTGGAATTTGAAGTTTTCTATGTTTAAGAAGTTTTTCGATTATTTCCATATTATCAACATTCAATATTTATAAAATCTTTCTTCACGCCTAATGGAATCCTCAACCATCTCAAGCTAGGGTAAATAAACGTGAATGGCATCATCCTTAATGGTTCGAGTTTTATCTCTCTTAAGTTTCGTAACAACAATCACTAACGAAATAAACAGCAGCCAGTATTTACAATTTTATCAGCAAATTAGTGCGGGGATGATATTTGAAAACATTATTACAGATAAACCCTAAAAATAAATAATGTTTTCATAATCAAATTGAAAATGTGAAAATTAAGAATGCTATTGGATCCCTAAAATTTAGTCCAAGCATAATTTGGCCTTTTAACACAAATCTTTATCTGTAAATATTATTCTAGGAAAACTTTCCTTACTATACCTACAAGATATAACCAAGCCGTATTAAGCTTCCTCAAAAAGATAAATGCAAGGGATTAGATTATCACCCTCCCTCGAATTAATCTACACATGATTTTGTCAATATCTAGTCAAGAAAAACTTGATATTACAGTTTATGTGAAATCTTTTAATTATTTAAGTAAAAAATTAGGTGATACCCTAAGTATATCCTCAATTGCCTTAAAGGCAAAGAAGTCCATCATTATGAAGGCGAAATAATCCTTCTTTCTAACATAAAGCATATTATGTCAGCTTGAAGGAGTCATCCTTAAGCCCTTTTCTTGGGCCTTAGTGCACAGATATTCAAGCATCTCATTGATTGCATTTAATTTAACAGCTTCATATCCTCCTCTTGCAATATTCTTTAACTGCAAAATTGGCCAACAGACCATATCCAAAAACTATGAACCTTAACCCTGCTGAAACTCGAGATAACTCTTCAAAACAGTTCACTGCCCCTTAGGATCGAAAAAACTGAAAGCTGCCTCATCATAATTACTCACAAGTTCTTTTGTTAAAGTTTCTGCTATTCTTAACAAGCAGGGTTAGTTCAAGCATGTTCTGTTAATGTCTCCTAATAAAAATGGGAGTTAGTTGTTATTTCAGTTTTTTAATAAGTTCTTTAAATATGTCTATCTCTATGGTGACATTGTCTACTTTTGGGATTTTATTTAGAACTTCTTTTATAAGGATTTTCCAAATATCTTCTCGCCTTTTTTTCGCATAGAATTCCCCCTATTTCGAGCGCATTTTCATGTAGATGTGAGATTATAAACGCCAAGACTTTTTTGTTTTCTTCAGTTTCTAAGCATAGCTCTGGAAAAGCTTTTATATGCCATTCCGTATGTTCTTTGGCTTTATCAAAATCCCTTCCCGAACACTGCTCAACTAATAAATTAGCTATATGTTCAAGCTCCAAAAGCTCAATTTTCCTCAACTTCATTTTGTTCCCCGATTTATTAATCAATAAAGGGTTTACTATTATGCATTGAGGTTGACTTTGTCTGCCTTTAAGGATTGATCGATAAGCAATGTACTAATTGTTTAGGAAAGCCTGATGTATATAGAAGAACATGAGGCCATTACTGAAAATGATGAACAACTTATTAAGTTAATGATTAGTCAACCATCATTAACAACCTCCCAAATTGAAAAATTGTTAGAAGTCTCAAAACAGGCCGTTAGTTCTAGAAGAAAAAAGCTTGAGGATGAGGGCGTAATACAAAATTACGTATTTTGGAATATATCCTCAAAGCAAGAGATAACAAAGGCATTTGAAATTAACGTTAAAGGAGTTCTTAACAGCCAAGTATTTATAATTTACTGGTGATTGATGCGGGGGGTGGGATTTGAACCCACGAAGGCCTATGCCACGAGGTTTCTCAGTTTCCTTCTGAGCCTCGCGCCTTTGACCTGGCTTGGCTACCCCCGCTCATATAGAGTAAACTA
>JAWCEH010000102.1:0-9138 GCA_038859955.1 Bathyarchaeia archaeon | reverse complement strand
CATTTATATATAATCAAACCAGCCTCAAGCCCGCGGCCAAAAACAATTTATCCCCACTTACCACCTTCATGACTATTAAGATTACCTATTTGCTTTAACGTTCCAAGGATCCTTTCCATCTCATTATTGCTTAAAGTTCCTCCTATATAAGTTGCGATCAACAGCTTCGCAGCCTCGTTTCGCCATCAACTCCCATTAAGGTGCCTCACATTAACACTTAAAACTGTATTATCCTCATACCGCCTCTCACCAGTCCTAGCTTTAACATCCTTTAAGCATTCACCAATTATTCGGGCATAATACTTTATCCAGCCATAAATCGTTACATGACTAATATATTCCATAAACCAAGATAGATACTCAGCGATTTGCCTAAGACAAGCCCCCGATAATTAAGGCTAAGATTATTAAAAAGAGGGAATATTTCTTCTTGTCCAGGAAAACCTTAAATAAGTTTTAAATTTCATTAATTGAATAAAACAGGGAGACAGATATTTAAAATGTCTGACCTAAACATATTTAATAAACTTGGCTTAGAGAGAAAACCTATAAGTGTAAAATTTTCATATCTAGAACCAAAAGACTTTAAAAGATCAGATAAAGAAATGCGTCTTTGCGAGTTTGTAGGTGAGGCTCAAAGAGTAGATGAGCCATTTTATATAGGAAAAGAAAATGAAAATTGTTATGGTAAAAAGGTTCTTGGGATGGAGAGCTTCCCAGCCTTCGCTGAAAGTGGTCTGATAGGACCTGAGCTAAAAATATTTCAGGAGCCGCGGGCAAATGCGAGACTCTACTTTCAAGTCCCACAACTAAGACCTGGCACAGTTAATTACGTGATATTTTCTCCAATTGATAAAATGACATTTAACCCGGATTTATTAATAGTGACGGCCAATGTCAGCCAAGCAGAACTAATATTAAGGGCCATGAGTTACTCAACAGGAAAACTCTGGATCTCAAAACACTCCTTTGTTCTAGGATGCGCTTGGCTATTCGCCTACCCATATATTACTGGTGAAGTTAATTACGTAGTAAGCGGAATGACATTTGGAACAAAATTCATAAAAGAGCCACCTGAGGGTTACATTATCATTTCGATCCCTCACGACTGGATACATACTATACTGAGGAACCTACAGGAGATGGTGTGGCATCCACCATCATATGATGGAAAAGAAAAGAATTCAAAAATCTTTGAGGAAATATTAAAGAAATATACAAGACTTAAAACATGATGTGCTTAGACTAAGCTTTGGCCCTTAACACCATGATGCTGATAGGATGCTTCGATTTAGAGGTTTCATCTTAGAGATTTGACTTGGCTGCTAATAACGTTAAATTTCCCAAAATCTTAAATAATGGTTCTTCTCTAACTCTAAAGAGAATTTAGGAGGAAAAATTTTCATGGATAAGATGGGTATAGCAAAAATCTGGGCCATAATTATCGCCGTTATAGTGATCGTTGCCGCCATCGCGGCAGTCGTTATATTTATGATGGCACCTATGACTCCTACGGCTCCTACAGCCATTAAAATTGGATATATACATCAATTTGTCGGGGTACAGGCCACTGAGGGACAACATGAATATCCCATTATAAAGGCATTTGTGGACGAGATCAATAGAGGTGGAGGAATATATTTAAAAGAGTACGGCCGTAAGATACCAATTCAATTAGTTGTTTACGATGGCGAAAGCGATGTAACAAGAAACATTGAGCTAGTCACGAAGGCCATAACCGAAGATAAAGTTTGCTTCGTGCATTCTGGAGGCGCACCAGACCAGAATATACCCCATCACACGGTCTGCGAAAAGTATGGAATTCCAAACATATCTGAGTATCCTATTGAGATATTCACGGGTGAGGGAAGCAAGAGACCAGAATACTGGAAATATAGTTGGTGTGGCTCCTTCTTCTCAATACCTGACATGATGAAGGGATATTTTGAAGTCTTCGACTACTTTGTGAAAAAAGGTTTAGTTAGCAAGAAGGTAGGCTATCTTCTTGAAGATAATCCTGACGGACACTGGTGGTATGAGAACACTAAAGATGTGTACAAAGAAAGAGGTTATGAGGTTATCTTTCCAGGGTTCTTCCCCACAGGAACTAAAGACTTCTCAGGCATCATCTCTGTCCTTAAAGAAAAGGGTGTAGAGATACTTCACATAAATACCTACAATGTAGACTTCTCCACTTTCTGGCGCCAGGCTATATCAATTGGCTATAAACCTAAAGTAGCTATTGGGGGAAGATTCATGGGAAGCTTAGACGATGCGATCGCAATAGGCCCCGGTGACACGCCCCTTGGTATAATGACAGAATTATGGAGTTGGCCAATCCCAGGCTATCCAGGAACCGATTGGATATGGGAAACTTATCCTAAAGTTACTACATTAAACATGGGATTTGGTGTGGCGTGTCAATTTTCCACGTGGCAATTCCTTATAAAGGTGCTTGAAGATGCAGGGTCAGTTGACCCAGAGAAAATCAATGAATCGATTGCGAGAGTTACAGCCATGACATGTATTGGAAAAGTGGACTATGACCCGAAGACGCACACCTCGCCAGGCCCTGCACTGATAGGTCAGGTTCAGAAGACTCCTGAAGGAAAACTTACGATAGCAATAGTATGGTCTTCTGACCCAGCAGTACCCACAGTAGAACCTATATTGATTCCTCCACCTTAGAAAACCTAAAAATATAGGGGAGAAAATTCCATTTTCATCTTTTTTGATTCTTTTTTCTTTAAGGACAATAGGAAATGTATGATGCAGTATTAGCGTAAATAAGGAAAGGTAACAGCCGTTGAATGACGAAGATAATAGATACTTGCAATATTTATGAGAGTGCGAGGAACAAAGCTTTCGCCTTAAGATCCGCGAGTTGACGCTAACCCTATTATTATGTTAACCTTAGCAGCCTTTATCTAGCAGCATCACGCCAAAGCTGAAAAAGCATAAGCTTTATTTTTACCAAAAATTTATTAATTTCCTTAATTATCAAATTCGGTGGAAGCCTGTTATGATTGAGCTTGTATTGATGGGGATATTTTTAGGCGGCGTCTATGCAGTTATGGGATTAGGTTTTTCACTAATTTTTGCTGGTATAAGGGAAACAATGAATGTAACGCACGGAGCATTAGCTATACTTGGATCCTATCTTTGTCTCCTTTTTGCTGAAAGAGGTGTTGATCCGCTACTTAGTATAGTGATTGTTGTTCCCATAATGTTTGCTCTTGGATACGCTATACAACACGGGTTAATAAACAGAGTGATTTATGGGAACCCCAATATCGTTACGATAATACTCCTAGGTTTATCAGTCATAGTGGAGAACACCGTACTTCTAATATGGACCGCAAACCCAAAAAGTTTAACGGCATATGCTCCTTACGCCATACAGAGTATAGGAATATTAGGCGTTAGAATACCAATAAATTACCTATTAAACTTCTGCATCAGTATAGCTACGATAATTGTCTTCTACCTATTTTTGAAAAAAACTTATACCGGGATATCCATTAGGGCTACCTCCGAGGACTATGTGTGTGCTCAGTTTTTAGGCGTGAATCCTAAGAAGAGCTATGCATACACTTACGGTTTGGGTGCGATGGCCGCTGGGATGGCAGGTATCCTTATGGGCTTAACATTTGCTTTTGTTCCAGCGTCAAGTCTCGACTGGTTACTCATAGCATTTGGTGTTGTAGTTCTTGGAGGGCTGGGCAGCATGAGAGGTGTATTAGCTGGAGGATTAATTTTGGGCTTATCTCACGTGCTTTCGGCTTATTATATTGGGGTTCAATATCAGCTCTTTATAGGCTATATGGTAATTTTAGCAGTCCTAGCATTAAGACCTGAAGGAATATTTGGATATAAAGTGTGAGGGGTAAGACTATGTTTAATAAAATTCAAATATTCAGCATAATTGCAGTTATGGCGCTATTGACATCTATACCACATATTTTCCCACCTGTCTGGACATCACTCCTGTTTTTCTGCTTTATCTATGCTGCTCTCGGTGAAATTTGGAACTTGCAAGCAGGTTTTACTGGAATCATTAATCTTGGCGTGCATGGCTTTATTGGCTTTGCAGCTTACATGATGGCCATAGCTATTACTTATTGGGGCTTACCAATTTGGGTTAGTCTACTATTTGCTGGAGCGGTAACAACGTTGTTGGCTTTAGTGGTCTCACCGCTAATTTTTAAGATGAGGGGTCTGTATCTTGCATTGGGGTCACTCGTACTCGCGTTGGCCGTATACTCATGGTTTGTTCAATGGGAGTACACTTACGCGGGGAAAGGAATGTACATAGCCGCTATTGTGCCACCTAATATCCTATATTATATGGCGCTAATAGTCCTTATAGTTTCGGTAGCTACTGTATGGTTTATCCGAAGAAGCAGGATTGGACTAATGCTCATAGCTGTTAGAGATAATGAGCGCGCTGCAGAAGACTGTGGTGTCGATATTTTTAGAGTGAAACTTTACTGCTATCTTATCTCGTCATTCATAACGGCAATAATCGGAGGAATATTTTATTTATTTGGCTCCTATCTTAGACCTACAATAGCTTTTGCTTTCACATGGGTTTTAATCTCGGTGGCTTCAACTGTTATCGGAGGTATGGGAACAATCGAGGGGCCAATAGCAGGCGGCTTTTTAATAGCGATATTAAATCAATATGTACTTGCGCGCTTCCCAGGATTAAGCCAACTAATCTATGGAATATTAATTATAGTTATAGTCTTATTGGCCCCTCAGGGGCTAATGGGTCTAATATCAAGAATAAAACGTACGTTTATAATCAAATTATCTTAGTCAAATTATATTTCACCATTCTAAACTTCAATGCCAAAGTAAACTCTTTCAAAGTCTTTGTTTTTAAGTAGTTCGGAGGGTTCTCCATGTAAAACAATGCGCCCTGACTCAATAACGTATGCTCTATCACATATTGAAAGCGCCCGCCTTGCATTTTCATCTACTAAAAGTATAGTTATGCCAAGTTTCCTGATTTCCCTAATTTTCCTATAGACCTCTTTTATCGCGATTGGAGATAACCCGAGAGAGACCTCATCAATCATTAATAATTTTGGACCAGCCATTAAACCTCTGGCTATCGAGAGCATGCGTCGTTCTCCCCCGCTTAGAGAACCAGCAATCTGATTCTCTCTTTCCTTAAGCCATGGGAAAAGTTCGTAAATCTCTCTGAGTCTCTGCGATACATGCTTTCTCCTCTCCTTTAAATAACATCCCATTAAAAGGTTTTCCTTAACGGTCAGCTTCGAAAAAATGCCTCCTCCCTCGGGTACATGAATTATGCCGAGAACAGCTATATCATGCGGTTCCAATAAGTCTATTCTTTTCCCCTCAAAAATGATATTGCCCTTACTTGGATGAAGGGCACCTGAAATAGTTCTGAGAAGGGTTGTTTTTCCAGCCCCGTTAACGCCTATAAGAGACACGCATTCGCCCTCACTTATCTCTAAGGACACGTCATGTAAGACTGGTGAACCTCTATGATAAGAAACACTTATATTATCAACCTCTAAAAGTCTCTTCATAATACATCTTCACCACCTAAATATGCTTCTATCACAGCACTAGAGTTAATAACTTTTTCCGGAATACCTTCAGCTATTTTTTCGCCTTTATGCATTACCATTAATCTATCAGCAATTTTAACTATCGCTCCAATCCTATGCTCAATCAACATTATTGTGATTCCCATCCTGTTAATTTCGCTAATTATTTGCATCATCTCTTCAGCTTCCTTCTCTCTGCTTCCAGCAAATGGCTCATCTAGTAATAGAACCTTTGGTTTAGTGGCCAGTGCTCTAGCCATTTCTAGCCTTCTAAGTTCCAAGGGTAACAAGGAGCTTGCAGGCACATCTTTACGATGACTTAAGCCTACAAAATCTAAAATCTTTAAAACCTCCTCTTCAGCATCCTTGTATCTAACTCTTTGGCTTGAAAGCAAAGCAACCATCAAATTTTCGCGTGAGGTGAGAGTCCAAAATGGTTGTGGAATCTGATGAGTCTTTACTAGTCCCATGCGGCATATTTTATGGGGTGGTAAACCAATTATATTAATTCCTCCAAACTCAACTCTTCCGGAGTCGGGGCGATATAAACCTGTCAAGAGATTAAAGAGCGTCGTCTTTCCAGCGCCGTTCGGTCCAATTAATCCCAATTTCTCTCCTTCCCTAAGCTCGAAGGAGAAGTTCGACACAGCTGATATTCCACCGAATCTTTTAGTTAAGTTCATAGCTCTGAGTATTGGCTTCATATTACAACTTGATCAATTTTGTTCTATATAAAAATTTTTGAGCTCAACATTTAATTTTACACTAAACCTCATAAAGTACCCCATTTAATGGAAGAATCATCTGTGTTAGGTTTAATAGGTTTCGGGATAATGGGAGAAGGTATTGCCAAAATTTAATTAACACAGGTTATGACCTCATAATTTATGATGTAGTAATGAGGTTAAAGAAAAAATTGCTAGAATAGGAGCTCTCTTCGCTCCTTCTCTAAAGGAAGTCTGATATCATCCTTCTTTCTCTTCCTTCACCTCGGAAGATAGAAGAGGCGCTGTTTAAATAATGAAGCTACAAAAGAGGTCAGAAAAAGAAGTTTCATGGCAGATTTTAGCACCATAGGACCTAAAACATCGATTAAAACAGCAATAGCGTCAGAAAACTTGGAGTAAAGTTTGTTGATGCCTAGTAAGCAGGGGTTCCTGGGAAGAGCCTTGGAAGATACACCTGGTAATAGTCTCCGCTAATAGAGAGGAGAGCTTCTAATCTGTATATAATGTGTTGAGGACAAATAGGTGAAAACATAATTTATATGGGGCTAATAGGATTATCTCAGGTAGTGAAAACTTGCTAACAATTATAATTATATGTGTACGATAGCTCTCTTCGGGGATCATAGAAGCTTTTACGTGGACATGAAAAACATGGTCTAGACCCTAACATTTTGTTAAGGATAGCCTCCATGAGCCTAGAAATTCATGAGTTCCCAGAAACCTAGCGCCCAGAATACTAAATATGGACTTTAAGCCGAGATTTTAAACTAATGCATAAGGATGTCGCATCATTTCTGGGAGAGACTCATAATCTGGGTTTACTTATGTCTGCAGTTTCACTTATATATCAATTTTTGCAGGGTGGTGAAAACCGAGTGGAGCGATGAAAATTGGATTTTAGTTATAAAGCTTTATGAAAGGATGCTAGTGTAAACTAGAAAAACTGTCTCTGAACAATAATGCTTAGTTATATAGTTAATTATACTCTTAATCTAAAAAATGGTCGCAAAAGTGAAGGGGGCACGCGTTTTACGAACTAATTTTTATCAGGATGCTTTAAAGATTTTTAAATGAAAGAGTTTGAGGAGTAAAGCGTTAAACATCTATTCTAGACGTTTCCTTCCCAGAGTTTTTCATAGAATTTTATTAAGTTTTCTCTGGTTATCTTCCTTGGGTTCCACCTAATTTCAGCGGCGCTTTTCTCAAGAAAGTCGTTTATGAGGATTTCTAGATCCTCCCTTCTTATACCGTAATCCTTTAAGCTAGTTTTTAATCCAAATTCTTCAGCTAGACCTTTAACAAATCTGGCAACTTTTAAGGCTGCCTCTTCGTCGCTTAAACCCACCGTATTTACACCTAAAGCTCGAGCAACTTCAGATAATTTCTCCGCTGCCACTGGAATATTAAACTCTATGGCGTAAGGTAAACAAAGGGCGCAAGCTTCCCCATGAGGTATATGAAGCCTTTCGCCTAGTCGCATCGCAGCACCATGCCCTATAACTAATCCCGTAACAGAGAAAGCAAAACCTGCCAAAAGCGCTGCTAAGGACATACCACGCCTCGCCTCTATGTTCCACCCTTGGTAATAAGCCTTCCTAAAATACTTTCCAATAAGTTCTACAGCCTTAAAGGAAAAGGTCTCCGTATAATCATTTGAGTCTACCGATAAAATTGACTCAATAGCATGGCTTAGCGCATCAAATCCTGTTGCTGCGGTAACTTTGGGTGGCATTGTCACCGT
The DNA here is from genome assembly GCA_038859955.1 of Bathyarchaeia archaeon. GTDB lineage: Archaea > Thermoproteota > Bathyarchaeia > Bathyarchaeales > DTEX01 > DTEX01. Next base: position 1,084 of record JAWCEH010000102.1, on the reverse strand, counting down.
TAACATCGGGTCAATAAGAGCGATATCAGGGGGTATTTCTTGGCTGAATATTAAAGCCTTTTCCACACCTTTAACTGTTAAAACTATGAAAGCCGAGACCTCGCTACCAGTTCCAGCCGTCGTTGGAGATAAGATTAATTTTGATCTATACTTTACTTTATCAAAACCTATATAATCCTCTATGCTTCCAGGGTTAGCAGCCATAACTGAAAGAGCCTTGGCTATATCTAATGTACTTCCTCCGCCTACCCCTATTATCACATCGTATTTTCCCTCTCTAACAATATGAGCGGCCCCGTGGACTATCTCTACATGAGGCTCAGGCTCAACCTTATCAAAAACATCTACGCTTATCATTTGCTGCTCAAGAGAACGCTTCGCACGGTCCGCAACGCCTAATTTCGCAACTACAGGATCAACTACTAGTAGAGCCTTAGTTGCGCCTAGTTTCTTTACTTCCTCACCAACCCTATCAAAGCACCCTACTCCAAAAAGTATCTTTTTTGGGAAGAAAGATCTTGTTAATTTTAATACCGGGACTTTTGATAGGATCTCTTCACTCATTCTGGCCACCAATAGAGTATAAATTATTTACATTTATTATGTTTTCTAAGTAACGGATGGTTCTATTAATATAGCTCTTTTTCTTTTATAGTTGTAACGTTAAATGCCGCTTTATAGCAAAACTAATTAGTAGTTAATTCTTTTATTTCTCTTAAGGTGAAGCAGAATATGCAACCTTACGGATATGCTGGTAGAATACTTCGAATAAATTTGACAAAAAAGAACTTTGTTGTTGAACCGCTGAAGGAGGGGCTTGTAAAATATTTTATTGGTGGGCGAGGTTTTGGCGTTAAAATACTGTGGGATGAGGTTCCAGCCGGTGCTGATCCACTTGGTCCAGAGAATAAATTGATATTATCTGTAGGACCTTTAACTGGAACTAAAGTTCAATCTGCTTCACGATGGGTGGCGCAGTTTAAGTCTCCCCTAACGGGAATATACTGTAGGAGCGTTGGAGGAGGATTTTTTGGTGCCGAGCTTAAGTTTGCTGGCTATGATTCTATAATCATTGAGGGTAAAG
>JAWCEH010000101.1:0-9212 GCA_038859955.1 Bathyarchaeia archaeon | reverse complement strand
AGCGTTGAACGAAGAACCTAAAACTATGTTTTTGATCTCGCTTCTAACGGTGGCTATTTGGGCTGCGCCAGCGGCTTCGACTATACTTCTCTTCAAGGCGTTTTCAGTTGAAATGTCAATGAGCACAGTAACGCTTGGCTACGCGCTTCACAGTTTATCCTTCGCCATCCCCGCGCCGCCAGGCTACGCAGGGACCTTCGAGATTTACTGGGCGTTGATATACTCGAACCTTGGCATGACCTTCGAAGAAGCCCTAGCAATGGGATTAGCCGTTCACACGGTTTCACTCTTTACAACAACTGCGCTTGGAAGTATAGCTCTTTTAACTATAAACTTAAGCTTATTGAAGTCTATAAGAAAGCTTATGAACGAATTTTTAAATTTAAAGATAAAAAATATATTTTTCCATTTAATCAATAATCAAGGGTTCCCAGATGTTGTCTAATAAATTTCGAGCATGTTTCCATAATTTAGATGGAGATGTGAAAGAGGCTGACATTTCTTCAAGCTTGAGTAAAAGTTATGTAATGTTGGTTTTCCTAGTATCGCTTGCTATTCGTCTTATTCTCTTTAAGTACTATATGGCTACTAAACCATTCTCTGCGGATCCGCTCTCTGTAGATGAGGTAGTTTACGTTAAAGCTGGAAGACTATACATTAACCACTTTCTTGAAGGTCATCAAGGACTCGATAAATGCTTACAATACAATTATGAACATCCAATGTTTGCTAAAATGCTTATTGGATTATCTCTTTACCTGCTGAGTCCAGTTTTTGGGGAAAATTTCGCTGCAAGGTTCGTGGGGATTCTAACAGGAGCTTTAACCTCCGCTATACTCTGCTATCTTGGTGGCAAATTGTGGAACCCACGGCTCGGCCTCTTCTCTGGCTTAACGCTTTCCTTCGACCATTTATTCATAAGGTACAATTTGCTCGCTTATTTGGACAATTCATGCATCTTCTTTATACTTCTTTCCATATCACTTTTTTTCATGCATCTTGATTCCATGAAGAAGTTGCCCTTCTTATTTTCAGGCATATTCTTGGGGTTTGCCGTTGCCTCCAAATATTTCGGCTTCTTAGCGGTTCCAATAGTAATTTGTTGGTTAATGCCAAGATTTAAGGATAGAAGAAAATTGATTTTCGCTCTCGCATGGATCTTTATAGGAATAGTTACATTTATTATCGTGCAACCAAGGTTATGGTATGATTTGCCAACTCGATTATATGAAAGCTGGCTGAAAAATTATAATCATAACGTAAATGGCCATCCGATACCGATTTCCTCAATAATCGGTGACGGCTCATGGGTTGGTGAAAGGATGATGCCACCCATTTGGACCGTGGCTTACTGGTTAATCGCGCCCGCATCCTCAATCGAAGTTCTAAGCTTAATGTTGCTTATAACGGTAGTGCCTATCCTCGTTAAAGAGCCTCAAGGGCGCCTTATGTTCATATTGTTTATAATTCCTCTCGCTTACTTTACCGCTCAACCTGTGAAGCTCCCCCAATACTTGACAATTATCAAACCTGGTTCATCCTTTCTATTGCTTATGGTTACAAATTGAGCGATAAGTTTAAAGAGCCCACGAAGCTTTTTAGTTCTTAAATCCTTGATTATTGTTCTTTTTGCATTCCATGCTATAGATGGAATCGCATGGAAATAACCTAAATTAAGGCCCTTCTTCTATAATGTTACCTCCCTAACTATTACGTTCCTATCTTTCACCACACTATTATCAGTTTTGATCCTTATAGAAATGAAGTCACCTGTGCCTTAAAAGTTTGTTGGTATTAAATTTTTCTTTGCCTACTTTAATTTATGTGGTTCTTACTTGTCTTTATAAGTGAGGCTTGTGCTACTTGTTGCTTAAGCTCATTGCCCTCGCTGCAGCTCGTATAGCATGATTGGTTGGGATTGGTATTGGCTGCTTCTAAAGAGCTTAATAGAAGCTATGGCGTTGTACATCGATCTTCTAGAAGGGTTATAGATGCTATTCGTAAAGTTGGATTAAAGCGTAAACTTTCAGGCTTAATAGAAATAGATGAGGCGTATGTTAAGGCTGGATTACTTGGGTCATTATACACCTTCAACAAGCATAGATAGAGAAGTGATAGCTAAATGGCATCGAGCCAACCTTAAATATCTATACAGACGATTTTATATTGTGCAACGTACTTGGAGGCTTGGCTTTAAGCATCAAGTGATAAACATTCAAAGGTGAGTATGCTAATAAGATTCGCATGTAAACAATTGCGAGAAGCAAATTTAGCCTATTAAAACCATGGGCATCAATCCATAAAGGAATATTAAAAGACAGCCTAAAAACGTACAAAAGCTCATACTAATTAATGATAAATTAGCTACTAACAAAAATACCTGAGTAAGAGCGAAGGCTTTTAAGTAATGAAATTGATATTACACTACAGAGGGCAATAGATACTTCTTGTTACAGGATTGCTGTTTTTTCTTGTTTATCTTAATGTTGATTATTCTATATCCTTTAAAACCTTGACGTTTCATTATCTTCGCTGATATAAATATGATTGAAAAGAGCAGAATTAGGCTTATCATAATAGCATCTTTTAGTGCACATCTAGCTTGTTGATATGTATTGTTTTTTATTAATTCCTTGTAGACCGTAGTAGTACTAGTCTGGTCAAGCAACACTTTATTTAATTGATTTATCTTAAGATAGTCGTGTTCATATCGTAATTTTATAAATGAACTGCCCATTTTCTCCCATATAAGGTTATTTCCGCTTCCGCGAACTATGAAGCTGATTGAGAACGGTTTACTAGAATCATAGAGGGCGCATATCGAGGGTGAAGATGGTGTTGTGCCATCAAGTTTTATCCAGCTAGACCAAGTCTCAGACTTTGTCATGGACCTATACCAGATGGTATCAGTTAATCCTCGAACTGCCAAATATAAGAAGTCACCAGAAGCGGAGAGAGTTGGGGCATCTACTGTCTTTCCATCTAAAAGCCTCCATCCAGAGAAACTAGTCAGTTGGTAATTAACGCTTCCTATATATATAGCGGTTGAGCTGCTACTCTTGACACAGATATATACTTTACCGTTATAAAAAGTGATCGAAGGAGCAGCTGATGTTGAACCGGGAATCTGAATCCAATTCGACCAAATGCCATTCTTATCCATACGGCTAATCCAGATTTTATCCCCACCTCCACGGACCGCCAGGAATAAGTAGGTATCACTTGCTGCTAAGCTTGGGGCATCTATTGTATATCCGCCTAATTTACTCCATCCTGACCATTTCATTGTGAGAAGATCCATATAGTTAATCCATATAGCGTCCTTGCAGGAACCTGATCCTCGCACCGCTATATATAACCTGTTATTGAATACGCAGATGCTAGGGGCTGAAATCGTAGATCCGGATACCCTGCTCCATGAACCCCAGTTTCCTGTGTTATCGGTTTTCTTCCACCAGATAGTATCTCCCCTACCCCTTACCGCTAGATATCGATAAATATGATCTCCAATCCATGCAGAGGTTTCAGAAGGTTTATCGATTGTATATCCTGAATGTGCCGACCAAGGAGTGTAATAATCGAACTTGGGGGTTGTAAGAGCTAAAAATGGAATAAATGTAGTGATCACAGATTGGGAAACGGTAACGGTGGCTTGGGGAGAGGGCTTAATCCTCAGCCAAATGGCGCGTTGTCTAATGTGGTAAGCGTTTCGGGATGTACCTATCGATGCCCTAATGAAAATTACGCAATCAGCTTCTGGTGCTTCTGGATTTGTATATATAGTTAAAGTTGCCTGTCCTGTAGGAGTAACTTTCGAAGAGGAAAAGGACCACGTTCCGTGACTGGATGGAAATGAAAGTACATATAAATCTATTGGATAAGATTCATCACCGCTCTTCTTAGTTAACGTTACTGTAAATTGAGCTGAATCGCCAGCCACGATCTCTCGTCCAGATGGGCTCACATCAATCCAATAGTCAAATCTTCCATAGTAGGAATATAGGAAACCATCCCACCATGTAGCTATAGCGAAATCCGTTTGTGAATAGAACACATCCCACTTCAACTCAGTTGGGAAATATATGCTTAAACAACGTAAATTGCTACCATGCCCTCTGGACCAGTAGCTGATGACAGAATCATCCAGACCATTTTTAATCTCACTACAATAATTTTTTATCGTTGAATCGCTGGTAGTGAGGTACAATTTATCAGCAAAATTATAAAGATCTATGTATTCCCTGCCTGTTCTAAAAATGGGGTCTGCTGGCATCCAAGACTCTACATTATTGTATGCAGTGGTTATTTGCGATCTTAAGGATCCTATGTTATCTTCCAAATACTTTCCAAGTTGGTTTACATAATAGGCTGTCCATAAAAGTTTTCCTAAATCAACAGCGGCTATGGTATACCATGGCCAAGCAGATATAGCATTTTCTTGAAATTTAGTTACAAAATCTACCGCAACTGAACGTGGGTCCATCCAGGGATTACCCATTAAATCGTTAATTACATCCCTTATCCAAGGATTTACAGACCTACCAGTTATACTATCTGCGGAGCCGACAAAGAAGTCCGCTACTATTTGGTGATACGGGCTAGGTCGCACGACTGTATGTTGTAATTGATATGCTACTTCGATGGAGCCCATTAGGCACGCGGCCATTGCTATTATGTCAAAGTGCCTACCACATTTTCTTAATGCATATTCAAGTTCCGGTAAGAAAATAATGCCTCCCGCTGAGATATCTTCCATAAGACCGGCAATCCCACCGCCATGATCAGTAAATATTAATAAATAATGTTTTGCTGGATATCTATCATAGGTTTTCTTAATGAAGGTTTCAAGTGTAGAGGAATCCCCGGAATCCGCATTAGTGCCAAAATCATAGACGAGTTCTTCTTGATCGGGTTTAATTCTCAATATTTTAGTATTCGATTTAGGGATGTCATACAGAATAACAATATTTACACTTTGGGATGAAGGTAGGGTTTTTAATTTATCTTTTAAATCAATCATAAGCGATTCAAGATTGTTGTCTCCGGCCATATAAATGAGCGTTGTCCATTCGGCGGTAGTTGCAATAAAGTTGGCGGTTAATGTTCCGCTGCCGTAAACGTTAACATTTGTCGTAGTCGCATAATCGTTTTCAAGGGATATCGCTCCAGTAAACGACCACCCCTTAAATACGTAACCAGGCTCGCTTACCGCAAATGCTTCATGAAAGCCTATCGAAAACGTTCCAGTTTGACCATTTGTAAACCCCTTGTTTGAGAGGAATATACGGCCACTGCCTGGGGGGTTTACATAGAAGGTAACGGTGACTCCTGACTGAACTGGAGTGTAGACGACAGTTATAGTTCCAGGCCCATCAACTTTAAATTCCGTCGGATTACTACTTGAGGATGCTGGCGTAATCATCCCAGTCGCTTCAAACCTAAGGAATTCATATCCTGGTACAGGTTCAGCATAGGCTAAGAACCTACCTGAAAAAACAGGAGGGAGACCCACCTCCCAATGCACATACCCATTAGTTCGAACAGGGTTTCCTTGGGAGCCCCAACGTATGCCTCCGACGGAAGCTGGATTAGTATAGAAGGTGATCTGAGCCGCGTAGAGAGCCATGATCCAGCCATCACCAAACACACGCATCGTTGAAGGATTGATTGCGATATTTGGACAATACACACCTGAATTTGAGGTCCCGCTATACTCCCAATGATGAAATCGGTATTGAGTTGGAGCATTCGCATAGATTGAGTGATCCCCAGAATAAGAACTGACTTGACCGTTAGTATATGAAGCTGATGAATCAACTACGATAGAGCCGGTATATACCCTGCCCAGTTTGTAGGATTTGTCTTGAAAGTGACTGATGCTGCATAAGCAGGTGGTATTAAACTTACATCAATAGAAATTAGAAATATGATCAAAACTGCAATGAGGGTTTTGAATTTTCTATTCAAAGGAAACCTTTTTATTTATTAAGTAGATTTCAATATATAAATTTTTATTGATGATACAGCTCTGTTAAGTTAAGCAAGGGAAGTTTGGATTTTACATCCATTACTTGGACTAGATGGATATGTTATCTCTCATAAATGTACTTGCTCCTACTAGCTATTTTTGATTTTGACCTGAATATTAGATTTCCCTATATATGGATAGCCTAAGCAGCGCCATGAATAAGGAGTGCTTTTAAGGATTACGCATTGAAAGGGAGTGCCCAAGATTTGATTTATTGGAGTGAGTATAATTTGCTCTATGCTAAAAAGACTCTAGAGTATTCTAGAGCTTGTTCTTGAATCTATAGACTTGGATTCTATATTAAAGTTAAGCTTTACTTGAAAGCTCTAGTAGCTAAAAAAATACTTAAGCTAAACTTAAGGTATGCTGAAAGCTGGTCTTCGCTTTACTTTAATGAAAGGATTCCTAAATCTTGAGGGGTATATTCAGGATTTTCCATTCTGTAAGCTATAAATTATACCGTTTTGGATTCAACTAGGTTTACTGATTGGAATAAAACTACTCATGAAACTTTTATCTGTACTAGGGTAAAGCTTGAAGAAGCCTTACTGATTCAGAGATTTTCTCCGAGTTCCAGCTGGTTTTGGACTTGAATTCGACGCAAAGCAAGTGTTGAATAGCCTAGTTTCTAAAGGTTATATTCCAATCATTAAGCCTAGAGAAGATTATAAGCTTAGAAATGTTGGGGAAGGAATATTTAAAGATAGACTAAAAATAAGAAGAAAAGAATCAACTAATGCGAGAATAATGTTTAGGTTTATAGTCTATTGCTTAAAAATCTTAGTGATGTGAATCTATGATTGAGTCTTGGGCACTTCCCCGCATTGAAGCAACTATTAAATACCCATGTCCAAAATCCTTATCAAGAAATAAATTCTGCAACTTCAACTGTATAGGTAACATTAACTTTATTATTATATTGAAGATTAGAGGAAGCCGCTCCTCTAAGGGACGATATATTCCTGAAAGTTTTGTTCGATTATTTATAGATCCTTTAAGCTTTGGTATAAAAGGAGCGATGATTAAACTTATGATCGTTCCAAACGGGAAACCATAGCATAACAATTTCTTCACCTGAAGTTTACAGTTCAATAGTTTATGAATTAACTCGCCTCTCTCATATCTTCTATAGTGGCCTGCAATAATGTCCCACTGTGTCCAATATTTCATGTGAGCTGGAACAGAAATAATGAGTTTTCCATCAGGACTAAGGAAGTTTGAAAGTTTACGTATGGCTGTTTCATCATCTTGTATATGTTCCAATACTTCAAGAGCAAATACAATATCGAATTTCTTATAAAAGTTCATTTTCATAAAGTCTCCTGCTAAGATGCTCGCCTTATTTTTAACATGCGGACTTAGTTTTTGCTTCAGTATATTTATAGCTCGTTCTGAAATTTCGACTCCAACAACTTCAAAGCCTATGTTAAGAAGTGTTAATAGCCAATCGCCTAGGCCGAAGCCTACTTCCAAAGCATGGCCACATAGCTCCTTACCAATTAATTGTAGAAGAAGGTACTTCCTGCATAGATAGTTAAAGCTTGGATACCGATCATACCTATAAAGATGTACTGGGATTAACCTTTCTAATAATTGTTCAATTATCCTTAGATAAGCTAATGTTCGCTGTAATAGTTTACTCAACTTAACATCCTCGAATTTATTTTGTTCTTCATAAGCTGATGATATAGCTTTAAAGTTTTTTCACCAATAGCCTCCCATGAAATCTTTTTTTTAACGTAAACTGAATCTAATATAAGTTTTTTCCTAAGTTCTTCGTTTGTTAATATACGAATTATTTTTTGGGCTAGATCCTCTGGGTCGTTAGGCTGTGCGATCGCATTTTTATCAAGCACAAATTCATTGAGCCCACCAACATCTGTCACAACGAGAGGTTTGTTGAAACCTATTGCTAACGCTGCCACACCGCTACTTGAATCGAGAAATTTGTAGGGTAGAACTACAATATCAGAAGCTACGAAATACGTTTCAACTTCCTCATCTGGAATATATTTAAGATTCTTTACAATCACTCCCTCTAGTTTAAGCATTTTAATTAGTGTTTCATAAAAAGAGAATGTATGCCAAGGGGCGCCTGCTATAAGTAAGCGCACATGGGGAAGGTGTTGCCGAATTTTTCTTAGAGAGTATAACATTACATCTAATCCTTTATATTCTCTGATGTTTCCAAAGAATAAAATAACTAGCTCCTCTAAGCCTAGGTTTAGCTTCATCCGAGCTTTCTCGCGCGTAATATTAGAGCGGCATATAGGAAGAAGAAGGCCATGAGGAATGATATTCACTTTGTTAGGTCTTACAGGATATATTCTAACCACATTACGGAAGATTCTTTTATCATGCACTATTAATTTATCAGCTAAAAGCACCATGATTAACGTGGCGGCCCATCCAATAATTTTATTCTCATGGGGCAAAACATTATGAAGTGTAACTACTATTTTTTTCCGACGAAACTTATTGAGTAGCATAATTATAAAGTTAACGCCTACGAGAGGATATGCCCAATATTGTATATGTAAAATTTTACCCCGAACATAAAGGGCAGCTTTAACCCATGTGCAAGGATTGTTATAGTTTATTATGTTTTTTATTTCTGAAAATGTTGAAGCATCAACATCGAATTTAAGTTTCGATTCAGTACCATGAGGGTAAAATCGTTCAGGATAAATTTTTTTAAAACCGATAAACTGGATGTTTACAATTTTAGAGAGAGCTTGACAGAAGTTAAGGCAATAATAGCTAATTCCCTTTAAAGGTGGGAGAGTTCCAACGACCGTTACTAGAAATTTTCTCGGGTTTAACATTGTATAATCTCCTTTCCTTCATTTGAATCAAAGAAGAGGACACCAATGCCGCACTTTGGTGGAGATTCATTTATAATCTCCATGTATGTAAATCTACTTTTGATTTCCTCCCAGAATTTATTCACCTCTCTATTGCGAGATAATGGTAACAGATCATGAAAGACGACGATGCCCCCTTTCCTTACTAAGGAAGAATACATTATGAAATCCTTCTTAACTCCTTCATAACTATGATCTCCATCTATAAACAATAGATCAATATATTTACCCTCAAGGATGTTTTTAGCTCTTTTTAATGTGTATGATTCATGCGAGTCAGCTCTAATTAAGTGGATACGCTGCTTACCTATAGCAAATGA
>JAWCEH010000100.1:0-9233 GCA_038859955.1 Bathyarchaeia archaeon | reverse complement strand
CTTTTGCAAGAGCCGTTTTGCGTTTACCACTTACAACTAAAACCTTCTTTGATGATGAACTCGACATTATCGTCTCACCCTTCTACCCCTTAATATATTGAACCATCTCGGAAACAGTTATATATCGGCCTCTTAACTTGCTGACATCAGCCTCTGGAATAGTTTCCATACTTTTCCCTTTTAGATCATCCGGTATACCTATATATACTCTTAGTCTCTTCAAAGCCTCTCTACCACGAGGCGTCTTATAAGGTAGCATGCCACGTATAGCTCTTTTAACTATGAGATCTGGCTTTCTAGGATGTAGGGGTCCCTTTCCCGGATGACCGATTCTAAGATATTCATGTGCATCCTGTATTACGCTATATTTATCTCCCGATATTACTACGTCACCTGCGTTCACTATAACAATCTTCTCGCCATCGAGAAGCCTTTTAGCAACTATACTAGCCATTCTTCCGAGAATTAAGCCTTTGGCATCAATTATTGTTGCTTCATCGCTCTTCCGCGAGTTCACCAAGATCACCCAATTATCTTAACGTTTGAACCTTTAGGATTCAATTCTATGAGCTCAGATATGGATAAACATTTCCCTTTAACTCCAATTATTTTGCGGCGCGCTTGATCTGAAAAATCAAACGCTGCAACAGTAACTTGATGCTTAAGTAGCCCAGCTCCTAATACCTTTCCTGGGACAAGAACCACATCGCCCTCTTTCGTATAGCGGTTTATACGGCTTATATTTACGGCTACGCGTTTTCTTCGCGACTTAGATAAATAATCCGCTACATCATTCCATATTTCAGCCTTATTCTCTCTAGCGGCCTTTCTCAAAGTGCGAAGCAGGTTTGCTAAACTAGGATTCGTTGTCCCTCTTTTTCTCATTGTTTAATCCCTCAAGTGAATTGATAAATTCTGTATATTTTTCTTCGTAGATTTTTAATGCCTCAAGAATCACGCGCTCCACTGGTAAGGAGCCTACAGACTCAACGTAAAAAATAAATGTGTTATTATCCCAGTTTACTTGGATTGGAGGCGGTATTACTTCACAGACTCTAACACAATCATTGCATAATACGCACTCAATCTCCTCCGCAACCGCTATTTTATCACCTTCTTTCACAAGAACTTTTCTCGGACAGATTTCAACACATCTACCGCAAGCATTGCATCTTGAGTGATCTATTTTAATTACAGATTTATATCGATATGTGCATGCTGAAACAGGCTGCCACTTAGCGTGATCCTTCCCCCTACCAAGCTTTGCGTATGCTTCAAGCCTAATTTTTTGTCCAGCTGCAAGCTTAACTATTGGAATCCTATCACTTATCGGAGCTATATTCGGATTCTCGGGAACTAAGTCTCCAGAGTATACTGTGCGAACGCCATTTTCAACCTCAATATCAAGCGTCAAAATTGCTCTACATAGGGGGCAACCAAGTTCACTTTTACAGCTACATTTCTCTGGAAGATTATAAGCGTCTAAGTCGGTTTTAAGGGGAATCAACCCAAGTCTTAGGGCAAGGATTTCATCGTGTAAAACTGATGAATTCTCGTAAACTATAACGTCGTCTATAGCCATTGTAGGAACTTCCGAAAGCATTATTCTCCTCAGCGTATTCGCTAAGGGAGCATTTATTCCTTCAACTATAAAGCGCACAGCAAAATCATTCTTCTCAAGTAATGTCACACGCATAATTCAATCCTCTTTTTCTTTTCCTCATAATGTTAAGGTGGCAGCGCTTTTCCACATAAAGACTTGAGAGGCCTATTTCAATCTTTCTCCATAATAGCATTTGAAGTCTATACTCTTCTGCCTCTACGTCCACCTGGACGTCTACACCCATCATGTGGTATAGGTGTAACCTCTTCTATGCGCCCGATCATTTTGAAGCCAGCTCTGGCTAACGCCCTTATGGCAGCTTGAGCGCCTGGACCAGGTGTTCTCGGACCCGTACCCCCCGGTGCACGAACCTTGATATGTATAGCAGTTATCCCCTTATCTTTCGCTATCTGTGCTGCATATGCAGCAGCTCTCATTGCTGCATAGGGTGAGGACTCCTGTCTATCAGCTTTAACAAACATTCCTCCAGAAGCTCTTGCAATAGTCTCTGCACCTGAGAGGTCAGTTATATGAACTATTGTATTGTTATATGAGCTATATATGTGAGCTATTCCCCACTTCTCTTCCTTCCTACTACTCATTCTTACTGTTCACCTCCGCTAGTTCTTGGCGCAATCTCTATTGAAAGTCTTAATGGATGCTCTGGATTATTTAGCGGGCTAGCAAAAGCATATGTTACACTTTCTTCTTCTTCTCTAGATACAAGGTAACTTGGCGAATATACCACTTTATTATTAACGGCTATGTGACCATGAGTTATTAATTGGCGAGCTTGATAGGGAGTTCTAGCCAACCCTTTCCTTAGAACTATTGTCTGCAACCTTCTATCTAAGATATTCTCAATAGTCATATCTAAAACGTCATCTAGCACAGCGTGTTCAGGTAAGATCCCTAAACGTTTCAACTTGCCCAAGAGTCCGGATTCAAGTTTAACTCTTTTGTCTGCTGGCATACTTAATAGCGACCTTGCTATACCCCTAAATCTTGAGAGCATGGTCTTCGCTCGCCAGAGCTCCCGCTTGTTTCTTAAGCCATACTGACCGAGAAGGACAAGTTCGTTCTGTAGGATGTCGCTTCTCCATGGAAACCTGGGTGTCTCGTACTTCTTCTTAGGCTTCTTTGGATCACCCATTGCAATTACCTCCTTTTCTTTGAGACACCTACCGTCTTTCCAGTTCTACCAGTTGTCCTCGTTCTTTGTCCACGGACCTTGAGCCCATAAGCATGTCGGTAACCACGCCAAGACCAGATACTCTTCTCCCTTTCTATATCAGCCTTAACTTGCAGATCAATATCTGAGGAAATTAAATGTTTATCCTCTCCATTCTCTAAATCTTTACGACGGTTTAAAAGCCAATTTGGTAGATCATAATTGTTAAGATTTCTAACGACTTTTTCGATCTCCTCAACCTTGTCGCTAGATAAATAACCTATTCTTGTATAAGGTGAAACTCCAACTTTTCTAGATATTATATCGGCTAATCGTAAACCGATACCCTTAATATCACTTAAAGCTTCCACTAAAGTTTTCATTCCATCCAAATCTCTATCTATTAGACGAACTATGTGTTTAAACTCGGTTGCCATCCGTTGAACCATCCATATCTCTCAGCAATTAACAAGGAAAATGCAACTTTTTATTTAAATATATCGCTCAGCATTGTTAACCAAAAGATATTTAATTACTCACTACTTAAAGTATAAGTTGAGGGATGATTTTGGTCTCTGCATGCGTCTTAATAAGAACTGAACATGGAAAGTTTGAGGAAGTCGTTAAGTTGATAAGTCAAGTAAAGGGAGTTGAGAGAGTCTTTCCAGTTCTAGGCAGATATGATGTTGTAGCAGATGTGGAGGTTTCTGACATGAAAGAATTGGGTGCTGCAATTCTTAAGATTGGCAGATTAAGCGGCGTCGTATTCACGGAAACACTTGTAGAAATAGAGCATTAAGTGGGGTGAAAAGCATGTTGAATGCTTGCATATTGTTGAAAGTTATCCCAACAAAGGCTGAAGCGGTTTTAGAAGCTGTCAGAAGCATTAAGGGTGTTAGAAAAGCATACTTTACCTACGGTAGATTCGATATAATTGTCTTCTTAGAGTCAAAGGATTACACAGAACTACGAAGAGCAACAACTATGATAAATAATATAAATGGTGTGAGAAGCACTGAGACGCTTGTAGAAGCATAAAGGATTCGACCTATAAAATAAAATCTCCATAATAATTTTATTTGCATATATGGATGGTATGGTTAAATGATACTTTTCGTAGCATCAAAAGTTGACTTGGCTGGATTAAATATTGCGAGCAAGCTCATTGAGGTGTTTGGATTTGAGGAAAGCAGTGAATTGTTTCATGGGAACCCAATCTATGAAAAGAATCTCAAGAACAATGAAAAATCCATTTTAATTTTTGTTAACGATGAACCAGTCAACACGCAAAATCTGAGTTATCCAAGAGATTTGAAGATGGTGATTTTTATATCGAGACATAGCAGTAAAAGCGGAACGCCAACATTGTCAGTTCACACGCCAGGAAATATCGGCAAGGCAATGCTTGGGGGGATTCCCAGAAAAGTATCCATTTCGCCAGCAAGCGCGATGAAGGCTGCGTTAGTTGAAATGAAGAGAATCCAAAAGGAGATAAAGCTACCGTATGAGGTGTCTTACGAGTGCACTCACCATGGTCCTTCACTTGATGTTCCAGCAATGTTTGTTGAATTAGGTAGCTCCTTAGAGCAGTGGCGGGATTCAATGGCCGCAGAGGTAGTTGCTAGAGGAGCTATGGCTGCAGCTGAGAATGAACTTATTTATCCGGCAGTTTTGGGAATTGGTGGACAGCATTATAATAAAAAATTTACCCATATTGCTTTAACACGCGATGACGCTTTTGGGCATATGATTCCAAAGTATGCTCTACATGAGCTTGATGATAAAATGCTTAAACAATGTATAGAAAGGACTGCTGAGCATGTTGAAAAAATCATCTTAGATTGGAAAGGTATAAGAGGCGCTGATAAAGAAACATTACTTAAGATCTTAGATAATATCGACTTAGAAGTAGAAAAGGTTTAGAAATTACGTAATTTTTTAAGTTACATGGTTATTATTTGCCAGACTGCCTTTCCTGGATTTTAGCTTCTAACGCTAGAGCTTCTGTGTGAGCTTTTATTAATAATTCAGGTAATACTTCAGGTAGGAAGACCTCAGCATTCAAGGCTAAGTTTCTAGCTTCAAATATTGCTATCTGAAGCAGCGACACAATTGTTTCAGACGTTGGATAAGCTGCGTTTAATGCTAAGTTTATAGCTTGAGCGTAAGATTCTCCAATATTTTTCTTGTAATCTTCAAAGTTTATTTTTAAAACATCCTCAGAAAGGACTGTACCTTCATCATAAATGGCTTTAAGTGATAGACCGAGTTCAATAGGTTTAATACCAAGCTTTGAAAGAGCTGCTGCAAGACTCTCATTTATAACTTCTCCTTTTCTCGCTACAATAGTATCTCTACTGATCCAAACGCTTCCGCCTTCAATCCGCGTTGGAATGCCAACAGCATTAAGTTGGCTGATTATTGGACCTGGAGGGAGTCCAGTATTACCAGCTGGGACAATTATATCCTCTGTTGCAATATCCTCCGCCTTAGCGGTCACTTTAACTTTGCTCCTCTCGAGGATAAGAGCGAGCTTAAATGGATTATAGTTTGTGAATAAATATACATTTGAGCCTTGCATATGTTCTTTGAGCCTTTCTAAGTTTGGTTTATTTCCCATCTCTTTAAGGGCGCGCTCAACTAGAGTGTTCTTGAAAACCTTCAGATAAGCTATTCCTTCAAGATTTTTTCTTATCTCTTGTAACTGTGGCGCCCTAACTTTATGTAAGTTTGCAATACCTAAAGTGTGATATTTCATCAGCAGACCTTTTATCTCTTCGATCTTCTCAGATTTCTCATGTAGTGTTCCACGAGTTTGAACAAGCAACGCCTAATCCTCCTCGAGTTTAACCTTTATCGGTGGACCCATAGACGTCTTAATATAAATTGAGGCTATATTTTTAATTCCCCTCTTAAGTTTTCCCTCAATTCTCCTTAAAACAGCCTCAATATTATCGATTATGTCGTCGTCAATCATATTCTCTGTACCAACCCGGCAACTTAAAACCGGTTGACCTCGAGTTCTAACCATTACAAGCCTTCTATGTCTCTCGATCTCACGCTCTATATCTGCGGTTGGAGGTATGGGTGTAGGCATCTTACCCCTAGGACCAAGTATTGCACCAAAAACTCTGCCAACTATTGGCATCATGGGTGCCGTTGCAATAAAAGAGTCTATTTGCTTAGCTATTTGCCTCTGCCTCTTCTTATCGCCCGCCAAACTCTCAATCTCCTCTCTTTCTAAAACCATGTCAGCTCCAGCTCTTCTAGCCCGTAGAGCGGCGTCTCCTGAGGCGAAAACACATACATTAACTTTCTTTCCTATAGGATGTGGTAGTTCGATAACCTCTTGTATTCTATTTTCGGGTTTACTTATATCAACATCCTGCAGGTTTATAATCAGCTCTATTGATTGGTTAAAGTTTCTTTTGTTAGTCTTATCCCTCAGCTCCTTTAAGGCTTCTTTCAAACGTTTTCTTTCCACGGACATCTTCGAATTCAACCTCAAAGGATTTGAAGAATATGAGAAAATAGAATAAAAATGTTATTGTTTTATTTCCTCGACACTCTCAATGATATCGTTATATTTTCCTTCGTTGATCTCCTTTAGAACGATTTTCGGATCTTTACTCTCAACTGTGATGCCCATGCTAACACAGCTACCAATTACCTCCTTAACAGCGGCCTTCAAATCCTTAGCTAAAAGTTTACTTCGCTTTATCTTCGCGATCTTTATAACTTGCGCCATTGACAAATTACCAACTTTCTCCACATTGGGTTTACCTGAACCCTTCTGTATTCCAGCCTCTTTAACAATTAAGGCAGCAGTTGTTGGTATACCTACTTCAACATCGAAGGATTTGGTCTCTGGATCAACAATAACCTTAACAGGAACCTTCATCCCAGCGTATTCCTTCGTCAACTCATTAATTTTATTCACTATTGCAACAACATTCACGCCTAAAGGTCCTAGAGCTGGGCCAATTGGTGGACCAGCCGTTGCTTGTCCGCCGCTAACCACTAGATCAACAACCCTCTTCTCCGCTGGCATACTTTCACTTCCCTTTCGATACAAGCTTTACGTAATCAGCGTGAACTGTAACTGGTAAAGTAAATGCTGCCTCTAACAATTCTATTGTCACTTCCTCCTTGTTTCTATCTATATCCGTCACTTTAGCTCTCATGCCTTTAAATGGACCGCTAATAACCTCAACTATATCATTAATATCAAGTTCCTCTATAGCGGATTTAACAGTAATATATTTCTCAATATCCGAGAATGGTAGGGCACCCGGAATCCTTGACTTAACATGCTTAATATTCGCAATGGCGCGCTCAATAATATGCGGTCCATCAGCTTCAATAAATATATAGCCTTTCAGATTTTCCGGTATAAGCATTGCTTTTATAGGTATATTGTCCACTTCGACATGCCCCATTATAATTCTGGCAACATTTCTTTCTTGGCCGACGGTTGTACTTACGGTGAAAATTCTCGCTATTTCTTTCTCGCTCAAATTTTCACGCACCAGTTAAAGGTATACTTGCTCTGATAAAACCAGCAAGCATGTAAATTATGAAGCCCAGCAATCCCACTATGAGTATGCCTAAAAAACATATTTTTATGGATAGCCAAAGCTCGTCTCTCCCGGGCTTTTTAGCGAATTTTAACAGTCTTAAGCTTGCCTTTATAAACGACATTAACCCCAATCTGAATTCACCATTTAACACTCAAGAAAAAAGAGGGAAGCCTCTATAAAAGCGTAGCGCCCATACCAAGAATTCAATATCCCTAAGATAAAATTAAACGTGCAATGGCAAGATATATCTATTCACTAATGTCTTATCTTAATATTGGTGAGATTTATGGGTTTAATTGATCTCCGCGGTCAAAAAATTCGAAGAAACAAGGAGGAGATGCTCAGACATTTAAAGAGTTTCACTTTAGAACCGAAGTTCTCAATTGGTGTCTGGTACTTTTACCCGAGTGGAGGGAGATTCCATGAACCGTATGTTGAGAAAGGAACAATCCATGATGTACTTAGAAGGGTTGCCACAATGTACGATCGTGAAGTTGTTGATTCAACATTCGGTTTGGAGGCACATTATCCAAATGAAGTTAATTATGAGCTTTTGGATGCTTACAAAAGCTTGCAGAAAGAAACGGGCATAAGATTAATAACGGTTGTTCCAGGGTTGTTCTACGATAGAATATTCGAGTTCGGATCTCTCTCAAATCCCAATGAAAAGGTTAGAAAATTCGCCATCCAGCGTACGATAGAAACTTTACAACTTGCTAAGGAAATAGATACCGAATTTGTTATAATTTGGCCTGGAATAGATGGATATGAAAACCCAATAGGCACGGAATTCTATTCCATGTGGGATAATTTCGAGTCATGTCTAGCTGAGGCCATGGACACTATTCCAGGAGTTAGAGTTGCAATAGAACCAAAGCCATATGAACCGCGAGGAAATAACATTTATAGAAATACTGCTAACGGCATTTTAATGGCTAGAAATGTTGAGATGTTACTAAAAAACGAAGAAAATAAGAAACTTTTAGCTGAGGGGCATACGCTTGTGACACTAAATCCGGAGGTTGGACATGTCTTAATGGGACACGAGGAACTCGCCTACGCACTAGCCTCAATTATGCGCGAAGGAAGGCTCGCGCATACACACTGGAATAGCCAACCTTTAGGAAACTACGATCAAGACTTAAATGTTGGGGTTCTAGGACTAGACCAAATGTATGCGGCATTGCTGGTGCTAAAAATGTACGGGTATAAAGGGCGATTTGGAATAGACATAAACCCCGAGAGGATGCCCACTGAGACTGCAATAGCATTAAACGTTAATGCCTTAAGAGCGGCTTGCGAGAGAATAAATAATCTAGATTTTGATAGACTTGTAGAGGCAATGTATGATCCGGTGAACAATAGAGGTGTAGCTGAAGATGTTGTTACAAGGGCGCTGGCACCAGCATCTACCCGGCTGATAGATATAAGGAAAATATAAAGTATAACGGTGATGAGTGCTTGAAGCTTGTTGTTATCGGAGCTGGTAGCTTAGCATTCACCCCAGAACTACTTGCTGAAATGGCTACTTCAGAGGTTTTCAGGGGCATAGAGATAGGATTGGTGGATATAGATGAAGAAAAACTGAGGATGATGGAGAAGATATCTTCAAGGATAATTAATGAAACAGGAGCCGAAATAAGCGTTGACGTAAGTACTGATAGAAAAGAACTACTTAAAAATGCTGACTTTGTTGTGATAACTATAGCAGTTGGTGGGATTAGTGGAATAGAGAATGACGTTAAAATAGCTGAGAAGTATGGGATATATCACACTATTGCCGACACGGTTGGTCCAGCTGGTTTCTCAAGAGCTCTTAGGCACATACCCCCAATCGTGGAAATATGTCAGGATATTGAGAGAATAAGCCCAAATGCCA
>JAWCEH010000099.1:0-9326 GCA_038859955.1 Bathyarchaeia archaeon | reverse complement strand
AGAGCTATCAAAGGCTTAATTGTTCCGAAGGGATTTGTTGATTCTGCGAGTTTGGTGGCGCAGGCGGACTTGTTTGTCGGAGCTGGTGGAACTATTACGAGGGAAGCCGCGTTACAGGGGACACCTGCTATTGTGGTGGACATGTTTCAGGAGCAGTACGTGAACGACTATTTAGCTGAGAAGGGATTTCCAATATTTAGGACGGAGTTGGCCTCTGCTTACAATTTAGCAAGGGAAGTTTTAGGCAGCAAGAAGGATACAGGTGATTTATTGGCTAAGCTTGAGAATCCCGTTGATGTAATTGCGAGTATTGTGGAAAAGAGCTGAGCGAAATGGTTAAAGTTTCTTCTTAGCTTCGATGAATTCCTTCCTTTTGGTCTCGTATTCTTGTCTTGTCATCATTGGTTTTGCTGGAACTCCCTTCACAACAGTGTTGGGTGCCACGTCCCTTGTGACTACGCTTCCGGCTGCTACTACAGAATTTTCATGAACTGTTACATTTGGGAGTATGGTTACGCATCCGCCTATGACGACGTTATCTTTTATTATTGATGGGGTTAGGCATCGGCTATGGGGGAATTTGTCGTTTAGTAGGCTGGTGTTGGGGCCTATGAAGACATTATCACCTATTTGGCATTCGTTTGATATTGTTACGTGGGCTTGTATTATGCAGTTTTTCCCTATTACAACATTTTTGCCAATGTCGCAGAAGCTGCCTATGCGTGTTCCATCGCCTATTTTTGTGTTGTCGCCTATAACCACATAATTCCAGATAACGACATCTTTGCCGAATTGGACGTTTTCACCTATTATCACGCCTAATCCCATTTTTGGTGCAAGCATTGTTGGTTCTCCTTTGCTGTTTTACTATAGCTGTGAAGTTTAAATAGTTTGATGGTTTCAATTGTTTAGGCTGGTGAGGTTGGTTTGGAATGGTTAGGGAGAAGGTTTTGGTTGTGGGTTTGGGGGAGGTTGGTCAATCACTCTTCGAACTTTTGAGGGAAAGTGGAAAGTTTGAGGTTTATGGTTATGATTTAGATGAAGGTAAGATGCGGGAGGTTGGGCAGTCCGCTGCTTTGCCAGATGGGTTTGATGTCATGCATGTTTGCATTCCATGCCATGAAAAGGAGGGGTTTGTGAACATTGTTGCGGGTTATGTGGAACGTTTTAAGCCCAAGCTGGTGATTATTAACAGCACTGTTGCGCCCGGCACAACCATGGATGTCCATAGGCGAATTGAAGGCAGGTGTCTTGTGGCGCATTCGCCTATTCGAGGTGTGCACAAAAGCCTAGAACATATGAGGTGGGAGCTGAAGCGTTGGACTAAATATATCGGTGGTGTTGATGACAAATCGGCGGAAGCAGCCGGAAAGCATTTAGAGAAGGCAGGGTTTAAGACGAAGGTTCTGAAGAGTTGTCTGGAAACGGAGTTGGCTAAGCTTTTTGAAACTACTTATAGGGCTTGGATGATCGCGTGTTTTCAGGAGATGCATAGGATTAGCCGACATTTTGGCGCGGACTTTGACGACGTAGTTGATTTTATTGAGGACACACATCGTGTGAGATTGGATAGGCCTGTAATGTTTCCAGGCGTCATTGGTGGACATTGTCTAATTCCAAACACTGAACTGCTCTTAAAAGTGTATGACTCAGAGTTTTTGCGACTAATTTTAAAGTCTAATGAGAAGAGGAAAGATGAGATGATGGATGAGAATGTTAGGAGAGAGGTAGAGAAAATTATGAGGCGCACGTTTAGATTTGAGAATAAAATGTTAAAGGGTTAAAACTAAGAGGCGAATGTTTTCCATGGAAGATGTCGCAGAAAGCTTTGATTTAAGGCTTCCCCTTAGGTCATATGAGGTGGTAGGTTATAAAGCTATAAATGTTCTAAGGTACTGCCTCAGTTTTCTGCCAAAAATTGGACTTATTAAACCTCCCCAAGAAAGGCCGAATGGTATAAGCGCGCTCGTGAGAAGTTGCAATGATGAGTGGATAGTGCCTTCGTTGAAGTCCATTAAGGATTTTGCTGATGAAATCATTGTGGTTGACGCGTCAACCGATGATACTCCTGCAAAGGTTAAGGAGCTTGCCAAAAAGGAGAGCTTAAAGAAAATTCGTTTTATTCACATAAACCTTCCTTTGGAGTCTTATATGGGAGGGGATACTGAGACCCATACTTACCATTCTAATGTTGGGCTTCGTTTTGCAAGTTATAGGTGGGTGGTTATATGGGATGCTGATTTTATAGCTTATACAAACGGCCCCAACGATATTATGGAGCTTAAAAGATTTCTTTTGGACTTGGACCCTAAGATGTATTATCGCGTTCATGTGGGTTTTATTTATCTCGACGGGGACTTTTTCCACATTAAACCTGGTGGAATTCGCGTAAGGAGGGAGCCTTTCGCTTTCACATGGTCTCCGAAGGTTAGGTATTATGATGGTGGAAGATTTGAGATGATGACTTTTCCGTTGTATTATAGGCGCTTGCTGATTCCAAAAATTTACGCTGTTCATCTGGCAACCGTGAAGGAGGCAAGATACTTGCTTTATAGGAAGTATTGGACTGACTGGCGTGAGCTTAGGGATTTTCAACGTTTTCCAAGGCTAGAGGATTATGTTAAATACCGACTGAAAAAGGACTGTAACATCGATTCTGAGGAAGATGGGATAAAGGTGGCTTTTACGGAACTTGCAAAAAACCTAGTGAAGTGTGACTATCTCTTAAAGAATTGCCAAGAGGTTTTGAGGGATGAGTTGGCAAACCCACGCTACAAAATAATATATGACGAAAACGGCAAAATCATAAGCAGAAACGACATAAACCCAAAAACGAAGCAGGTTTAAGGGTGCACAACTTTTTAACGCCGAAACAGACTTTAGTATTTTGTGAGTTGCATGAGTCATAGTCAATTGTTAAATGCTTATGTGCTTGGGCTTCTTCCTGAGAATTTACGCAATATGTTTATTTTGGATGTTGGTTGTGGCTTTGGAGAATGGGGTTTCTTAATCAGAACTAGAAAGGGCGGTTTTCCATTTTTAATTGGAGTGGATATATGGCATCCTCATCTAATGAGATTGCGTAAGTTGAACGTTTATGATGTGTTGGTTCGTCTGAAGATCCCTTTTCTGCCTTTTAAGGAGAAAAGCGTTGATGCTAGTTTGGCATGTGAAATTTTGGAGCACATTCCAAAAAGTGAAGGCTACCAGCTTCTAGAGGAGTTGGAAAGAGTTAGTCGGAAGCTGATTGTCGTTACATCTCCGTTAGGCTGGCCTCAGGAGGAAATTTATGGCAATCCTTATGAAAGACATATTAGTGAGTGGAGCCCACGGGAACTTGTTCAACTTGGCTCTAACGTAAAAGTCATTGATGCCGTGGCTCTTCCGAAAACACTAAAACTTGTGGATAAACTGCGAAGAACCATTCTCAGACTGCCTTATCCTTATTTAGTCATAGCACACAAGCGCTTCTAAGGAATTGAAAAAAAGTATAATATTTTTACTTTCTCCTAAACCTCCAAATTTTTCGTGAGATACTAAGTGTTAATAGGCCTAAGGTTTGCAGCCAAAGATGATTATGCCCTTTGTGCCAAAGAGCTTCTTCAACACGTATTTTCTGCAAGCACGCAAATGAGGATGTTCAAAGGTTGAAGTTGTTATTCGTCCCTCCTCACTTACCTTATGCACGCATTTCGCATATGGCGTTATGTAAAGGCTGTTTGGGTATTTTTTATAGACAGAGTAAGTGAATAACGTGTCTTCCATGTATGAGTATTTTAAGAGATTTTCGTCAAATTTGAATTCATCAAAAATCGCCCGTTTAAAAGCCATATTTGAACCGCTAAGCGATTCACAGTTTGATATTTTGTTAAGGATTGCTGGATACTCAAATGGTCCACAAGCGCCACTTGTGAAATGCAAAAGTAGAAACAGTTTTCTTAAATTGTTAAGTGCAAAATATTTCAATAGCCCTTTGCTGCGTCGCGGAACATTTTTAGGAATTTTCCATCCTTGCACACCCAAGGAGTTTGGAATTTCCTCGAAGATTTCTAAAATTTTTTCCATGTAATCGGGGTATAATATAATATCGCTATCCAGAAACAGTATTATTTCGCCTTCAGCCATGCTTGCTCCAATATTCCGTGCAACAGCGGCAGAACGTTCCTTATAATTTCTAACATAAACAAGCTTAATGTTAAACCTTTTAAAACTATCATAATATGTTTCACATACCTTTTCAATAACATTTGTTGGAGTGTCATCGACAACTATAACCTCCAACGGTTTAACAGTTTGCCTCAAAATGCTGTCAAACAAATTAGCTAAATCTTTAGGCCGATAATACGTTGGAATAACAACGGAAACTTTCACCAAATCCACCTATTCTATTTTTGACTAGAAAAATAGAAACGATTTCTTTAACAAGTTTCTCCTCCCTAGTTTTTATTGAGAACCTTCTCCATATTCTTTCTCGTGCTTTTTCTCCTTTATCTTCTGATTTTAATGCTTTTTTGATTGCTTTAGCTGTTGCTTTGGGGTCATTATAGGGTACATAAAAGCCTGTATCTCCAACGACCTCTGGAAGGGCGTACCGCTTTGTAGCAACTGGGATGCAGCCACAAGCCATAGCTTCAGCCAACGCCACACCAAAACTTTCATGAACCGAAAGCTGACAATAAACTTTCGCTCTACGATAATAATTCAACAATTCTTCATCAGAAAGATAACCTGTAAAAAATACATTGGGACTAGCGATTTTCCTCAGCTGTTGAACCGAGTTATCATATTTTCCGATTAAAACAAACTGAATTTGGGGAAGAAAGGCTGCTGTTTTAACAAAGACTTCCAGCGCTTTTTTCTTTATAGTTGATTCAGTGATGTTTGCAACTGTTATAACCAAATCCTCCTTTTTACTCAGAGGCTTAAATCTCTCAACATCAACGCCGTTATACACGATTTCAAACCTTTTTGGCTTAGCAACCCTCAACATTTCCATAGCCGTTGACTTAGAAACAGGTAAAGCCATGCTGGTATGCCTCAAAACAAACTTAACTTTAACACGCTCCAAAAGCGAAAGCAAAGACCCATAATTAATTTCCGGGACATAAGCCACCTCATAACCTCCAACAACTACAACCGATTTTTTCCCCAAAAGTTTACAAAACAACGCCGCGAAAAAGGCGTTTGTGCCTGCAAACCATGTGTAAACCAGGTCAACGCGGGCAATCCACAACAGCAGTTTAAGTATATTCAAAGGATTTCTAAAGGTTGGAACCATCAATTCTCTAACGTCAAAATGTCTCTTAAGAATCTCTAAATCGCAGCGAATAAAACTGGACAATTGATAATAAACGAATAAAATCCTAATCTTCGACCTCCCATGGGAACCCATAGCCTTTACCAGCCCAAAGTTAAAAGCATATTCAATAAATAACTGTTATTAAGACGAACATCCAATTAATGCTGGTGAAAATCCATTTGAATGTCGCACTAGTTCTAGGTGCCCGCCCACAAATCATTAAATCCGCACCCCTCATCCACGTAGCTAGCAAAGACAAACAAATCCGCTTAAGCATAATTCACACCGGTCAACATTATGATTACGAAATGACAAAAATCTTCTTCGAAGAACTACAACTACCAGACCCCATAGCAAACCTGAATGTTGGAAGCGGAACCCATGCCCAACAAACAGCAAAAATAATGCTCCGTCTAGAAAAACTACTGCAGAAACAAAAACCAGACCTTGTCGTGGTTCCAGGCGACACCAACTCCACATTAGCCGGAGCCCTAACAGCCGCAAAACTTCACATTCCAGTAGCCCACATAGAAGCCGGCGCCAGAAGCTACGAAATGAAAATGCCGGAAGAAATAAACAGACGCCTAACAGACCACTGCTCCAATCTGCTTTTTACGCCAACGGAAACGTGCACAAAAAACCTCATAAAAGAAGGAATAGCCAAAGAGAAGATTCACCAAACAGGCGACACCATGTATGATGTGCTGCTCCAGCAACTACCAAAAGCAGAAAAAAACCCAATCTTAGAAAAGCTAAACCTAAAACCAAAAACCTACGCCCTACTAACAACCCACAGACCAGAAAATGTAGACAATCCTAAAAACCTAAAAAACATAATAGAAGCCATCACAAGGCTTAAAAAACTGACCATAGTTTTCCCAGCCCACCCAAGAACACAAAAACAACTAAGAAAAACAAGACTCCAAAAAACGCTGGAAAAACAAAAACACGTTGGAATAATCCAGCCATTAGGCTACCATGAAACAGTAAAACTAATAAAAAACGCAGCCCTAGTCCTAACAGACTCCGGCGGAATGCAAAAAGAGGCCTTCTGGCTAAAAACCCCATGCATAACACTCCGCGAAAACACAGAATGGCCAGAAACAGTAAAACTGGGAGCCAACCACCTAGTGGGAGCAGACCCGCAAAAAATAGTGCAAAAAGCATCCAACATCCTAGAAAAAAGAGAAGAAATAACTGAAATGTTCAAGAAACTGCCAAACCCCTTTGGAGACGGAAAAGCCTCCCAAAAAATAATAACAGCAATCAAATCTTTCCAGAGCAAATAATATCAAACAACTCAATAATCTTCTTTTCCGAATACTCCTCCCAAGTTCTACGCTTAGACCTAGGAACTTCACCACGCAAAGCCCTCAAAATACCACAAGCCATTTCATCCTCACCAACCAGCAAATATTCGCTGGATTCCGCAACACCACAAGCGACAATGGGCTTCTCAAAAAACATATACTCAGAAAGCTTGCTAACGCCTTCCTCGTTGTAGTAAACCGAAAAGGGAGACTCATGCCTAGGCGCAATACAAACATCTGAAGCCTCAATAAAATTCGGAATATTTCTATGGGGCTGCCAACCGAACAATTTAACTTGTTTTGGGAACCTATCAGCAAAAGCATTTAGTTGTTCATAAAAAGGGCCGTCACCAACAATCCAAAACACAACTTTGCCATCTTCTCTGAACACCCTTTCCATAATCTTTGGCATAAGATCAGCGCCCTCTACATGCGTCAGCTTGCCCACAAATAAAACAACCTTATCATCCATGCTGTACCCATAATGCCTTCTAAACTCATCCCTTGAAACTGAAGTTTTTCCAAAACTTTCTAGCGGGTAATTTGGAATAACAAAAGTTGGTTTTCCATAGTCCTTAACACGCTCAAGAAGCTTACTTGTAGTCAAAGTGATAATCCATGAATGCTTTAAAGCAAGATGTTCAAAAAAGGATGTGAATTTCTCCCAAGGACCTTTTCCAAACTCTTGCGCCACTTCTATAGCCCAAGGGGAACGATACTCTAAAATGTACCGTTTCCGTCGTAAAACCAAGGGAATAACCAAAACGTCAGGGCAATTAGCAACCCAAAATAGGTCAGCACGAATAAAAAAGGTTTGGAGAATCACAGCAAAATAATTCAAAAAGGCGAAAAACAAACGTCCAAACCTACCACCGCGATACACAAATCTAAAGCGAGGAATCATGATGTTAAATTCTACATTCCTACATTTTTTGAGGCTGTATAAAATTTTCCTAATACGAGGATACCTTAGAGGATCTAACGCCACATAAACAACACGCATTTTTCACACCCAATTCTAAAGACTAAGGATCATCCCAGTAAGTTTCTCAGCGCCATCCTTAAACGTGGGAAAACTTCTGCTTTTTGCTTCTTCAACGGCTTTTAATAGGTTTTCAAGCTTTACATCCCAAACAAAAACTGCATTAATTTTCTCTGAAAAAATTTCAGCGTCAGACTTGCCAACAGTTCTTTTCCACTCCGGATTAAGGACTATAACTATAGGCTTCTTGTAAATCACAGCTTCAAGTGCCGTGTAGCCAAAATGTGTAACTACTACGCTAGCTCCAGCCACAAGCTCATAAAACTTAGCGGAATACCTTATTATTTTCCATTCAGGATGTCGTTTTTTATAAGGCTTAGGGTCGACTTTTCCAGTCTGTAACACAACATTCTCTAGTTTGCTTTTGGAAATCACGTCAAAAAGTTGCTTATGACCAAGAGTCCCACCTGTTACGAGTATATATCCCCCATCCCATGGTTCAATTTCAGGTTTAGGGATAAATGGGCCAACAACCACACCCCTTTTTAACATTTTTTTCTGTTCTTCCCATTGCAATGCGGTTAATGCCGAAAAAGGCTGAAGTAAAAGAGCAGTTTTGGAAGGCTTTGTAAATCGAACAGAGCTTTCTATGTTGATTATTGGTATACCTTTTATCCACGCGGAGAGACTTGGCGGTATGCAGAAGTTGCTGCCGGTGCTCACAACGACATCAAATTCGCCTGGAACCTTGTTAAAGGCTCCAATAAAAGCCCTCACAAGCCTTGGTATAAACTCTCCAGTTGGCGTTTTAGCCTCCCTAGGTTTCAAGAGAAAGCCAACGTTGCCAAATTTGCTAAGCCTTTCATAACTCAGCCTATCGCCTTCTGGGACCAGAAAATACAAGTTCGCCCTTCCATAAAGCCTTTGAGCTAGGGCGTAGCCATATGCGGTGTGGCCGCCGCCGCCCGCCAGTATCAGCACATTTTTGGTTGCCAATTGTGCTCATCTCTTAAAGGATTTTTACCATAGAAATAGTGGCGGCAGATATTTTAAAATGTTTAAGTTTAAGTGTTCTAACGGTAAATAGGCATCTTGGTGCGAGCCGTTGATAATTGAACTCGCAGACTGCATAATAGCAACTTGTGGGTGAGTGATTGGCTAAAAACGAGATCCGTATTCAATATTCCGGTTTCGTTATCTTTGCTGCAAAGCTGTTAAGTGTTGCAACGGGTCTAGCCTTCCAGTACATGATTGCACGTTCAACAACCCCTCCGGAGTATGGAGTATGGTTTAACATAAATGATGTGCTGGCCTACTTCACAATTCTTGCTGGAATACTACCCTTCTGGATCATGCGTTTCGTAGCCAGACAAGAAAAAGGAGCTATTAAAACGGGCATAGTTGCAAACTTAGCCGTTTCCATAGCTGCAACATTCATTTATTTGCCGCTTGTGCCATTGATAGCCACAGCACTAGGTGTGCAAAATTACATTAGCCTCTACATGCTGGTCTCAATTCAAATAGTTGAACTTCACCTGCTAAACGCTTTCGAGGCTTGCCTGAGAGCCAAAAAACCCCAGACTCTCGGCTATGGGCTACTAATCTCAGAAGCATGTAAGGTCCTCCTGGGATACATCCTCATAATTAGGCTTCAAAAACCCCTAGAAGGGGCCATAATAAGCCTAACCACAGCCATCGCCACACAAATAATCTTCTACCTGAAACTGCTTGCCGA
>JAWCEH010000098.1:0-9346 GCA_038859955.1 Bathyarchaeia archaeon | reverse complement strand
TTTTCCTTCCCTAACCCTTATTATAGCCTCAGCTATAAGGGGATTCGTCACTCTTGCAATATCATCAAGGGCTGCGTACATTAGAACAGCGTATTCATTACCGAATTTTGAGATTAATGCATTATAAATGCTCCAAACCTTTTGAGAGTTCGGTGAGTTTGCACCAATAACCGCAGATATAACTTCTGAAAGAGGCAATAGATGAAGGAACCCAGGCGAACCCGGAGGCCTAAAACCATGAGGTCTATCAGCTAGTTCCTCGACGCGCTGCTCAACGCCTTTAGTGAGTCTCTTATGACAGACTGGACAAATATTTCCGATTTTTATAGCTTCCTCAGGTGGAAGCGAAACCCCACATGCTCTATGGCCAGTCCAATGATACTTGCCATACGCCGGATCCGTCTCAATAGTGAGCTTTAGAATGTTAGCATCTTTTCTTCTAATCGAGCCCACTACTTCCCAATAAGTTAGATTCTCAAGTTCAAATAGATTAGCCTCTCGCCCAATTCTCCAAGGCCAGCTTGAGTGCGAATCACTATTAGACAGAAGCGTAAATTTATCTAGCGAACTTAGACGCCAATTCATCGGCGGGTTGGAGGATAATCCTGTCTCCAAAGCATGTATATACTTAATCATATCTTGATAGCAATCCTCCATTCTATCGAAGCCACTAAAGGCCCCAAATACGCTAAACCATGGTGTCCATGCATGCGCTGGGAAAATCATATTGTCGCGTGAGATTTCCATCACTTCCTCAACTAGATGTGGTGCTGACATATCTAGTGTTGGCCGTCCATCGGCCTCTAAGGTGCCGTACTTTGATAAGCGATCATTTATTTGCTCAGCGATCTCAACGCTTGGTGTTAATATAACATGGTGTATCTTTTTGGTTTCACCATTAAATGTGAAGACCGTTGAGACTTCACCAGTAATCATAAACCACACTGGAGTATCCATCATACTCGCTGGCTTATACAATCCAGTTTCATAAAAATCAACCAATTCTTCCTTAATCTCACGCAGCCATTTTGGATGCGTAAAATCACCCGTTCCCACAAGTGTTAATCCTTTAATCTGCGAAAAGCGTACTATCTCAGAAATATTCATATTAGCGCTTGTAGCTCGACTATACTTGCTATGAATATGTAGGTCTCCTATAACTCTCATATTCTCTCCTTTAACCCTCATATCATTTTCATATACTTTTCGGCTATTTACGCTTTCTGAAAAGCGTTATAATCTTATGCGTTGGTTGGATCTATAACTGGTAAAACATGCTTTTAGGGAGATAGCATATTGTATCTGAGAGTCTCGTAATTTCCTGGTTGCCGCAATGCAATATTCTGCTTTACCTAAGTATCCGCTTTGTTCCTATGTAGTAGGGTCGGACAGTAATGGCCGTATCTTATGGCGGTTGTATATGCTTAAATTTCTCACTAGCCTGCTCTCCACTAGAACCCCAGTTCTCTTTAGGAATTTCGTGAATAACTACTTCAACAGCCTCCGTCGGTATGTTTAATTTAGTAAAGACATCAGTTATGCCCGATATAATTTTCTTTTTTGCTTCGCATGAAAAACCTTTCCAAACATACACGTGAACTATTGGCATAAATTAATCTCCGTCCTGCTGATTTAATAAGGTTTCTTATTTAATGCCATTAGGATTAAGTTCGCTCTTCTTGGCTAAAAAATCTTTAATATTAGTTTGCTAAATTGTGATGGTGTGATCACTATGTCTGGGGAAACTGCAAACTGGTATATCGAATTCGGCAGAGACTTCGTTTATTTCGGGTTTGGCAAGAAATACTTTATTCTTAGGGATATTGGGCAAGGAAAATATCAGTTTATGCTACCAGAGAGCGCCGAAGAGGTAAAAGCGAATGAGATATTCAATAAGCTTAAGCAGTACTTGGAAATGTTACGCGAAGCGAAGGATACCAGCTCCTAAATGCAAAAGAACTTTAGTTGCGATTTAAGAAAACTAGTTTAACACCAAAATTACCCTCTATAACATCCTTTTTATGACTATTTAACATCAAATCACTCTTGTAGTGTCAATTTAAAAGTTCACCTGAAAGCCTAAAGAAAAAAGATTTATTATGTTCTTGGTCCCCTATTTAAGGGGAGGCTAAATGAAGTTCGTTGCAAAAGAGTTTTGCTTGGTAGCTCCATTTAAATTTGCATTGAGAGAAAGAATTATAGAGTATATTCCCAAAGGTTTCATCTTGTTGAAGCCTATCGTCGCCGGTATTTGCGGAAGTGAAATGTTATATTTTAAGGGTGAGAAGGAACCTGAAAAATTAAAAACAAGATTACCGATGTGCCTACTTCATGAAGGTGTAGCTGAAGTAGTTGAGGTTGGTGAAGGAACAAAAATAAATATTGGAGCTAAAGTTGTTGTTAACCCTCTAATACCTTGTGGTGAATGCTACTTCTGTAAGAGCCGCATGGAAAATTTATGTCAAAACGCAAGATACATGGCCGCTACAGCTGATGGACTTGCGAGAACCCTCTTTTTATACCCAGAAGACCGGGTTTTACCTATCCCTGATGGCGTTGATCCAGAGGTTGCCACATTAACTGAGCCGCTTTCTGTAGCATTAAATGCTTTTGAGGAATCTAGAGTGAGCTTAAATAATTCGGTCGCTGTTATTGGTGATGGACCAATAGGTTATCTTTTAACTTTAGTGTCCTCCCATATCGGTAACATTCCACCTACAAAACTTTACTTAATTGGTGTAGTGGATGAAAAACTCTCGTTAGCTCGTGATTTTGCTTCTACAATAAATTCACTTAGGGATCATTTTGTGCTGAATGAAATCCGCGAGAAAATAGATGTTGTTTTTGAAGCTGCTGGCGGAAGGGCGCATAAAAATACTATCAAAGAGGCAATAGACGTTCTCAAGCCTGGAGGAAGATGTATTTTGCTCGGGATCTCTATGGGCGAAGTTCCAGTTGAAGTCAATAAAATTGTAAACAAAGGGTTAACTTTTAGAGGCTCCACACGTAGCAGAATGAGTCATTATATCAAAGCTTTAGAACTATTAAAGTCTAAAGACTTCCAAAACAAGGTTAGACGAATAATTTCGATAAAAAAATTTGTTATTAACGATGTAAATGATTTAACCGAAGCATTCAAATACGCAGATACCGAAGAAGGAGAGTCCAAGATAAAGCCTGGTAGAGTCCTGTTATATTTTCCATGAAAAATCGAGAATCTGCTTCTATTGCTCTACAAAATCTTGGAGTATCCTATCTAGGTTTTCTGAAGCCCAGAGGATGTATTAGAGCACTCGATGAAACCTAAATATCTTCACTCTACCTGTAAAGGGACTATGTTCTTGAGGATGAGAAATTATTAAGTATAGTAGATGAGGTATCTAGACTACTGGATGTAGTGGAGGAAAGCGTATTCAACATCTGAGACCCTCACAGAGACAACTCAGGAAGGTATAGAGAGAAGACTGTATAAAAAGGCTCAGGGAACATCACCCCGCCATACATTCGAGAACCAGAGAGGAGCTAAAACTCCTCAAGAAACCAACGTTCTTAAGAAGGCTATCAGTAGGCTTAAGAGTCGCTTTAAACCATCCGCTATAATCCTTTTTGGGTCAAGAGCTAGGGGAGATTATAAGCCGTGGAGTAACTACGATCTTCTAATAATAGCCGATTTTGAGGGGGAGTATTTAGATAGAATAGGTGAGATAATCGAGGTACTAAGCGACCTTAAAATATCAATTGAACCTCACCCTTATACTCTAGAGGAGGCGAAGGAGATGCTAAAGAGAGGAAACCCATTAATTGTCGATGCCCTTAGCGAGGGCATGGTGCAACACAAGGAGCAACGCTTCTCAGAAATAGAGAACATCTATTAAGAGCTAGTTAAGAGGGGATTAAAAAAGACCAGCACGTCGATAATAATTCCATCCTAATCACTTTAAGCTCCTGTTATGTAAGATTACGGTTTCCCATCTTCTTAGTTGAAGCCACCTCAACTTTTTTCTCCACCTCCCGAAGAGATATATCCCCCAGTATTTTTGCCAAATCTTTTGAGGAATTCTAGAAGCCAGGTCTCCATCCGGTTTATCCTCACAAAATTGTATATCGACTGTTTTTGCTTACTCTAGAATGGAAGGCGATAAAAAAAGAGAGTAAATGAAATAAGCGATATCGACTTCAACTTTGGCTATGGGTAAATTTTCGACGCTTGCTCGCCACCAATACCCCAATTGCTTTTAGGGATCTCGTGTATTATAACCTGTACATGCTCTGATTTAATTCCAATATCCTCAAAAGCTTTGGTAACTCCTCTTATAACAGCGGCTTTCTGCTCTTCCGTTCTTCCAGCCCACATTTCAATTATTACGATTGGCATAATCACCACCAAAACATTAGTTCACCTATTAACTAATAACCTTTTAATAAACCCTAAAATGTTAAATGCTAAAACTACTGCAAGTATAAGGGAAAAAACAACCATATTCTAACCTTGATGCTAAATGCCATTCTACTAACTTGACAAGGTGCTAAAGAAGACTGGGCATTGAGAGGTATGCGAGAAAGAGTTAAGTATCAGGGGTGATACAATGTATCAGGGGTGATACTTAATGCTCTTTGATCCTCGACCGAAAGATCGACTGGAGGATCTTTTCGATAGAGAGAGGGAGATTGAAATGCTTAGAAACGCCATTAAAACTCCAATAACCCTGCTTTTAGGGGTTAGAAGAGTTGGGAAAACGTCACTTTTAAAGTCCTTCCTAAATAGTTTAAACGCCCCCAGCATATATTTGGACTTAAGGTTTTTGGAGGAGGAAGGCTATAGCAAAGCGCATTTATATCGGTTTCTCTCAGACTCGGTTTCCAAATCTACGTCTAAATGGAGGAGAATGACTGAATACTTTAGGGGTATAAAGGGTGTAGGAGTTTCAGGCTTCAGAGTTGAGTTTGACTGGAGGGAGGAAACCCTCACCCTAACAACCATTTTTGATAGACTAAATGAATACGCACGGGAAGGAACGGATGAGGGGTTTATCGTTATCTCATTCGATGAAGCACAAGTTTTAAGGTTTCTAACGGGTGGAAAAGGTAAAATAGACTTTAGAAGCCTACTTGCATACGCCTATGACAACAATAAAGGGTTGAGATTTATTCTAACTGGATCGGAGGTTGGCTTACTCCTAGATTTTTTAAGGTTTGATGACGTCTCAAGTCCACTATACGGGAGGTTTACCAGCATAGTGAGGCTTGAAAGGTTCACAAAGGAGCAGTCCATTGAATTTCTCAAGAAGGGTTTCGGAGAAGCCAACATAACTGTCGGTGATGATGTCATAGAAAATATTGTCGAGAGCGTTGATGGCATAGTGGGTTGGCTGGCTTATTTCGGCTATATGTGCATTAAGTCTGGGAGCGCATCAAAGGATGCCGTTAGAGAGGTGAGAGAAAAAGCATTAAGACTTGTTGAAAGAGAGCTTGAAAATCTATTTAAAAGATCCATTCGATACAAACATGCGCTTAAAGCCATCGCCTTAGGGGCAAACTCTTGGAGCAGCATAAAAAAGGCTATAGAAGCATGGATAGGTAGGAGGCTCACGAATGCGGAAATAAGCAGGCTCCTCAATACGTTGATAAACCTGAGCATCGTGGAGAAAACAAATAACGAATATAAAATATCAGATTCATTAATAGCCGAATATTGCAGAAGAATTTAAAAAAGCGAACAACGTTAAAAACCTTTTGTTTAAACCCCCACCCTTGTCCCCATCTCGCAAAATATCTACAAAATCCTCTTACACAATGAGCTTTCCATAAACTAAAAACCGCTAATTCCAGCAACCTACAATCTACTGACAATAGGGCAAATATACCTCAAGGAAATTAGGGTCTCAAATAAGAGAATCAAGGTCAGTGCAAGCCGTCAAAGACGCTTTAACCGTTACATCAAATCCGATTACATCGAGTTTGCCCTTGTCCCTTCTTACCCACCACAAATCAATCTCTTCTACTTCTACATATAAATTAATGAGTCCTCCGCAGTGTTTTTTAATTTCGTTGTTTATTACATTTTCAATATTTGTTCCGTTTTCCCACCAATCTAGAAATTCTGGCAAGTTATACCAGTTTTTCTCCTTCTCTGTTGGGATCTTCGCTGGATTAATCATAATCGTGCCAGTCAAACGCAGTATTAATCCATCACCAACAATCTCAGCGCTTACGATTTTAACATTGGCGTTGACGATATATGGGTACTGCATTAAAGCCAGTTTAATTATAACGGGTAATAAGACCAAAAATAGATGCAGCAGTAATTTACCCTTCAAATCCGCTACACCTAATAGTATAATGCAAATGCTACTTAATATAAGTATATATGAAAATTTTCGATCATTCTTTCAGAAAATTCTTTCATTCTAGAGATTAAAAGCCAGAATCTTGTTAAGGAATTAGATTATAAACGAAAAACGGGTAACTCAGATAGCGGTGCATGAACTTTCAGTACAATAATATCCATTAACCAAAAACCATAGAATCATATTAATAGACCAAGCGATAGCATATGTGCAATGATGTAAATCTGAAAGTCTCATTTTATATGAAAAGCGGTCTGACGGGGTCTCCAACTATAGTTAATCTCGCTTGGAAAAGGAGGATATAAATACAATGTAAATACATTTTTATGGTGATGAGAATTGCGCAGAGAAGTTGAAGAGGTGTTAGTGAATTTCTTTGAAGGTGAGAAGGATGTTTTAGTCTCCTATATTTTTGGCTCTCATGTTAGAGGATATGCCACGAGGGAAAGTGACTTTGACATAGCTGTACTTCTCTCCGAAACCCCGAGGAGCCTACTTGAGTGCTACCTCTATTTAATCAACAAGTTGACTGAAATCTTAGGAGATAACGTGGACCTAGTAATCTTAAACACAGCCCCACCAATGCTTAAATACCACGTAGTAAGGTATGGTAGAGTTATTTATTCAAGGAGTGAGCGGGCGAGAGTAACTTTTGAAGCAAGAGCCGTGAGCGAGTATCTGGATTTCAGCATTGATATGAAGAGGTATGATGAATGTCTAATGAAGCGGGAACAAGAATAGATGAAACTTTAATCTTAGCCAAGATAAGCAGGCTAAACCAATACCTAAACTACTTAAAGGAGCTCAGAAAGAGTAGCATAGAAGAGTTCATGGGAGATTTTAGGGTAAGTGGATCTACTGAAAGATACCTTCAAGTGGCTATTGAAAGCGTGATCGACATAGGTAACGAGATAATCTCCTCGCTTCAGCTCAAGAGACCGGAGCGCTACAGAGACATTCCATATATACTCTCCGAGGCAGAAATAATCCCAAAAAACTTGGCGGAGGCAATCGCCTCAATGATAGGCTTCAGAAACCTGCTAGTCCATGATTATGCATCAATAAACCTCACCATGGTTTACGAGTTCCTCCAAACGAAACTCCAAGACTTTGAAGAATTCATGAAATATGTTTTTAAATGGCTTAAAGAGACAAAAGCACATTAAAAATCTGTTTCGTTTCGGGTCAGAATCGCTCGGCTTTTCTTAATCCTATCTTAAGATATTTTAAATTCTATTGTCAGTAGATTGTATGTTGAGGTACTAGGTGTGAGAACCTCGAGAAAGACGTAGATATGCGTTATTTCCGAGTTTTTAGCCGAAGCCTTCATGACTAAGTGAATTGTGCCTAATCCCGTTAGGTCGCACCAATCCCCATAATGTTGGCTATATGTGCCATAGAGAACCTGGATCTGGGTAGAGGAGCCTGCATCGCTTCGAAGGTAAATTGTACAGTTAACCAAGCGCTCAATATTCGACTGAGCATAGGCTTTGAGCCTAATCTTCCAGTTTTCCTGGGCGCGATTAATAATCTTCAGAATAAAATCATAGTTTGCTTTTCCCAGCTCTATAACTTGCCAATTGTGGTCAGAAGTCTGCCCGGTGTACCATCTTTGCAGGCGCAGGTTTGTCGAGTTTGTGATGCTCTCAACCCAAAAAGGTCTGGGAAAAGCGTTTCCAGTGCCCGTGGAATCGCATGTTGTGAATGAGAAAGCGGTTTCTAAATCCACCCGTGAAATCTTTATATTTTTAATATACTCGCTGTTGACGGTTGAGTCGTGAAATCCCCTTTGAACGCTTATTCCAGCTGGTATTTGGGGCATTTCTATAACAAACCATCTGACATAACACGTCCCAGTGGTTGTTTGCCTAAAGAATCGAATCTCCCCAGCGTTCTCCAGCCACCCTCTAACCGAGACCTGAGCCAAACCGTTGGCTGTAGCCCTCCATGTGAAATAGAGCCATGCCCTCGATGTATTTACTGGGTTTATGCTCTGTCTTGTGGGGTTTGAGGTGCTGACAGTGGTTTCGCCAGTTTGCACTACAGTATTGTCATTAAATTTAACCACAAACCATTCGACGATCACTGTTGTTCCAGTTCCCTCACGCCTCAACCTCAGGTTGGTGGTGCTGGTTAATTCCCCAGTTACAAAAGCCTTATTATATTGAGACCTATCCGATCCAGTTGATCTTCTAGATAAAACCACAATACATTTCCTGGCGTCTCCAACATCTTCTATGAGAACATTTTTCAGGGTTTCCGTTTGACTAAACTGAGTTGTTCCAGACTGAACGGTTATCTGCGTCCCCAAGGCTTCAACGACATACCAGCCGAAGTTCGCCGGGTTGCTTGTGCCCATTCTCTCGAAACGTAATTGCGAGGTAGATGCAAACCTTCCACTAACGATCACGTCTTGTTCCGGTTGTGCGCTTGCAACTCCGCCACCAAAAGTTACGAGGAGAAAAGCCCTAGATAAGTTGACTGGTTTGATGTCAACGAGCGTGTAAGTTTGCCCAGCAGGGATAAAGCCAACTCCAGATTGAACCCTCCAGCATGCAGCTGCCACATCAACTGTGGCACTAGTGTTGTTTTTGTAAACGGTGCTTGCTCCAGCCGTTCCAGACTGAAGGATTACGCTTGGGCTCTCAGCCCTAACCGGAGATGCATAGACGTGCAGCGTATTCCAAACTGCCGTTTGAGATGTGGATGATAGGCTAAATAGCAAGATGATGCTTAAGACAGCCGTCCAAGCGCTTCTTAACACCATGGGGATATAGCCTCACAATAAAAAGAAATTGAAGAGTAGACAGGAAAAGGTTATCCGCGTTTATTTCATTCTCCCTGAACAATTAGCTGCAATGTGAACGAAACCTTGTCCGACGATGATGCGCCGGCCTTCCATTTAACCTCCAATTGAACACGCCAGGTTTCATTGGCCGGAATCGAAATTTCGCCAGTTGACGAGCCTGATACGCCGACAATCACGGTATTTCCCTTTT